>NZ_JACMTR010000001.1 GCF_014267175.1 Pseudonocardia sp. C8
CGACAGGTCACCCGCCACCAGCAAGATCATTTGATGCATAGGTGTGGAGGTCTTCAGTGGGATCGAGGGAGGATCTAGGATGAGGACAAGAGGAAGCAAGAAGATGATCTAGAAGGGGTAAAGAGACGTGGTGGACTGAGCAGACAGAGGACAGGGTGGACTGGAAGATCATGACCAGGAAGAACTGGGCAGGGGGCAGTGATCGGGTAGCAGGTGGGGCAGCTGCACGGGGCAGCCGGAGGCTGCCGCCAGGCTGTGGTTCGGGGACACCGAATGGTGGCCTTCACTGTGGCATCTGGGTCACCATCGGATGGCCCGACGACGAGATCAGCGACCGCCGAGCGGGCGCCGAACGGTCGGGCCGGAAGCAACGGACAACCTCGGGGGTGGCCCACGGTGGCGGGGAAGAGCAGAACCAAGAACGACCGACAGGTCCGGGACCGGATCGCCGAGCTGGCGGCGGCCCGGGATCGCCTCGACGCTGAGGAGGCTGAACGCCGCCGGCGTGAGGACGAGGCGTTCGAGCGATACGCCCGCGCGGACGCCGACGCCGTCCAGGTCGTCGCGGAGCGCGACCGGACGCTCGCCGATCTCGAGGCGCAGGCGCGGCGCGTGCGCGACGATGCCGATGCCCGGCTCGGCGAGATCGAGCAGCGGCAGCGCGAGATCCTCGCCGAGCTCCACCGCGGCGGCCGCAAGGCCGACGACTTGGCCGCGATGTTCGGGCTTCCGGTCAAGCGGGTCCGTACTTTGCTGCGGCAGGCACGGCCCCCGTCCGGGTCTGCCGAACCGGCGGCCACGCCGCAGGCGGGCGCCGGCAGCGATCCCGCTTACCCGGCCATCCCGGTGGCCGACACCGAGACCACGGTGGCCGCGCCCCCGGCCGAGCGGGCGAGCGCCTGACCGGATGCCGCGGCACTCCGCCGGCCGCGATGCTGGCCGCGCGGAAGGACTGTGCCGCCGTAGGCGGGTCCGCCGAACGCTCGGCCCGGCGCGGGCCCTGAGCGCCTCGCGCGCCGGCCGCGCCGATCTGCCGGCGCCACCGACGCTGGCGGACGGGCCGCCTCGTGGCGCTCCCTCGCTCGCGGTACCGGTCCGGGGTCGGGTGAGCGCACGAAGAAGGGCCCCGCCCTTTGGCGGGGCCCTTCCTGCGGTGGGCGGTCAGGCGGGCTGGCGGGCGTGCCAGTCCGACACGGTGAACCGGTCGGTGGCCTTCAGGCAGCGCCAGTCACGATTGAGCCGCGCGTTCCGCTCGTCGGCGTTGGCAGAGGTGGCGGCGATGTGGTCGCAGCGGGCGATCAGCACATCCGCGCGGGTGGCGGTCGCGGGCAGGATCGGCACACCCGCGGTACCGCTTTCGCGGCAGTCCTCGCACAGCCCGTCGTCGTGGGTGCGCTGCTGGTCACGGGTCGACCGCTCCACCCCACACGCCACGCACGGCAGTCCCTTCATGGGCGGCACCGCCGCGCGGTCGTAGTCGAGCTGGTCGTAATCGGACTGCTCGTCGGTGACCGCGGCCGGGTCGTCGCGCTCGTCGAAGTAGCGGCGCGTCGCGGTGTCGTTGTCCGTGGCGCGCTGGCTGCGCCGCGGCTGCGGGGTGCCCTGGCGGGTGGCCACCTCGCCCGGCCTGCGGCGGGCGTACTCGCGCCGCTCCGCGCGCGTGGCCCGGACGGCGCGCTCGGTCTCCTTCGCGGCCTCGGCGCGACGCTCCGCCCGGGGTGCGCACGCCTCCACCAGCTCCCGCCCGGCGGCATCGCTGATCTTCCACAGGTTCCGCAGCTCATCGAGCATGACGGCCGGGTGCTTCTCGAGGGCGGCGAGGATCTGGCCCAGCAGGGCGCGGGTCTCGGTGTCGGCTGCGTCGGCGATCCGGGCGGTCCGGCGCCGCGCCTCACGGGTCGCCCCCCGGGCGATCAGGTCAGCAACCTGGCCCAGCTCCTCGGCTGCGTCCACCGTCGTCGTGTCGGTCATGGTGTCCATCGCGACTGCACTCCCTAACGTGGCCGGTGATCAGAAGTGGGTGGGCCTTGCGGCCCGTGAGGGGCAGCGGGCGTCGTCCCCGCTGCCGCTTCGCGGCGGTCGCACGGTCTCCGAGGCTCGACGTCAAGGGCAGCCCGGAGGGCTGTCGCCGAAGGCGACGCGGAGCGCCCTTGATGTTGAGTGAGACCGTGCTCAGCTTTAGGGCCGGAAGGTCCACCTACCCCGCCGGCAGGCGGGTCCATCGGTTCCTGGGCCCGCCGCGGCCTTGAGCGGCCCTACGACACGGGCGGCCGCCGGAGGGCAGGGACCATCCGTCTGCCCCGCGTGGGGTTGCGGTGATCACCCGAGAGTGGCGGCGAGGAACCCGGATCACGGGCCTGCCTCGTCGCCGCCAAAGCGGCGCGCGTACTCGAGCTCCTCGCTGATGTCGAGCGCCGCGTTTTCGGCGTCCCACATTGCGTTGTCCGCGGCACGCTGTTCGGCCTGAGCCTGGTGGACTGCCACGTTCGCTTCGCACACGGCGAGGTAGTCGGCGAGGGTGGGGTTGTCGGCGCCGTTGCGCCGCACACGCGCGTTGTGCTGGTCGCAGAGCACCTGGCCGAGGCGGGCGGTGGCAGCGGCCAGGTCCGCCGCCCGGTGGTCCCGGGTGCGCAGCGCGGTGTCCAGGCTAGCGTTGCGAGGGTCCTGCTTTTGGGTCAGGTCGTCGGTGTTCTCGCTCATGATCTCTCCTGGACGTGCTCGTGGTTTGGTGACCGGGCCGGTCTCGGCCGCGGTGCTGCGGCGCCGGAGGGAGGCCGGTCACGCTCTGCGACGGGTCTGTTCCTGCGCGAAGGGCCCCACCCGGCGGCGGGGCCCCTGCGTCGCCGCCGTCAGAAGGGCGGCTCGTTGTCGCCGGGCTCGTTATCGCTGATCTCGGTCGGCCCGTACAGGTCGACGAGGAGGTCCTCGAGCAGCCGCTGCTCGCTGATGCTGAGCTGGGTGGGGATGGCCCCGTCGAGGGTCCAGAAGCCGGTTTCGGGGTCGACGCTGACGCGGCGGGTAACGCTGGTGCTGTTCATCTGTGGGCCTCCGGTGCTCGGTGCGGCTGGAACGCGGCGCAGCCTCAGCACGCCCGGGGTGGGGCCCGTAGGGCCGGCGGCGGTTCTGGCTGGCCCATCCCGGTGTGACCCTGTACGCGACGCTGCCCGGCGCTCCCCGGGGTGACGGGGTCTCACCGGGATGGGTCGGCCGGGTTCGTCGGCGCTTGCCCTGCCCCGGGTGTGCTGACCTTCGGGCGATCCAGACGTGCCGAGCACCGGAGGCCCACCCCCACTACCTGCTGCCGTGGACCGCACCCTGCGTGCCCGACCGACACCGGGCTGGTGACCCGGCCATGCCCACCGGCACCGGGCTGGTGACCCGCGCACGTGCTGGCACCCGGCCCGGTCGTGCCCGAGGCCTCAGACTCCGGGCTCGGCCTCCGGCTCGACCTCGCTGATCTCGATGTTGTGGGCGATCGGCACCGACAGGGCCGAGCTGATCTCGTGTTCACCCGCGCAGCGAGGGCACGGCACGCTCTCGCCGGCCTCGTGCTCGCCGGGCACGATGCTCATCGCGTCGGTGCACCCGTCGCGGAACTCGACCACGGTCGCGTCGCTCAGCGCCAGGCCGTCCTCGATCCGGGGGTTGACGATGGGGAAGTGCTCGCTCATCACGCGTCCTCCTCGCTGTGTGCCTGGGGTGGTGCGGCTGGAACGCGGCGCTGCCTCAGCACGGCCCGGGTGGGCCCGTCAGGGGCGGCGAGGCTTGAGGTGCTGGCCCGCACGGGGTGGGATCGGCCGCCAGGCCGACGAGCGACAGCGAGCTCGTCCCACCCGTGCGGTGTCGGCGCCGGTCATCGCCGTGGACCCACCCGGGGTGTGCTGACCTCCGGGCGATCCAGCGGTACCACCCCAGGCCCGCGGCGAGGTCCGGGGTGCGTGGCGGGGCGGGCTCCCATCGGGCCCGGGTGCCGGTCAGGGCATGGGCAGCAGGGTGGCGCCCTCGCTCACCGCGGCCTGCTCGGTCAGCCGACGGAACTCGGCCCGGACGCCCGGGACGCGGGCCGGGTCACCGACCAACAGCGCCTCCAGCTCCGTGACCGGCCACCGGACCGTGACGCCGTGGCGGGCCAGGTAAAACGCGAGATACCGGATCTGCCACCGGTCACCGTGGTCGAGCCAGGCGTAGCCGAGTAGCTGCCACACCCACCGCGCGATCCGCGCGGGCTGATCGGCCCGCAGCACGGTCTTGACCTCCACCAAGGTGTCGCCGACCAGAAGATCCGCTTCCGCCCAGTGCGGGACCAGCACCGGCGAGGCGAAGCCGAGAGTCTGGCCGGAGCGCGGGTCACCGGCCCATCCTCGCCAGGTCGCGAGCGTGCCGGACGATTCGCCGAGTCGGACGAGCGCGGCGGTGTCCTCGACGACTGCCTGTGGTGCCAGCTCACGCAGCTGCTCCACCGTCGGTGCCGCGCTGGTCTCCACGATGTGCGCGAGGGCCGGCGGGGTAGTCCCGGACCGGTAGCGGTCCTCGCCGAGGGTCCATGCCGCGTAGGTACGCGCGAGCGCGGTCTCGGCACCGTGCGTCCCGACCGTCCCGGTCGGGGCGTGGCTGCTGTGAAAGACACGCCCGCGCTGGGCCAGCTCGGTGAAGACGGTGTCGCCGGCCCGTGGGCCGTGCGTGTCCGGGCGCGGCGCGAGCAGCGCCACGACGTCGCTGGGGGAGGGGCGCAGCCCGACCGCGACCTCGGTCAGATCGGGTTCCTGGGCGAGCACGGCCCGCTGGGCCGAGTAGGTGGCCGCGATCGCGTTGCTGGCCTGCGCCGAGACCACCTCGGCCGCGACCAGCCCGTACAGGGCCGCGTACGGGGCGGCGTCCTGCACCAGCGCGGCAAGCCGCGCACTGACCACCCCGCCCACCGTGGGCCAGTGCCCCGCCCCGACCCGGCCCGCCGGCCGCAGCACCGGCGCCGGGGCCGCGGCCGCGCGGATCCGGTCGACCACAGCACCGGTGCCGGGAAGATTCGTGGCACACCACCGCGCGAGCACGCCCTGCTGCAACTGCGAGCTCAGCGACATCACGCGCCTCCTGTACTGGACGACACCGATCGCTGCCGTCCGCGGGTCAGCTCCTGATCTCCTCACCGTCGTTGTCCGGATCTCCGATCTCAGAGCGCGGATCGTCGCGGTGGCCGATAGTTCGCGGGGCCTGCATGCCGTAGTTCATCCCACGGGTGACGGTGCGTTCGGCTTCGGCGCGGGTGAACCCGTCGATGCCGATGTGCGCGGCGGCAGCCTCGAGCAGGACGGCCTGGGCGTTGTCGGCGTCGAGTTCCCCGCCTCCGACGAGCTGACCGAACACCCGTGCGGCGTCGAGCAGGGTGATCTGGCGGCGGCCCTTCGCGGCGCGGGTGACCTTGTCGGTCTCGTCGCGCAGGATTGCGGCGATGTAGGCATTCGCGCGCTTGGTGGACAGGGCGCTGCGCGTCGTGGTCGGGCGCTGGGGTGCCGGTGGTGGGGTGAGCAGTGTGGCAAGCCAGGCGGGGAGAGCGGCGATCTGGCCGTGCTCGGCGACCAGGTAGGCGCCCTCGGGGCGGACGCTGCCGGCGCCGACGACGAACCCGCCGCCGGCGCGAGTGTCGATCAGTGGGCCGAGGCTGTGCCCGTGCCCGCCGTGGGTGTTGCGCAGCTGCAGGCCCTCGGGCATCCGGTAATAGACGTGCTCCCCATCCGTTGGCGTACGGACTGAGTAGGTGTCGGTCAGTGTTTCGCCGTGGCGCGCGGCGAGCTGGTCGAGGACCTCGCGGCCGGTGGTCGCCCCGCCCCAGTCGGCCACGGGTTCGGTGCTGGTGTCGAGGTCGATGACCACGATGCCGGACGGGCCGCAGGCGATCCCGACGTTGAACCGGGCCGATTCGTCGCCGGACCACCAGCGGCAGATCTGGGCGCGGTCGCGGGTGGCGCGCTGCTCCCAGCCCTGATGTCCCTCGGCGCAGATCCCGCGCCGGCGGCAGCGCTCGGCGCTGTGTCGGGGCACTGCCGGGAGCTTGCCTCCGGGCTGGACCGGGAACACGTACAGCCCGGCGGCGGCGGCGTCGAGCGCGACCCGGCGCAGGCGTGCCACCTCACGGTCCAGCCGCGGCCGGGCACGTCGCGGCATGCGCGCTGCCTCCTTCCTCCCGGTTTGGGCGCTGCTGTCGCCGACAGCATCGCACCGCGGGCCGGCAGGGTGGGGGCGGTTGGTGCTGGTCGTGAGCGTCATGAGGGTGCTCCTCCCGTCGTCCGTGGACCCCGTGTCAGGCCGGGTGGGATCCGGGTCGGCCATCTCGGGGGCAGGCGGTGCGCCTGCCCCTCGGGGGCCTTGCCCCGCGGGCGTGCAGAGGCTCATGCGTCCAGGGCAGCCCGGAGGGCTGTCGCGTAGCGACGCGGTAGCGCCCTTGAGGCGTGAGGAGCGCGCCCGCAGGATCGCCCCGGATCCCTCTGGTATCGCCGTGCGGCGCAGCCGCTCCACGGGGCCTGGCGGCGCGTCGTCCCCGCGGCTGATGCCCGGCGTGCCGGACGGGTCAGCTGGTGGCCAGGTGGTCGTCGGCGACGGCGTCCATGATCAGTTCGTCGGTCTCGGCGCCGTGCCAGTAGCCGGCGCGGCGCAGCCGCCCGGCGTGGCAGAACCCGGCCTTTTCGTAGGCGGTGATCGCGCCGGTGTTCGGCGCGAGGACCTTGAGCCACACCGAGCGCAGCGCGCTGATGGTGAACGCGTAGTCCAGCGTCAGCCGGGTCGCCTCGGTGGCCAAGCCGCGACCGCGGCCGTCGGCGCCGAGCAGGATGATGAACTCCGCGGTGCGTACGTAGTGGTCGATGCGCAGCGCGCTGGTCCCGACCGGGACGGGTCCGCCGTCCCGGGTGAGGTCGTAGATGGTGAACCTCGGGATGGTGCCCATGCTGCGGGCCTGGGCATCGTAGCCGGTCAGGCGCGCTTCGAGCGATTCAGGGGTCTGGCGGCCCATGCCGGCGATGACGGTGGGCTCGTTCTCCCACTGCCAGTACAGCTCGGCCAGCTCACGGGTGAACGGGCCGAGCGCGGCCCGGTCACCGCGCATCCACAGCAGCGGTGCACCCGGGATCGGGTCGGCAGCGGCGGTGTCGGCGTGGGTATCGGTGGAGGTGGTCATGGGGTGGCTCCTCTCGCCACCCGTCCGTGGCCGTGCGCAGGCACGGGAGCGGGTTCGGGCAGCTGGATCAGTGGTGTGAAACGCAGCGTGGAGGTGGGCTCGCCGACGGGGCAGCCGTCGAGGCTGAGCCAGGCGTGCAGCCTGATCGGATCCGCGGCGATCCCGTGGCACCACCCAGCTCGCCGCCCGGTGAGGGCGAGGGCGAGCATCGCCGCGACGGTTTCCTCCAAGCACGCTGTCCGGAACGGAGAGAGGCGCCCGATGACGCGCACACAGTCTAGGACCTGCGTGACCTGGGTGTCGCGCGCCGGACGGCGCGCGACCCGGGAGGCGGCGCGGACGAGGCGCAGTAGCCGTGAGAACGCGTGAGCCCGCCGACCGGTCGCGCGCACGAGCAGCACCGTCGCCAGCGCGAGTACGGCGATGGGTGTCCAGGTCGGTGCGAGCTGTCCGCGTTCGTGCAGCGCGCCGGGCGCTTCCTGGGTGCCCCAGCTGGGCCCGGGCGCCGGAACCGGGACGACCGGTGGTGTCGTGTCGTCCGGTCTGACCGGGCGCAGGAACCCCGTGCACGACAGGCTGGCGGCCAGTGCCTCGGCCTCGGTGCCCGGTGCCTGGGCACCGGTGGCGTCGAGGGCGAGGAATGCCGTGCGCTGTGCCCCGATGAGTGCGCGCACTGCGCCGGTGCGCTCGTGCAGCAGCACGATGGTGTGTCCGAGGTCCGCGGCCCGGACCTCGGACGGCCGGCCGAGGGGCGTGGTCATCGTTGTGCCTCCGATCCTGAACGGGCCGTGGCCCGCGACGGTGGGTCGTCGGGGGGTGTGGCCCAGCGGGCGGCCGCGGGTGCTTGGTCGATGGCGCGCAGCCACACCTCGGCGGCCAGCACGGGGTTGAGCTGGTGGAAGCCGATGCCTGGGGCGCCGGCCGCGGCTCGGGTGAGCAGCGCGCGGTAGCGGGCGGGGTCGATCAGGCCGCGGGCGGCCAGCGCGCCGTCGACGAGCCCGGTGAGGGCCTCGAGGTGGGCGCGTAGGCCCCGGTACTGGTCGGGGGTGAAGTCCCCCTTCGTGCGCCGGGTCGTCACTGTCTCGGGCAGCAAGCCGGTCATGGCCTGGCGCAGCAGCGGCTTGTAGTCGCCCGGTCCCGCACGCAGCGGTCCGGGTACCGCCAGCGCGGCGTTGACCACGCTGGGGTCGGTGAACGGGTTGTGAAGGCTGATCCCGTGGCGCTGTTCGGTGATCTGTGCGTCGGCGCGTGCGGTGCGGGCCACGGTCCGCATCGCCGTGCGGGTCCGGGCGGCCTCGCCCGGCTCGCGGCGGCGGGCGGCCGCGCGGGCCCGGGCGAGCAGCGGCCAGACCGCCGTTCGGCGCAGCCGGGCCCAGCCCAACGCGTGTCGGACCAGCATCGTCTGCGAGCGCAGCGTTGCTGTGGCGGCGAGGTCGGGCAGATACCCGGGCTGCGGCCCGAGCAGGGTGTCGCCCCCGTCGCCGGTCACCAGGTCGGTCACCGAGTGTCCGGCCAGCAGGCTGAGTTCGGCGTCGAAGCGGGCGATCGCGATCGTCGACGGCGCTGGTTCATCGGTTGCCGGGACGAGGTCGAGCATTCGCCCGTACGGGACGTGCCGGTCGGTGAGCGGGCAGCGCAGGTGCTCCAGCGACCGGGTCCGCCCGGTCAGCCCCGCGCGGGCGTAGTCGACGGCCGCGCGGGCGCAGTCCAGATCGCCGCCGGCGGTGATCCCGGCCGGGTGCACCGTCACCGCGAGAACGTCTCCGGCAACGGTGTCGCCGCGAGCGGGGCGGTGGTGGGCGAGCAGCATGGCCAGCGATGTCGAGTCCATCCCGCCCGAGCAGTCCGCCGCGACCCCGCGGCCGCTCGTGTCGGCCTCGGCGATCCCGGCGACCGCGTCCTGCAGAGCGTGCCGGAGGCGGGCAGCGGGCCGGGCCGGCGGGTCGCCGGCGTCTGTGGCAAGTGGCCGGCTCGTGATCGAGGACGAGGTGATCGTCAGCCTCGTCTCGGGAGGCACTGCGGTGACCCCGGCGAACGCCGAGCGCTGCCCGAAGGTGGCGCCCGGCTCGTCAGTGTGCCCGGGGTGCAGGTGCTCGTGTAGCCACGTGTGGTCGACGTCGGCGCCGCTCAGGGCGGCCAGTGCGAGCGAGCTCGACCCCCACAACGGGGTCCCGTCCGCCGCGGTTGCGGTGTAGACGGGCTGGACCCAGCCCGGGTCGGTGAGCACCACCGTGGCGTGCTGGGTCACTTCGACGACGGTGTAGGCCCCGGCGAACGCCGTGATGGCGTAGTCGGGAACACCGCGGCGAGCCCACTGCTGCAGCAGGTGCGGCTCGCAGCGGGCGCGGCCCAGCACGGCCACGGTCCTGCCGGCATGACGCACGGTCGTGACCTGCGGTTCTGGCCAGTCGCCGCACAGCCACGCGGCCCGGACGTCCCCGGCCAGGGCGCGAGCCGCGGCCGGGAATCGGATGGTGGGGTGGCCGGCGCCTCGGCCGCCGAACCATCGAATGTTCATCTGCTGACCTCCCCGATCGGGTTCTCGACGCACCGGGTGGTGCACCGAACGACGAGGGCCCGGTGAACGTGTCGTTCACCGGGCCCTCGCGCCGCTCGCCTGACTCAGGCGTAGACGTAGCGCTTGTCCTCCGACGTGCCGGAACCGCCGCCCTCGGTCAGGACCGCGGCGTCACCCAGCTCGACCAGCTCGGTCTCGTTGTGCTGCGACATGCAAGATCACCCCCTTTCGAGGTGTTCGTGGCGGGCGCTCGGTCTCCTGCCCGGCCGTACCGGCCGGTGCGGGGCCCACCGCCGGTCGCGGTGGGACGTGACTCGCCCGCACCCGCGGGCCGCCGAACCGGGGCCGCGTGCTCGCCCGACCGGCGTGACACCACCTCGTCGCACAGTCAGGAAGCTGGAGAGCGAAGTCGGTGGTGTCACCCGTGTCGGGTGCCGGCATGCGCGGCATCGGTGGGAAGGCGGCGGGCGGGTGCAGAGTCACCACGGGCCCTCCGCGGGCGGAGGGCCCGCGAGCCGTGTCGATGCGCGGGGCGATCGAAGGCGGGTGCACGTCGTCGTGGCCGGTGCTGTTCTGGTGGGGGTCACGAGCTCAGTTCCCTTGGATCAGTGGGTGGCCGGTCCGGGCGAGGCCAGGTCGTTGAGTGCGTGGCGCCAGTCGGGGCGGGTGGCCTCGGTGAAGGCGCGCAGCGCCTGTTCGTCGACCGGTTCCGGGTCGAGCACGGTGACGCTGCCGGCGGGCAGGAACCGCAGCGCGTCCTCGCCGGTGACCTGGATGCCGACACGCTCGCGGCCGTCGCGGGCGTAGCGGTCCGGCCCGATCCAGCGGACTTCACCGGTGATGCCGACGTTCTTGCCGCGCTGGGTCAGTGACCGCACCCGGCGTCCCACACGGGGTGCGGTGGTGCGGGCTTGCTCAGCTGCGATCAGGTGGGGCAGCAGCCGCTCCCGGTACCAGGCCAGGGCCGCGTCGCGGGCCTGGGGCGTGGCGTCGATCGTGGCGAAGTTGTGGTAGGTCCAGCCCCGGGTGCTGGCGTACTCCCGAGCGGTGACCTGTTCGCCGTCCCAGACCACGGCGATGAAGTCGCTGTCGTCGTAGCCGTTGCGCTCGTAGGTGGCCAGCACCGCGCCCACGTAGGAGCGCTGGGGGTCGCCACAGGCCCGGCCGCTGTTCTTGATCTCGGTGGTGCAGGCGGGCCCGCACACGGTGATCGCCATCGGGTACCTCCCGGGTGGATGGATCTGCCTCGTCAGCGCCGGGGATCAGTCCTCGGCGGAAGCCGCGAAAGGCGGCGTTTCGGCTGTGGAGTCGGTCGGCTTGTGCCGAAGAGAGCGACCGCGGGATTCGCGGGGCGGGACCGCCGGTCAGGCGCTGGCAGCGAGCCAGCGGTCGAGGGTGCGTGGGCTGATGCCGTACTGCGCGGCCACCGCCACGCGTCGGGCGCCCTTGCGGACGACGGCCACCGCGGCAGCCCGCCGGGCCTGCCTCGGGCTGTGCCCGGCGGCCCGGCGGGGGCCGCCCGCCCGCATGCGCCGGCGCTCTGCGGCGGTCGTGGCGCCCCACACCCCGTCCGCGCCGAGCTCGAGCGCCCGTGCCAGGCAGGCCGCGGTCATCGGGCAGCGCCGGCACACGGCCTTGGCCTCCGCGACCTGCCGGTCGGCCGGGCCGCCGGTGCCGACCGGGAAAGAACTGCTCCGGGTCTTCGGCCCGGCAGGGTAGGTCGTGGTCCAGGAAATCCATCACTGTTCACCTCGCATCTCGGGCTCGAACAGGGCGCAGCCCCGCAGCGAACGGGGCCGGTGTGGAGACCGGGCGGGGCGCCGCCGTGCGGCAAGGGCGCCCCGCCCGGCAGCCGCCGGGGTCAGCCGGCCGGCTGGGGAGCGGTGGTCGAACCGCTGGGCTCGCGACGGGTCCGGCGGGTGAGCGTGGCGGGCGCGCGCCGCAGGTCCGGGGCGATGGTCTGGGCCCGCAACTCGGTGCGCCGGACCGGGTAGTCGGCCCCCTCGGGGGTGAAGGAGTTGTCGGCGAGCTTGCCGATCACGACCACGGCGTCGCCGGCCGCGAGGGAGTTGGCGGCGTTCTCGGCCAGGGCCCCGAAGGCGACCACGTCGGTCCAGACCGGCTTGGCGTCGCGCCACTCGCCGCTCTGGCGGTCGAAGTAGCGGTCGTTGCAGGCGATGGAGAACCGCAGCACCGCCTCGCCGGTGCGCTCGCTGAAGACCAGCTCGGGGGTCTTGCCGAGGTTTCCGGCCAGGGTGATCTCGTTCATGGGGTGCCTCCTGAAGGGGGTGTCGGGCTGGTTGGTGACGCGGCTCTGCCTCAGCGCGCCGGGGTGGGGCCCGTCAGGGGCGGCGGGGGTTCGCGCTGGCCCGAACGGGTGGGAACCGCGTCAGCGGTCCGAGCCCTCGGCGAGGCCTGTCCCACCCGCTCGGCGTCGGCGCCGGTTCATCGCCGCGACCCCCACCGCGGTGTGCTGACCTGCGGGCGTCTCCACACCGAGCACCGACACCCTTCCCGAGAGGCCCCGCCAGCGGGCAGGGTCACCGCGCGGTCCGTCGGCCGTTGCCGCTGGTGGTCGTGCGGTCGCGCTAGCGCGGGGTGCCGCCTCTGCCTGCGCGGTCCTGTCGTGGCTGATCGCGGGCCTCGATGCCGTAGATGCCGCAGCAGGCTTCGACCGCGGCCCAGCCCTCACCGCGTACCGGCCTTCGCAGACGACGATGAGAGTGGTGTGATGGTCCGTGCTAGAGGTCAGTGCCAGATGACGTCGCGGTCCTGGTCGCGGGCGAACAGGGCGACCTCGCGTAGGTCGCCGAGTCGGTCCTGTAGGTAGCCCGCGGGGCGGCCGCAGTCCACGACCGTGCCGGCGGCGTTGAGGGCGTGGGTCGGGACGCCGGGATCGGCGGGCGCCAGAGCAAGGGCCAGCTCGACGCGGCCGAGCAGCTGCTCGGCCGGTAGTTCCCCGACCAGGGGGGTGTCCTCGTCCGGGGCCGGGCCGGCACCGGGCGGGGACGTGTGGACGTCGTCGGCGCCGAGCTCTGCGACCAGACCGAGCGCGCGCAGGAGCAGCATCGCGTTCCGGATACCGACGTCCAGGCGCGGTTCGGAGTCGGTGCTGTAGTGGACGACCACGAACGGGCGGTAGGCGTGCTCACCGCAGTCGGGGTCGCTGCAGAACCGGCGATGGTCGGCCAACCCGGCGAGGGCGGTCTCGTGGTCGGCGAAGTAGCGCCGGTCCTGGGGCGGATGCGCCGCACACAGGATGCTCGCGCCCTGCTCCACCGGGCCGCCGGGCGGGGGAGCGGGCATGAAGGTGACACCCATCAGGTTCACGCCGTCCTTTCGATCGAGTGGGCGAGCACCCCGGCCCGGCCGGGGGCTGTTGGTCAGTGGGTCGCCGGTCGGGCCGGCGCGGCGCCGCGGGCGATGGCCAGCAGCGCGTCCGGGTCGGTGAACCAGGCGCGTACGACGTCGGTGGTGTCGTGCTTGTCGAACCGGGCCGCGAGGCGTTCGAGACCGCCGGGGACCCGGCGTTCGATCTCGCCGACCAGGTCGTCGATCGGGTAGTCGAACCCGTGGCCGCCGTAGAGCTCGGCGTACTCGGCCAGGGCCAGCTGTTGGAACAGGGTGTGGTCACCGAGCTCGCGCGCCGATGGGCCGCCGCCGCGTCCGGGGCCGGGGCGCCGGTAGACGATGCCGTCGTTGAGCGCGACCTGCAGTGGCGGGTTGTCCGGGAACTGCTCGGCCAGGTCGCTGGTGTCGATCGCGACCCGCAGCTGCGGGCCGGGGGTCCAGTAGACGCTGACCAGGACACCGCCGACGCGCAGCGCAGGGCGTTCGTCGTCGCTGGTCTGGGGCAGGAACTGGGCCTCGCGGTTGAGCCGGTCGTGCCCCTGTCGGGTGTGGGTCTGGGTCTGCGTCATCAGGGATCTCCTTCGTGCCGGGTGCGTCGACACCGCTCGGGGCGGGGCGGCATGACCGCCCCGGCCCGAGCGATGAGTGCCTGGGTCAGTCGGACTCGTCGGCGCCGGTGTCGGTGTCGGGGTCCGCCGGGTCCGACTCGTCGTCGGCTGCGTCGTCCTCGTCGACTGGGTCGGTGGTACCGGCCTCGTCGTCCCCGCCGGCGCCGCCGTCGGAGTCGACGTTGGAGTCGACGTTGGAGTCGACGTCCGGGGAGGTGTGGTCGGCGGCGGGGTCGAGGGCGAGCTGTTCGACCTCGGACAGCGGGTAGCCCCACTCGTGCAGCTGGGCGAGGTAGCGCTGCGTGGCCGGGTCGGCGTTGCGCCAGTTGCCCCGGTGGGTGCTGGCCTCGAAGGCGCCCAGCACCATGGCCAGCGACAGCAGCGTCGCCCGGGCCGCGCTGGTCGAGCGGGCGGCCGCGGCGAGCGGGTTGACCCGACCGCTGTAGTAGCCACCCCCGTGCGGGGTGTCGAGCCCGAGCAGCTGGCAGGCCAGCGCGTTGCCCGACTCCATCGCCTTGCGCAGGGGGTGGGCGCCTTGGCCGAGCTCGGCGGCGACATAGATCGCCGCGCCCTTCGGCGCCGCCTTCTTGGCCAGCAGCTCGGCCAGCCACTCGCGGCGCACGGTCTCCGCGGAGGCCCACGCCTTGTTGTTCTCGATCACCCGACGGCGTTCGGCGCGCTGGGCCTCCTTCTCCGCGGCCGCCCGGGCGGCTCGCTCCTCCTCGCTCTCACCCGCAACGTCACTGCCGCCACCAGCGGGGAGGCGCATGCTGTCGCGGAGGGGGGCGTGTCCGTGGGCGGTCGGGTCCAGGCACAGCCAGTGGACCCGGGCCTGGTGGTCTTGGCCGTAGGGGCGGACGGTGATCACTGCGGCGGCGTGGCCGGGGCAGCTGCGGTGGGTCTCCTCCTCAAGCGCGGTGTCTTCGGGGGCCTCAGGGTTGGGCCGCAGCCGGTAGAGCTCGGTCGCGTCGGCGTGGCGGTGGTCGTCGCGGTCGATGACGGTCACGCCGGCCGCGGTCAGCTCTGCGACCGCAGCCGCGTGCACCTGCTTCTCGGCGCGGTCGTCGCGCAGCCGCTGGGTGAAGTGGCGGAACCGCTCCGGCTCGCGCACCGCGACGGTGGTGAGCAGCTTGACCGCCTCGTCGTCGTCCTCGAACTCGGCGATCACCGACATCTGCATCAGGTCCAGCTCGTAGCGGGACCCGATCGCGACCGCCCGCTGGCTCTGGGCGGCCTGGGTGGTCTGGCGGACCCGGTCGGCCTTGGTGCGGACGACCTTGGCGATGTCGGAGGGCTTGAAGTTGAGCCCGAGCAGCTGCTGGTGTGCCGCGACTTCCTCGGCGTCGGTGATGCTGCGGCGGTGCTGGTTCTCGACGAGCTGGTCGACGATCCGCTCGGCCTGCGCTGCCCGGTAATCGTCGCTGTCGGTGTCGGCCGTGTCGCCGTGTTCGGGGGCCGGTTCGGGGGCAATGATCACCGGCACCTGGGTCAGGCCGACCCGGACTGCGGCCAGGGTGCGGCGCTGACCCTTGCGGACCACCAGCGTCCCGTCGCTGGCGCGGCGGCGAACGGTGATCGGTTCCCGTACGCCGCGGTCGCGGATCGAGGCGCAGAAATGCGCGTCGAGGTTCGCGTCGAGGCGAGTGTTGCCCTCCAGCTCGAGCGTGCCCGGATCGACCAGGGCCAGCCGGCCGAACGCCGCCGCGTCCGCCACGGCCGATTCGAGGGCAGGGGTCGGTTCTGCGGTCATCAAGACCTCCCACAGTGGTGCGACCCGCCCCTGGCCACGTGCACACACGACGAGGGGCGGTGCGCCCCGCGAAGCCCGGGGGCGCACCACGTGGCTCGGGCGGCCGGGGTGCCTGGGCCGGCGGGGGTTCTGCCGTGGTCACCGCGGCGTGGACCCGCCCTGCTGTTGCCGCCGACCGATTGGTGCGCTGTGGCGGGTTCACCCGGGGGGATCCCACGGCAGGTTCATCGCCAGGGCCCGGGGACCCGGCTGCCAGCGTGTGTCCGCCCCGTGGCCGGCGGGGCGGACACCCCGCTGGCTTCCTACCCCGAACCGTGGTCTGTCAGGTGGTCGTGACCGTGCGGGCAGACCGGCTGGTGGGTGTGCGGGCACTGACGCGCTGGCACCACCTCCACATCGGTGGTGGCCGCGACGTCGGCGAGAGCACGTGCCAGAGCGGGCAGCAGCCGGGGATGGACCCGCAGCCGCACGCGCGCATAGGTCGGCCAGCGGCCCCCACCGCCGAGCCGAATCTCCTGCTCGGGAGGGTCGGTCACCTCGTGACCGAGCTGGACGTCGCTGATCTGTACGTGCTCGACCGCGCCTCGACAGGGGTGCTCGGTGGCCAGCGTCAGCTCGGGCAGATGTGGCGAGCCGGACCTCTCGACGGTGCCGGGCAGCCGCGATAGATGCTGCTCGGCCTCATCGAGGAGAGCTCCCTCGGCAGCGGAGAGGCGTCGGCGGCGGCCCGCCACTCCCGGGCGACGGGCCGCACCGCCCGGTAGGCCCGCAGCAGTCGCCGGCACACGTCAGCAGCGATGTGCTCGGCCGGGCGGGCCGGGGACACCGTGATCGTCGCGCCCAGCTCGCGCATCGGCACATCGCGGGCGTCGTCGGGGTCGCTGCAGCGCACGATCATCCGTCCCGCCTGTGCGCCGTAGCCGCGGATGTGCAGCTCCAGGCGGTCCCCGCCCGCGCTGATCAACCGGACCCGATCGTGCTCGGTGACCCGCCAGGTTTGCTGATCGATGGTGCTCAGCGCGGCCGCGACTCGCGCGCCGATCGCACCGACGCTGCACTCGGGGCGGTTCACGCGGTCACCGCCCCGGCCGCCGGAGCAAGCAACCCGCTACGGCGCAGGCCAGCGGCCATCTCCGCGGCCAGACCTCCCAGGGTCAGCACGCCAAGCTGCCGGCCGAGGACCAGCGCCTCGTCGAGAGCCTTGTCCAAGGCCTGTTCGAGATGGGACGTGAGCACCGGTAGTGTCGGATCGTCGCCCGCCGGGTCAGGCCCGGGGTCGACCCGGGCAGCGAGCTCGTCGAGCAGCTCGTCGTGGGGGGCCTCGATCTCGTCGTCGAACTCGACGTCGGTGAGCCCGATCGCCTCGAACGCCCGCCCGACATGCTCGATCAGGTCGCTGCCACAGATGCCGCCGTCGCCGTCCTGCAGCCGCGTCCAGGCCACGAACAGCCCCAGGATCCACCGGTCTGCCGCCCCACTGGTGCGCATCTCCCACGGCGTGTGCTCGTCCGGGGTGGCCAGTGCGAGCAGGGTGTCGCGCTGGCGGAGGCTGGCCGGTGCGGTCCTCAAGTTCTGGTGGCGGTGCAGCACCGGCAGCAAGCCCTCCGGGGCGGTGGTGTCGGTGTGCCCGGCCTCGGTCAGCTCGCCGTGGCGGTTCCATCCGCTGTAGGCCCATCCGGTCCGCCGCCCGTCCTGCTCGGTCGGGGCGAACCACACCTGCCCGCCGAGGGCAGTGGTGAACAAGAACGAAGCCTCGCCCGGGGCGGGCGGCTGGGTGATCCGGTCCGGGTCGATGCCGCGGACGGCGAAGATGCGGCGAAGGTCAGCCAGGGTCGTCATCGGAGTTCGTTCGTCCAATCTCTGCAGCGGTCGGTGGGGTGGGAGGCAGCGGTGCCCCGAGCCCGGTTCTGGGCTCGGGGCACCAAGAGGTGGTTCGCGGTCAGGACGCGGCCGGGGTGGCCTGGAACGCCGGCCGGTAGAGCTGTGCGACGTGCGTGGCATGGCCGGCCCGCTGCCACGGCTCGCCCGAGATCGCGGTGGGCATCAGCTGCCATCCGGCTCGGCCCAGCGCGGCCTCCGCGGCGCGAGCGGTCGGCTCGCTGATCTCACCGCGGGCCGGCCCGGTGGGGCGTGCACGACCTGTGTGCCCTCGACCGGGTCGTCGATGTAGATCAGCCCGGTCGGCCGGTTCCACTCCGCCCACACCGGGCGGCCGGTGGGGACGAACCCGACCGACGGGGTGGCGGCGATCCGCGAGCAGCACTGGCTGATCCGGTCCCGCCAGGCCAGCCCGGTCACGGCGGCCACCGTGGCCGGGTCGGCCAGCAGGGTCTCTGGTCGGGGCAGGGCGGAGGCCGGGACGTAGACCTCGCCGGAGCTGTCGCACTCGCCGGTCCAGAGTCCCAGGTCGGGGGCATACAGCGCGGCGGTGCCGAGGTAGCTCTCGTGCGGATCGTCCCAGGCCAGCCAGGTCGCGCCCGGCACGACCTGGCGCAGCAGCGTCGGGAGGTGGTCATCGGTCACGGCCCCGTGTCCCCAGGTGCTGGTGTAGGTGGCGCCGAGGTAGATCCCGGCCCGGTCTCCGCGCGGGTCGTCGTCGACGCAGGCCAGCTCGTGCTCGTCGAACACGACGGCCAGCGGGGTCGCCTCGCTGGGCGGGAGCTCGGCCACGGTCACGGCGAACTCCCGCGCGCTCATGCCGCCACCGCCTGCAGCGTCGTGGTGGGCGTGTGGTCCTCGGGCTGCGGGTCGCGTTTGCCGTCGAACGGTGCGATCGGGGCGAGCTGGTCGACGATGTCGCGCGCCACCTGCAGCACGGTGGTCGCGGCGGCTCGCACGACGTCCGTGTCGCCGTCGGCCCAGCCCATCACGTAGGCGTCGGTGTAGGGCTCGGAGTCCAGCCCGAACGCCTTGCACACGATGTGGGCCACCGACTCGGCCTCGGTCTCCTGGCGTCCGCGGTGCTGCACCGGCGTCACGTAGCTGAGCTGGCCCGCGAGGTGCCCGCACCGGATGTGGGCCAGCTCGTGGATGGCGGTCTTGATCCGCTGGGCATCGCTCACGTCGTCGCGCACCCGCACCAGCCGCGTCGCCGGCCCGGCCACGGTCACGCCGTTGGCCCGGCCCAGATACTCGCTGCCGGGCTCGGCCAGGGCGTACTCGTAGCCCTCAGCGCGGATCATCGCGACCACGTCCTCGTAGACCCCGGTCGGGTCGTCACCGTCGAGCAGGACGGCCTGCTTGCCGCCGTGCAACTTCACCTGGCGCCGCACCTGCACGGTGGGCACCTGGTAGTTGTCCGCCCAGGGCACGATCGGTGCGGTCTGGGACAGCTCGAAGGTCCGCTCGAACTTCCACCCCGCGACGATGACCGGCAGCCGGCCCTGCGCGTCGCGCACCACCCGTCGGCCGGTGCGTTTCTCGTAATCCTCGCGCTCGTCCTCGCGCAGTCGCCGCTTGACCGGTGCCCAGATGTTGAACCCGGTCTGGCCGGCCATCACGGTGCGCTTGTGCTTGCGCCAGCCCGAGCTCCCGTCTCGGGCGCCGTAGGCCATGAACATCCGGGGCTCGATCCCGCGGGCGCTGGCCTGGGTCATGAGCAGGATCTGGTTGCCCAGCGAGTAGCGTGCGCCCCACGCGGCCACGGTCTCGATGAACTCCAGCCACTCGACCGGGTCGGCCGCCAAGCCTTCGAGGCGGGCCAGCATGTCCTCGTGCGCGGCCTGCATCGCCTCCTGGCGGGCCTGCTGCTGCTCCTCGGTCGGCGCCGGACGCCTGCGCTTGCGGCCCTTCGCCAGCGTGCGGGTGCGGGTGGTCTGTCCCATGGCGGGCTCCGATCAGACGGATCAACCGCTCCCGCCGGCCCCGGGGAAGTGGGGCCGGCGGGAGCCCCACCGCGGGCCGCGGTGGGACGTGACTCGCCGGCAGGCCGGTGGGCGGCGCGGCGGGGCCGCGCGCTCGCCCGACCGGCGTGACACCACCCCTGCCGTCCCAGAAGCGAGGCATCGTCGGCGAGTCGGTGGTGTCACCCGTGTCGGGTGTGGCTGGTGCGGCATCGTCGGGAAGTCGTCCACCGGCCTGCAGAGTCGCCAGGCCCACCTCGGCGCGTGCGGCTGCCAGCCCGCGCCAGCTAGGGAGGCGATGGACTGTCGTGCCGTTCGCGATGGACCCCCGCCGGGATGCGCGACACTCAGACCGGCTGTCCGGGGCTGAGCAGGAAGGTTTTGTCATCGACGCGATCACGGCTTGGGCGAGTCCAGGCCTGACCACCGACAACGACACGATTCCGCCCACCCGCGTCGCCTTTCGTGACGGTGACGTTCTCGATCACCGTCACCACCGCGGATCCCCGCCCTGGCGCAGATCCGGGCGATGCGATCACTGCGGGCCTGCTCGGCCGGGGGTTCACGCTGCTGACCGGCCACGACCCACCCGCGCTGCAGCCTGCGCCGGCGCTCGCGGGCTGGTGGTCGATCTCGGCCACCGGGGGCGGATACAGATCACCGCGCCCGGTGAGCTGTTCTACGACGGTGACCTCGGCCCTGCGGTCCCGGAAGGTTGGTATGACACGGCGCGGGCCCTCGGCCGGCTCACCATCCTGACAGCCACCCAGCTCGATCTGCACCGCCCCGACCGCGGGGAGCAGACCCGCCAGGCCTTACTAGCGGGCCGCCTGGTGGCCGGCCAGGTCCGCGTGCGGTTCGGCGGCGAGTAGCCGCCTCACGCCGCCACCCGATGTGGGGCAGGCGACCACACCACGCACGAGACCATTTCGAACTGACGTTCGATATTCGGGTATGGTGGTCACCGGTGCCGCAGGGTGTGGGGGAAGCACACCCTGCGGAGCCGTTCGTGCCAGAACATCGCGAGAGGCGTTGGTCGTGGTGGGCGAGAACCGTCGGTACGAGCGCTACGCGCGCCCGGTCGACCCGGAGATCGAGGAGGAGGCGTCCGCGTTGCGCACGATCGCCGGTCTCCTTGAAGGTGGCACCGCGCTGATCCCAGATCGCCAGCTGGCGGCCCGGATTGCGGCGATCTTCCGGGCGACGGCGGCGGAGTTGTCCGGGGGCCGACCGGTGCCGCTGCAGGTGCGGCGCACTGTCCGGCGGGCCGCGGACGCGGCCCGCGGATTGCTCGATCCCCGTCGTCGTACCGGCGGATCGGGCTGATGCGCGCCGAGCGGGAACGGGCCGCAGCCCGCCTCCGCGACGAGCGAGCCCTGGTCGCCGCCTTCGCCCGCCGACTGCGCCACCAGGCCATCAGGGACAGCTACGCCGGCCTCCGCGGCCAAGACGTGAGCCTGGCGATGGCCGCGCTGCTCGACAGCATCTCCTTGGCCCTGGACGAGGTCCCCGACCAGGTTCGTCGCGACGCCGTTGCCGCCGCCCGCCGCGACCGGGACGGCCCGGATGGCCCCAACGATCCGCGGGCAGCCAGGGGCGGTCTGCTCCGGCCGTGAGCTGGCATCTGCGGGGGTGCTCCGTCAGCCTCGCTGGTTCGATCAGGGATGGAGGCTCAACCACGTCCGGGGTCGCTTGGTGGCGCCTCCGACGGTGCCGGCTCGGTCGGCGGCGCGGCCGCCGTCGGCTGCGGTGCTGGGTGGGGTGAGCCCTCATCGCCGCCAGGCGTGGGCGACGGTGTCGGGACAGGGTCCCAGGTCGGTTCGGGCGGCATCGGGGGCGGTGACGTCGGCGCGGGCGGCGTCGTTGGGAGCGGTGGCACGGATGAGGGCGGCACCGGTGGTGCGCTCCTGCCTTCGGGAGTGCAGTAGTAGCCGGGTGCCCGCGGGATCGGCGTGCAGTACATCCAGAACCCGCCCCTGGAGCTGCCCGGTGGCGGGCCGCTCTGGGTGGGTGAGTCGGCCGTCGGCCGCGTCGGCCGAGGTGGGCTTGCCTCGGCGGTATCGCACGCGGTGAGTAGCGTCCCTGCTGCGATCACCACGACGGCGGTAGCGCCGGCTCGAACGGCCCGGAACGGCGTGCGGCATCGCACAGTTGCTCTCCCTGCGTAGTCGGTCGACTACCGCTTAGACGTCTCCGCAGAACGGAGGTTGATGTTGCACGGCGACATTCCGAGCCAGGCAGACGGCCCGGCTGCCCGGGCCAGGCCAGCGGGCGATTCCGGGGGCCAGGCCGCCAAGTGGATCACGGGTCAGTCCTGAGTTTTGTCGTCGGTCTCCTGGCCTGAGAAGTCGGAGGTCCGCGTGGGGACCGTGGTCTGACCGCAACATCCACAGAGAAACGCGCCGCAGCTGGCGACCGACTCCCGCAAAGACTTCTTAGGTTGGAGCGTGCGCCACCCATGACCCGCAGTAACCGCAGCCGTCGCGGCCAGCGTCCCCCACTGACCCGATCACAGATCGTCGCCGGCGCGATGTTCGTCGGCATCCTCGTGATCGCGAGCGCCGTCAAGAGCGGCTCGGACGAGGCGGCGACTGAGGGCGCCAGCACCAGCAGCGAGAGCACGGCCACCTCGACCGTGCAGGCGATCCCGCCGACCGGGGCGTCGGCGCCGGCGTTCGCCGTGGCACCACCGCCGGATCCGGACGACGCGGAGCCCCATCGAGACGGCCAGCAGCGTCTCGTCTCGCGGGTCATCGACGGCGACACGATCAAGCTCGCCGACGGCGAGGAAGTGCGCGTTCTCGGGATCGATGCGTGCGAGGCCGGAACCCATGGTGGTGAATCCGCGACGATCGCCGCCAAGAGCCTGATCCAGGTGATGGTGACGCTGCGGACCGAGCCCGGTGCGCCGGACCGTGACCGGTTCGGACGGCTGTTGCGGTACGTGACGCTGCTCGACGGCAGCGACTTCGGCGAGGCGATGGTGCCTGCCACCCACACCGGCATCTATCAGGGCGACAACGACGCCTCGGCGGCGTATCTGAGCAGGCTCGAGGCCTTGGACGGCGCGGCGCGCGACTGTGACGGGCCGGACCTGACGCCCGAGCCGCAACCCAACAGGTCCGCGCCCGACCCCGACCCCGACCGGCACCGGCCGCGGGAGCCCGCTGAGGAGTGGGGAACCCTGTCGGGGGGATGCGAACCGGGCTACTCCCCGTGCGTTCCGTCCTATCCGCCGGATCTGGACTGCCCTGACCTCGCCGGCCCGTACGTGGTGACCGGCTCGGACCCGCACAACCTGGACGGCAACAACGACGGGGAAGGGTGTGAGTGATCCGAGGCGTCGCACCCGGGCGTCATCAAATGTGTCGAGCGTGGTCCGGGCGTGCTAATGCGATCCCATGTCCGACGATCTGTCTGATGTACGCGTCCGGGCTGGGCACCATCTGTGGCGCAAGAACTCAGGGAACGGAGCCCCGTCATGGGCAAGAGAGCGAATATCCGCGCCGCGCGGTACGCCAGTGAGGCGTCCGCGCGGGAGCTGGCTCGGGCCAACGAGCTCCACCACCGCGCCGAGGTGCAGCGGCGCGCGATGATGACCCCCGAGCAGCGGGCGGAAGCCGACTTCGTGCTGGAGGTCGAGCGGACCCGTAAGGCGGGGGAGTCGGCGGCGAGCCTGCGCGCGTTCACGATCGTGCTGGTCGGATTCGTCGTGGCCTGCATGATCGCGGTGAACGCCACCGGGTGGCTGTTCCTCCCGATCATGGCTGGGGTGATCTGGTGGGCGTCAGTCGCCTACAAGCTGCGGATGGGCGAGCTGAATCTGGAGCTTTCGAACATGGTCGCGCCATGGGACAAGAAGGCCGCCGAGTAGCTCCGCCCTCGGGGCAGCATCCCCCGGCCACGTGAGCCGACTCTAGGTGTGCGAGCAGTGCGTAAGGTGAGCCGCCGCCCGGCTGATGACCGTGGATGACCGGCGGATCGCCGCCGCTCGACCCCCTGCCCAGATCGGGCGTGGCGGGGCCGCCCGCCCCGCGATGGGTCACGCCGGCATTGCTCGCGCCAGCACCGGGTACGCCAAGTGAGTCACGGGTCGATCCCCGAGTTCGTCGTCGAGCTCGTAGCCGTGCTCAGGTGCTTCGACGGTCTGTTCGCGGGCGGCGAGCGCGAGCGTGACGTCCCGCTCGACGCTGGTCAGAGTGGGTCGTGGGTCTTCATGTCGGAGGTATCGCCACCCTGCGAGCTCGGGTGCCACGGTCTGCTGGACGAGGCGTTCGGCGAGGACGGCCATCTCGACCGGCCCGATCCCGCCGGGTACGGGGGTGAGGCGCTGGGGGAGTGAGGTGGCCTCGGCCGCCAGGTCGCCGCGCGGGCCGTGTGGGGTGGGGTAGAAGAGTCGACGACGAGCCGGTGTTCGGAGTGCAGATGCTCGCCGGTGAGCAGGCCCGGTACGCCGGTGGTGGACAGGACGACGTCGGCGTCGCGGACGCGGTGCAGGTCGTCTCCGGCGTTGAGCAGGATCGGGTCGTGGCCTGCGTCTCGGAGGAGCGCAACGACGCCCGAGCCGACGAATCCGCTGCTTCCCACCACGGCGACCTGCTGGGTGCGGTCGAGGTAGGGCTCGGCGATGCGGACGATGCCGTCGGCGGTCGCGCACGCCAGCCGGGGCGCGAAGATGCCGAGGGAGTCGAGGTCCTTGCTGGGGTCGATCTCGTTGAGCAGGGCCCGGAGCGCTGCGGCGCGGGAGTCTGGACGATGACGCCGGCGACGTGCTCGTCGCGATTCGCCTCGGTGATCAGCGTGGCCATGCTGTCGAGGCCAATGCTGTCGGGGACGGTGTGCAGCACCGGCCGAGCTCCGAGGTGCTCGAACAGCCGGAGTTTCTGCTCTGCCGAGATCCGGGAGGCCTCCATCCGGGCGTTCCACTCGAGGTCGTTCTCGGTGCCCGGTGTGAAGCGGACGATCACGACCTGGGTGTGCCGGTCGTGGAGCTCGTCGGCGAAGGCACGCTGGTAGCTGTCGCGGACTTCTCGCAGGATCGCTCGGCCAGGGATGTGGCGGTACTCGGATGCGGGTGGCATCAGGGGCGGGCGGTGTCCTTGGCCAAGGCTCTGCGGGGCTGGGGCAGGTCCCAGGGCAGTGCTGCGAGGACCTCGTCGACCGGCTGCAGGTGCAGCTCATCGCTTAGGGCCTGTGTCTGACCAGGGTCGAGGAGGACGGTGCTGTCCCAGCCCGGGGTCCGGTAGCGGTCGATGGACCAGTCGAGCTCGACGCGGGTGAGGGTCTCGGGTCCGCTGGGGTCCGGTGTGGAGAACGGCCCGTGGTGGACCAGCCAGGTGATGGCGGCGGGATCGACGCTGCCGGGCACGAGCTGGCGCACTGCGGTGGTGGCTGCGCCGGCGATGTCGGAGAGGACGTAGTGGCCGCGCGGGTGTCCGGAGAGCTCACTGAGCACCACGGTGAGCCGCATCCGGTCGGGGCTGTGTGGGTCGCGGGTTCCGCGGAGTCGGGCGAGGCAGCTGGTCTCGGCCCCGTAGCGGTGCTGCCAGCTCAGGATCGCGTCACCGGCCAGGGCGAGGCCGGGTGTGGTGGGGACGCGGTTCATGGGTGTCATCGTGGATCACCAGCTCGCTTCTGTCGCCCTCGGCGGCGGGGGATCGGGGGGGGGGTGGGTGGCACGTGTTCCTCGAGCAGCCGCAGCAGCAGCCCGTCGTGGCCCGGAGCGGCGACGAGCTGCAGCCCGACCGGGCAGCCGTCGCTGGTGAACCCGGCGGGGATGCTCACCGCGGGGTGCCCGGTGAGGTTGAACGCCCAGGTCAGGGCGACGCTGAGGTGGGTTCCGGGGGCCGTCGTGCCCGTGCGGGCGACCGGGGGTGGTCCCGGTCATCAGCAGTCGGTGCCTCGAACAGGGCGGCCAGGATGGCCTCGTTGTCGCGGCCGGCCATCGCGCGAGGCTGCCCGGGCCCGGTCGGGGTCGCCGTGGCGGGATCTGCCGTCGGCCTACGGGAACTCGAAGACGTCTATTCACGGCATCGCCGCTGGTCGGGGGATGGCACGTGGGAACGGATCTTCGACCGGCTGCGGGTGGGATGCGACTTGGACTCGAGTTCGGAGTGGACGGTCGGGATCGACGCGACCGTGGCTCGCGGGCACCAGCACGCCGCGGGTGCCCGGCACGCGCCGCCTACCGACATCCCGGCTGAGAGGCTGGTGGGGCTGCGTGCCGAGGCGGTAGTGGACCGTGAACCGGGAACACTGGGCCGGTCGGCCGCCATGGACCCTGCCGGTGACACAGGGGGCTGGGTCGAATGACAAGAATCCAGCGCCCGCACGCGCTGATCGGGAGGCGCTCGGGCGCTCGCGCGGCGGGCTGAGCACCAAGATTCACCTGCTGGCCGACGCCCGGTGCCGACCGCTGGCCCGGGTGCTCACCGCCGGACAGCGCCACGACTCGGTCGCGTTCGAGCCGCTGATGGGGCGGCTCCGGATCCGCCGGCGCGGGCGGGCCGGCCAGGCACCCGACCCGGCAACCTGCTGGGTGACAAGGCGTACTCGAACCGCACCTTCCACTCTCACCTGCGGCGACGCCGGACCATCACGACGATCCCGGAGAAGAGCGACCAACAGAACACCCGCGCCGCGAAGGGCGCCGGCGGTGGCCGAGCATCGGCATTCGACCCCGAGTCCTACAAGGGCCGCAACACCGCCGAGCGCCTTCAACAAGCTCAAGGTGTTCCGCGCGATCACCCTGCGCACCGATAAACGCGAGTACATGTTCCAGGGCACCGTGAATGTCGCCTCGACCCAGATCTTGGCTCCGCGACCCTGTCGACCAAGATCCGTGAGAGGCCGCCTAGAGGCGTGGCTCAGTGCCAACGCTCCGGGATTCCGGTCGCCGGAGGCGATGACAGCACTCGGAACGGCGACGGGTGACTTCCCTCCAGATCGCCGGAGAGCTACCTGATTCCTCCATTGGGTTGATGATCCTTACCCCTGAGCAAGCGATTGTTTCCCTCGGACAGACTGCCCCTCGTCATTCGCAACTAGCATCGCTCCCGCGTTATGTGATATTGTTACCTCGGGAGGCCAGAGGCCAGAGGTAGCAGCAATATCGCCTTCGAATCGCGCATAGAATTGGGCACCGCCGTCGAATCTCGCGTTCCGAAAGTTGACAACGTCACCGAAGATTGTATTGGTGAACTTTGCGGAGCCCACAACGCGGGTACGATCGAAGTTCGCAAAGAACTTGAAACTTGTGTCCGAGAAGTTGGCGCCACCCCAAAAGTGGGCCCCGGAGAAGTCAGCGAACTGCTGGAATTCGGACAGTTCAAAATGAGCGTCGCCTTCTACGTCAGCGCCGTCGAGCTTGAGAAACTGCACGTTCCACCTGTCAAAGCGCATGTCAAATAGGCATGAATTCGCCAAATTGATCAGCAGGTTTGGCCAGTGCATCGAGTCTGGGCCACCTTCGCGCCCCGACCTTACCGCATGCAGATGAAGGATTTGCTGGGCCGTCTTCCGCACTTCTAACTCTTCGCTTCGGCGCCTGTTCTCCTCGCAGTCAGTCTCCGGACCATCTGCACTGGGGGCAACAGGCTTATCGTATGGCATACGGAGGTATGCACAGATTAGATTTACGACAGTCTGCTGTTCCGACCTGTTATCCTGCCCAATGCGTTCGAGAGTATAGAGGCCAGCAAGTCTCACGGGCGCCTTGTCACTACCGAGCTGCTCTGCGGCCTTGGCGTGCTGCTCCGTGATCCTGCGGGCTAAGGCGTCCTTCTCCGCCTGCTCGGCTACGCGGTCTCGCTGATCATGGTCCCGCTTGGACGCTAAGCGGGTGTTCTCTGCGATCCTCTCCGTGATCCTCTGACGGTGAAAGGCCAGTAGTAAGGCGAACACACCTCCGGTGCCGGCCGCCGTCGTCAGGCCGGTCCGGATGGCGTCGATCTTCCTACCCGGGTCGTCACCGGCGATCGTGTAGAGCCACCACGTCAACGGTGCTGCCACGAGGACGACGGCTACCACGGCCAGGACGACGTACCAGGCGGACAGTGGTCGTAGTGACTCGTCCACCGGCGACGGCTTGTTGTCGGTGTCTGCGAGCTTCTGACGTCGCCCTAGCGGCATTCGCCGATCTTGACATAGCTCCGTGCTCTTTTGGGAGTCCTTGGCTTACCTTGCGCCCGGTCGTTGCGACGGGCGAGCAAGACCTCAGTCCATGGCAGTCTCGTAGGCATCAATCCAGCAGTATGTCGACCTACTTCCTGCTTCCGGCTTCTTCAGGTTAGATAGTTCATACGCCCCCTCGACGGAAACGGTATTGCGCCCTCGGTAGCCTATATTGTCAGACCCGACGTTCTCACCTATCAGATAGAGCTTTAGCGTTGTCATTTTTCCCGGGTTCTGCGGGCACTGCGTTGTTGGCAATTCGATATGCGGTGGAATCATCCGGGCCTCGTTTTGGAATTTCTGTGCCGTGTCTGTCGACTTCACTAGTCCCCTTTCGGCCGTGATTCTGATCTGGGCATACTTGCCCTGAACTATCGCTGCCGAACCACGGCGCTCAGCAATTGCAATCAGTTGGCCACTGACCATGTCTGCTTGCCCGGGTGTTTTTAGGACGGTCTCTGCCCCGACCAACGGTGCGGTTGCAATTTTGGGACCTGTGTCAAACAACAAACTGATCAATGCGGTCGCGCCGGCGAGCGCCAATGCCGCACCGAATATGGAGCCTACAACCCTGACTATAGTTTTGAGGGTCTTCCATCCAGCCTCGTCGTCGCTACTAGCTTGCGACTCAGTCGGTATCCTCTGCGTATCCATGACCTCACCTTCCGTAGCCGTCGGTGCGTCATGTCCTCGGGGTGATCTAGATACCCGTAACGGTCTCGCCGTCGTCACTATTGGGGATTTGTGTTCTGTGGCTGCTGCGGCCGGACCACCACGTTGCCCAGGCTTCCTGGAATCCCGATGCTTGCACGCTGGCCGGTCGTGTCCGCAAGCGGCGTTGCCCTGTCTCTTCACGATCTTGAAGGCTGATCGTGGTCGATCACTTACCGGGAACGCGCCGCGATCACAACCGCCCTCGGCAAACGCATCTGGACCGCCGCGATCGACACCGACGGCGACACCCTCGTGACGGGGGCCGCGGGCTGACCTCACACCACCGCAGCAACGACCAGGACGGAGCACCCGGCAGAACAGCAGGCCGGACACTCCGCCATGCCCCCCAACCCACGGGCGCGTGAACCCGCCTCAACCAAGATCAATCCACGTCGACGTGAATCACCAGGGCTAATCTGAGCCAATTCCGGTCCCTCGCAAACGTGAGCCGTTGAACGCGCCACCGGGGGCGCAGCGCCGCAGGTCAGCAAGTATCTGACCCGCGGGTGCAGGGATGTGTCCACTGCCTGCACGCTCTCCTCTGGTAGCGCGCATCCACGGCGCATGACGGAGGGGATTCTCAGGATGCTGGGCTACTGGCTCTTTCGGTATCGGTTCGCGAGGTCGCGAAGCATCTCGAGGGAGTCTTCCTCGGAGAGCGCGAGGTCGGTGAGCTCGGCGTGGAGCTGCTCATACATCGCGATGGAGTCCGCGTCCTGGATGAGGGTGCTACCGGACTCGGTTCCGACGAGGGCCTGGGAGTCGTCGTAGAGGTGAAAGCCGGACACGGGGGCGGGTCGGGGCGCGACGCGGTCGAGCGCCAGGACGCGGAAGCTCACGTTGGGCTGGGCGGCGACGCGCGCAATGCTCTCCAGCTGGGCGGCCTGATAGGCGAAGCTTCGGACCGGCCAGCGCAGCGCCTGCTCGTTCTGGATCAGGTGCCAGCGGCGCCACGGGTCTGCGAGTAGTTGTGCTCGCTCCATGCGTGCGTCGACCGATTGCGCGGCGTCTTGGGCGTCGAGCTGCGCATCGGGGGTGAAGACGGCGGCTGCGTAGTCCCGGGTCTGCAGCGGCCCGATGATCACAGATGGGTGGTAGGAGCGCACGAGCTGCGCCGTGCGTTCGGCCTCGTGGATGCGCCACTGGAACCGGTGTGCGCTGCCGGCCTGGAGGACGAGACGGGCATCGACGCGCTCGGTCTCCAACGCGCGCGCCTGTGCGACGAGGTCGTCGATGCGTTCTGGGGTGAGGGTGCTGTGTTCGTGTTGGGCGTAGACCTCGAGCACGGCGCGCACCAGCCGTGGTGTGGGCCGGGATTCACCTGCCTCTGTGCGCGAGAGGGAGGATTGGCCGACCCCGGCTGCCTTGCGGGCCTGGTTCTGACTGAGCCCTGTCTCCTCGCGCAGCGCGCGCAGCAGCTCCCCGGACAGGGTGTCCGGGGAGCTGCTCGCCCGCGCACCTGTCACGGGTTCAGGCCGCCCGCCGCCGCTGGTGCAGCTCGGGGTGCCGATCCCACCAGGTGGCAAACGGCTCGGCAGCGGAGTGGGCGTCGTCGCGCGCATGCAGGTACGGCGCGATCGTGGTCGGGTCGGTGACGAGGTCGGCCCCGAGGAAACGTCCGTGCTCGTCGTAGCGCATCGGGATGAGCAGGACGTCGTTGACGAGCCAGAAGTCTTCGCGGATCACGCTGTCGGGCATCTCGTGCTCACCGTCGCGGAGCACGTAGATGTCCTCGCCGGCGACGGCGTTGTGGACGTAGCACCACTCGGCTTCGTACCGCTCGTACTCGGTCATCGCCTCGGAGAAGACCCGAACCCGGTACGAGACGAGCCCACGCTGCTCTTCGGCCCGCAGGATCGCGAGCCACTGCTCCTTGCGTTCCATGTCCGGGCCGTCCGCGCCGGCGAGGAACCGCTGGAAGTCGCTCTCCTCTCCGGCGCTGGCCATGTAGCGGGGGAGGCATTCCATGCGGAAGAGCTGGTCCCCCGCGCGCTGGAAGTGACGGTCGATGGCAGCTTCGAGCTGCTTCTCGTCGATCATGCTCCTACCCCCTCAAGTGCTCGGGCTCGCACGGTGCCGAGCTGCTCGCGCTCGGGGTCCCACAGGTTGGCGAACGCGATGAGCTCGACCTCATCGATAACCTGGGATGAGATCACGTACACCCGATCGGGATGCACGCCAGGGCGAGCCGTACCGCGCGTCCGGGCGACCGCTTCACAGGCGTCCGGGAGCAGGCCAGGCGGCATCCATCCGAGGATCTCGCCGTCGTCGAGCAGGTGGGCGAAGGCTGCGTGCTCGTGCGTGGTGGGGCGCTTGGAGACGACCCACAGGCGGTCGGGTGCGCCGACGACTTCATGGACGGATGGACAGACGCGGCCTTCGCCGCACTCGTGCGCGGTCGTGACGAGCGTGCGGATCTCGAGGTGGTGCGCGTGCTGGGTCATCGGCTTCCCTCCCGGTCAGGGTGTGACCGGGTCAGTGTCCGGCGGGGCCCACAGGCTAGTCAATCGGTCGCTGGATAACCGACAGGTCCGGCTGTTCTACTGTCGCTTGTTATCCATCGTATCACTGGATAGCATGGTTCACGGTTCGTCCGCGACCAGTGCAGTGGGCGGCCCCGGCAGATGCAGCCACATCTGCCGGGACCTCATGGATCGCACGCACCAGACTTCGACCTCCGAGGAGTACGACCCATGTACAGGATCCCAAGGAGTCCCGAGCGCCCTGCGTTCCCCCCAGCACCGCGGCCGGCGGCCGTTCGGCCAGCCGCGCCCCTGCGGGCGGTACCCGACGGGCCAGGCGAGACGACGCCGATCACGGCGATCGAGGACGGCCTCGAGCACGAGGTGGCCGCGGAGGAGCTGCGCGCGGGCAGCGTGTTCGGTCGGTACCGGGCGTTGTGCGGCGCGGTGATCGGACCGGTGGCGCTGACGGTGCCGGCGGGGGTCGCGTGCCGGTGCTGCGCGGTGGAGGTGGATCCGGCCCCGGAGTCGCGGGTGAGCGACGCGCGCCGGTCGCGGCGAGCCACGGCGGCGTGGCTGCGGGGGCTGCGGGCACGCACCGCGCGCCGGGACGCGAGCCCGGCCGGTGCGGGGGAGGGCGGCGATGTCGCCGCGTAAGACCGCCGAGTCGATGCCGGGGCAGGCCGAGCAGCTGGCGCTGGAGGCGCAGCGGGCCGCCCGGGTCCGGGCGTTGTCGACCAATCCCGATGTGATCGCGCTGCAGGTCGAGCGGGTGCGCTCGCAGGTTGATGTTCTGATGTGGACGGGGATCGTCCTCGGCCTGGCGTTCTGCATGACCAACGTGCAGAAGTTCGCCGCGCGTGACGCGGTCGCGTGGTCGCCGGAATGGCTGGCGGCGTGGTTGCTGGACCCGATGGTCTCGCTGGTGTTGATCGCGGTCATCCGTGCGGAGCAGGTCACGGCACGCTGGCAGGTGGCCAGCACGCCGTGGGCGCGGCGGGCGCGGTGGACCACGCTGGGTGCGACGTATGCGATGAACACCTGGGTGGCGTGGTCAGAGGTCGACCTGGCGATGATCTTGCTGCATTCGGTGCCGCCGCTGGCGGTATTCGTGGCATCTGAGGCGGCCCCGGGTCTGCGGGATCGTCTGACGGCGGCGGTGCATGCCGCGGCGGCAGCGGATGCGTCGGTGCTGCGCACCGGGGCGGTGACGGTGGGTGAGGCGCTGGCGGCCACTGAGCAGTTCGACGCCGCGCCCCCTGAGATCAAGAATGGCGGGGGTGCTGTCGCGCCGCCGGAGTCCGAGGGCCCGCACCGCCTGGGGGCAGCCGGTCTGGGGCCTTCGTCGCGGCGGTGGGAGCGCGAGGAGCTACTGGACGCCAGCCCGGAGACGCGGGTGGCGCAGGTGATGGACTTGCTCCGCGCCGGTTTGGTGCCGGCTCAGGACCTCACCGGCGAGCAGATCGGTGTGATCTTTGGGCAGTCGCAGCGGACGGGCCGCCGGGATCTAAAGGAGGCCCGCCGTCGGCTCGACCTCGAGGACGCGGCGGACGTGGCGCCCGGGTGCAATGGGTTGGTCCTGCTCGGTCCCGGAGCGAACCGCCACCTGGAGGTGGGAGCGTGAGCGCGACGGAGCTGCGCAGTGTGAACTCGGTTGAGCCGTCGGGCCGCGATCCGGAGCGCCTCGAGGACTCCGCCCTACCCACGGCGGTAGGCCAGAGTCTCAGCCGCGCGGCCGCGTTCCGAGCCGCGGTGACCCGTTTCGTCGCGGCGGTGTGGTGGTGGGCCGCGTGGCCGGCGCTGCGTGCAGGGGTGTCCTCGGTGGGGTGGGCGCACTTGGTCGAGCGCGCCGCACCGGTGTTGTGCCGGGGCCGGGCACAGGTCGCTGCGCTCGTCTGGCTGGCGATAGGTACGGCGCTGGTGTGCTGGCCCTCGCCGGCGGCGTTCGCGACGGGCGGCGTCCTGGTCGCCACCGGCGCGGTGCTGGGCATCCGCAGCGGTCTGGGCGCCGCGCTCGCTGCAGCCGGGGTGGTGGTGGGCCTGGGCCTGTGGTGTCTGCCGACGATCGCGGTGATCGTGGGGTCGGTCGCAGTCGTCGTCGGGGCCCTGGTGGTGGCGCTGCCGGTGGCGCGTGCGGTGTATCCGCACAGTGTGCGGGGGCGGGTCCGGACCGCGTTCGGTACGGACGGGTGGGCCGGTTGGTGGGATCTGCACCGGCACCTGTCGGCGCACGCGGTGCGGGCAGCGGCGGTGGCGACCCGGCCGAGTGTGGCGGCCGAAGTGACCCGCCCCGGGACGAGCCCGCGGCCGGCGCCGGGTCGGGTGGAGCGGGTGCCGGTATCGAGGTGCGGAACCTGGCTGGGCCGCTCGGTGGTCGGGCCGGTGCTGGGCCTGGACTGCTATGCCGCGCACCGGGACGTGGTCGGGCAGGTCGCTCCCCCGCAGACCGGCAAGACCGCGCTGCTGGGGCACCACATCCTCGATCACTGCGGACCGGTGCTGGCGACCTCGACGAAGATCGATCTGTTCGAGAATTGCGCCGGAGGTCGGGCCGAGCATGGGCCGGTGCATCTGTTCAATCCGGAGGGTCTGGGTGATGTCGGATCGACGGTGTGGTGGTCTCCTGTGGCTGGCTGCGCTGATCCGCAGGTCGCGGCGGCGCGGGCCGGGCTGATGGTGGGCGCGATCGAGACCGGTGACGACGGCGGGGATCGTTGGGATCAGTGGTCGGTCAGCGTGCTGGCGGCGCTGTTGATGGCGGCGGATCTGTCCGGGCGGGACATGGCAACGGTCGCGCGCTGGGTGTTCTCGCCGTCGGCTGATCCTCGCACCGGCGGGGCGGGGGAGGCGCTGGCGCTGCTGAGCGGCGCCCCTGCGGGACGGGTGCCGGCCGGGACGGTGGATGCGCTGCGCCAGATCCTGGCTACCGACGCCCGCAAGACCCGCGACTCGATTTTCATGACGCTGTCGGAGGCGGTGAAGTTCATGACCGATCCGCAGATCGCTGCGGTGGCGTCACCGTCGCCGGGGGCCAACGAGTTCGATGCCGTGGAGTTCGTGTGCGGGCGGGGGGCGCTGTTTCTGGTGGGCTCGGATCGCGAGCATGCCTCGATCGCGCCGCTGCTGGCGGCGCTGACCGGGCACGTGTTCGAGACGGCGAAGCGGGTCGCCGCCACTCGGCGGAAGGGGCGGCTGGATCCTCCGCTGGGGTTGTTCTTGGACGAGGCCGCGCTGATCACCCCCGTGCCGCTGGATCGGTGGGTCGCTGATGCCGGGGGCCGTGGGATCCACATCGAGTGGGCGGTGCAGTCGCCCTCGCAGCTGGCTCAGCGGTGGGGCGCTCGGGGCGCGGACACGATCTGGAACGCCACGAACGCCAAGCTCGTCTACGGCGGACTGACCCTCGACGACGATCTGGAGAAGGTCTCGACGCTGTGCGGGCACCGCTATGAACCGACGCCGTCGGCCGACGGCAACGAGCGCTACGAGCGGGTGCGGGTGTGCCCGCCGGATCGACTGCGGCAGTTGCCGCAGTGGCACGCGGTGCTGATCCACCGGGCGACTCCGGCCACGATCGTGCGGATCACTCCGGTGTGGTCGCGCAAGGATCTGCTCCCGCCGCCGACGGTGCCTGCCGCGCTGGAGCGTGCGGCGTCCACCGTGGAGAGTGGTACCGAGCCCGCGAGCGGTCAGCAGGCCGCCTGAGCGGAACCGGTGGAGGCGACGACCAGTGGTGAGGCGAAGGGAGTCCAGCGGTGAGCAGTGACGGGCCGGGGCCGCCGCCGGCCGCCCCGGGTGGCGGGCGACCGCGGCCGCACACCGTCCAGCTGGGCGAGGAGCTGCTGGCGCTGCGTCGGGAGACCGGAGAGCACGCCCGCCAGCTCAGGGAGACTGCTGGGCACGTCGCCGAGATCGCCGATCACCTGTCGCGGCTGAGCCCGCGGGTCGATGACCTCGAGCGCAGCGTGGCCGGCCTGGCCGGCGCCATCGAGGCCGCCGCTCCCGGGGGCGAGGGCGCCGACGACGAGGCGTTGTCGCTGACGCCTGCGGTGCGGTGGTCCCAGCTCGGGCCCGGAGACCGGCACGCTGCCTGGGATGCGCTGGCCGGGTTCGTGTCGCAGGTACTGAATGCCGAGTACCGGCTGACTCGCGCGGAGCTGCCGGACTGCTGGCCGGCGCATCCGCGTGCGGTGCGGGAGCTGGCGTGGCTGCGGGCCCTGCATGTCGATTCCAGCGCCCCGGGGGTTCGCCCGGATCTGGTGGCCGAGTGGCATGTGCGGTGGCTGCCGGCGGCCCTGACCAATCTGGCGTCGGCGATCGATCCGCGGGAGTGCGCCCCGGGCAAGCACCGGCTGACCGAGGAGGAACGGCACCAGTACCACCAGCGGTGCGATGAGGCCCGGCAGGCGGGTCAGGCGGTACCGGAGCTGAGCGCGGAACGGAGTCCGGACCGTCCGCGCTACCTGCCGGAGCGGTTCCCGCCGCGGCGCAGCTACGACGACGACCCCACCTACGATCCCGATCGGAGCGGGCCCCGGCTGCTCGACAAGGACACTCCGGCCCCGCCGAGCACCCCGGACTGCTGGTGGCAGTACTTCCTCGACGCGCGCATGGCCGACATCGGTGGCACGGAGGACGACGCCCCGGGAACCGGGCACGCAGTGAGGTGAGCGGCGATGCGGTACCGACCACCTGGTCACCGGGGACGGCGCACCGGAGGCCGGTCTGCGAGGCCCTCGAGATCACCCGACGGGCGGGCGCTGCGCCGGTCCCGGTTCCCGGGGCGGCGGCGTTCGCCGAGCTGGTCGCGCACGACATGCTCGGCTCCGCCAATCTCCGGCGGCTCCGGGAGGAGACCCGCTGGCGCCGTCCGGCCCAACCCGGCTGGGTCGGCGACACCGCCCGCGGCCGTGTGGAGTCGGCGGATCAGGCGTCAGTGTGGGGCGCACCAGACCGCGTGCCGCGGTTTGCCCGGTCCGATGGGGTGGCCTCGCACGCGGCCGGGCCGGCTCATGCGCGGGGGCGAGACGCCAACTAGCCCATCCCCATGGAGCGGGTGGCGATCGCGGCTAGCGTCTCGGCCAGGACGTCCCGACCGACGCCCGCGACGCCCGACGCCGCGCGTTGCAGTCGTGAGCGCCGTTCGGGCTCGGGCTCGTTCTCCGCGGCCTCGGCCAGCGCGGCAATGATCTGGTCGGCGAGTCGGTCCGCATCGCTCGGCCATGCTCCGGAGCGGACAAGGCCGCGCTCGGTGACGCCGGAGATCAGTCCCACGGCGTTGCGCCCCGGGGCGTCCCCGGCCGTCTTGACATAGCCGTTGTCCACCAGTCGCCGGACTGAGCGTGCGCCGTCGGCCGCGGTGACTCCGAGTTGCGTGAAGATCGCCTGCGCGTTCAGGAAGTCCTCGCCGTCTACTTCGGTCGCGCGCACGATCGCGGTGAGCACCCGCGAGTCGACGTCCCAGAGGAAGGGCAGCGGCTCGTCGCTCATTTGCTCTCCGTCCGCTGAACGGCCGGCCGGTCCAGCCGGTCTCGCCGGTGAGGTCCCGGCACGCCCGTACGGTGTGGCGTGTGGGACGACGGGGGCGTTCGGCGACAAACGAGGGCGAGGGGCTCGGCCGTGTGGTCGAGCAGAGCACGGGCGGTTGCGCCCGGCACACGACGGCGGCCGCTTTGTGTGCTCCAGCAGGTCGAAGGTGTGATGGTCATCGGCCCATCGTGGCCGCGGTGCGAGCAGGGCCCGTGGTGGGCGCCACGCGGGTTGATGTCGCTGCGCCGCATCGGAAGTCGGGTACCCGGAGGACCAGACGCAGATCCGCGGATCTCATGCGATCAGTAGCACCCCCGGGTGTGCGTGTGTCCCGTCCATGCAGCTCATGGCCGTGAGCAGCCGCGGTCGGCCGCCCCTCCCCTTGGCGGGGTTCACGCGCGAGGACGACGTCGGGTGCGGCGCAGACCACCTCCGGCCGGAGCCCCGGCGCGCCCGGTCGGTGTCGGCTGGGCCGTCTCGTGGTCGTCGTCCCGGAGTGCGGCGAGCTCCTGGCGGTGCTCGTCGCGTAGCTCCTCGAGCTCGCGCCCGTGCTGCCGCCGGGCATCAGCGATCCGCTGCTCGGCGTGGTCACGCTCGACTTGCACTGCAGTCTCGAGGTGGCGCCACGCCTGTGCGACCTCGGCGGCCGCAACGGCCTGCCCAGTGCGGGCTTCGTTGACCTCCGCGGTGAGCCGCTCGATCGTGGTCTTGGCGTTGGCGACGTCGGTCCGCAGCTCATCGGCCTGCTGCCCGACCCGGTCACGCTCTGCGGTGATCGTTTCGATGGCCCGTTCCTGGCGTTCGACCGTCTGTTGTGCCTCGTCGGCACGCCGCGTCTCAGCGCGCGCCAGTTCGACGTGCTCGTCGGCGACCTGCTGCGCGTGATCGCGTTCGCGGCGCGCCTCGTCGCGGTCGACGGTCGCTGTGACGAGCTGCTCGTCGAGGCGATCGGCGCGTCGCTGGAGCTGGTCGCGGTCCTGGGTCGTCTCGGCCAGTTGGCGGCGCGTTTCCGCCAGCTGGGCCTGCTGGGCGGCCAGTTGCTCGCCCAGATCGTCGGCCCGGGCCTGTGCCTCGTCACGCTCGACGAGCGCGGTCTCGGCAATCCGCTCGGCCTCAGCCCGGTCAGCCTCGGCTTCCTGCGCAGCGGCTTCTGCCCGTCGGCGTCCCGCTTGCTCGGACTCGACCCGTTCCTCGGCGGCGTCGATCTGGGTGCGGGCTTCGCGCTGGACAGCGGCGATCTCGGCCGCGGCCGCGTCCGGATCGGTGGCCTCACCCATCAGGGCCGCAGCGCGTTCGACGTACTCCCGCATGGCTCGCTCGTGTCGCTCGACGGTGCTGCGGATGTCGTCGCGGAGTGCTTCCAGCCCGGCGCGCGCCAACGAAACTGGCCGCTCGACGGCGGCCGACTCCTGCTCGACGTAGCGGGGCCGAAGCCGGCCCTCACGCGCCTTCTGCGCGTTGAGCCGGTTGTGGCGGACACCGTCGACGACTTCGCCGCAGTAGCTCGGCGGTCGGCCGGCGCCGTCGTACTCGATGGGGTTCGGGCAGCTCCCCACGGGCCACTGGCACGCCAGGCGCTGTCGGTCGCCGTCGGATGCGGTGCTGCCGGCGTGCTCGACCATGCCGACAGCTTACCACTTTTATTTCGTATCAGCCATTCGTATCGTTACGTAAGACGAAACGATACAAAAAAGCGGCGGCGTCACCTCGGTGTGGCCCGGCCGTCTACGGTCGCCGACGTCCGGGTTGGGAGCGCCAACCCGAGCCCGGTAGCGACTACGAACCCAACCCCGTCGCGACGACGTGACCCGTCACGCTGGTCAACCCGTGGCGTTGTCACCCAAGGGGGAGAAGGGCTGCTGGAGAGCCACATCGGAGGGGCTGCGGTCGTCTTGCAGGCCCACAAAGCTCGCGTGCCGGAGCTGCCCTGCCCGGGTGAGCTGCCGGTACTGCACTCGTCCGACGAGAATCGGCTCGACCCAGTGCACGGGCGGGCGCGGGGTCCGTCGCCGGGCGAAGGGGGAGCTGGGCAAGGTGGCGGCTGTGGGGATCGCAGGAGTGTCCCTGTGCAAGGGGATCAGGCGAGTGAGTAGGTGGCGGCTAGTGGTCTGGCTGAACCCGGTCCCGACCTCACCGGCCGGGATGAGCCGGGTGCCGTCGCCGATGGCGACGTGCAGGGAGCCGAGGCTCTGGCTGCGACCGCTGGCAGGGGACCAGCCGAGGATGACGACGTCGGTGCTGTGCCGGATGGGGTGCTTGACCCAGGCCCGGCTGCGGCGCCCGGATTCGTAGCGACTGGCCCGGCGCTTGGCGATGACGCCTTCCAGCCCGTGCGCGGCCGCAGCGGTGAGCAGGTCCTGCATGCCGGTACCGGGCCAGTTCGGTGGCACATGAAGATGAGAAGGGCCAGCGAGGTTCAGAGCGTGCAGGTGTTCTCGGCGCTGGTCGTAGGGCAGGTCCAGCAGTCGTCTGCCGTTCTCGACGAGCAGATCGAACACGACCAGGGTCACTGGAGTCTCGGCCACGAGCTCGGGACGGGGTGCGGTGTGGCCGAGGCGCCGCTGGAGCAGCTCGAAGTCGGGTCGGCCGCGACTATCGAGGGCCACAATCTCGGCGTCGACGACGACGTCACGGCCAAGTTCCAGCGTGGCCAGTTCCGGGTAGCTGCGGGCGAGGTCGCGGTCGTTGCGCGACCACAGCCGCAACGGGCCTTTGGGGTCCTCCGGGCAGTGCACTATGGCGCGGACGCCGTCGTATTTCAGCTCGACCGCCCACCGGTCGTCGTGGGGGAGCGGCCCGGTGGTGGCCAGCATGGGCCGGATCCCGTGGGCTGCGGCGCTCATGGCTTGATCCTGGACCGCCGCAGCCGGCGTGGCAGCACGGTCCCGGTCCGCCCGGTCGGTTGTTGTTGTCCCCGGGTCTCGCGGACGCGGCGCAGGTGCTCGCTGAGCGCCTCCTGAGCGGCTCGCCGCGCGCCGCGCCCGGCCGGCCGGTCGAGCAGGGCCCGGTCGAACCCGACCTCGCGCCGCACACCCTCAGGCTGCGAACCGGCGTGGCCGGCGCGCATCTGGCCGATCTGCACGGCGCGGATCTCGTGCAGGCGACCGTGCCACGGTCGCAGCCGCGCGCCGATGACGCGTAGCGGATCGCGCGCGCCGGAGCTGATGTCGCCGCGGCGCAGCTCGGGGCGGTCCGGGTGGTACTCGAGTGCGTGGAGCAGGCCGGCGACGGTGGCACCAGCGTCCCACCACGGTTTGAGTAGAGCCCGGGCCCGCCAAATCTCGATCTTGCCACCTTGTCGGCCTCCTAGGCCGAGATGTGAGAGGAAGGTGAGGGTGGCTGTGTTTCTGGCGCCGGGGGTGTCGGGGACGTCGTAGGGGTGCCAGTTACGGGTTGTGGTGAGTGGTGTCCGTCTGCCGCCCGTCAAGGGCTTAGAACTCACGTGAGAAGTGGGGAGGTCGCCACTTCCATCCACAGTGCACTGACCAGCAGCGCCGTGCGGATGCTCGAGGTTGGACTGGGCGGGCTTGAGCACCGGTAGCGGGCTGTGCGCCACGAGGGCGTAGGTGGGAGTGCGGCCAGTGGCGGTGCCGAGGAACTCTGCGCTGGCGCCGGGCTCGACCACGACGAGTAGGCCGCGGTCGCGGGCCCAGGCCAGCACGCGGCTGACGGTGCGCGTTGCGCGGGCTCCGGCGGCAGCGAGGAGCTCGGTGGTCAGGCCGGTGACCAGGCCGGTTTCCCAGTCCATGTGGCAGATCAGCCGGCGCAGGATCGCCGACCAGCTGCGGCGTTTGTCCGAGCGCCAGTCTTCCTCGTCGACCAGGCGTACGACGTAGTCGAGGGCCTCGCGCTGGGAGGTCAGCACGCGGTACTCCTGGTCGATGAAGTGCCGCCACCCCGGGTGCGGGGTGAAGCCGCGCTGGTGGCGGGCTCGGGCTCGGGCGATCCCGCCCCGGCGGGCCCGCGTACTGGGCGCCTTGGCGTGGCTGGGCCGACCGGGGCCGCTGCTCGGTCCGGTGGCCGTGCGACGGGCGGCGCGGCCGCGGGGGGCGCGCCGTACCGCGGCCGTGCCGCGGATCCCGAACGCCGCGGTTGGTGGCTGCTCCCCGAGGGGCAGCTGATGGAGCAGGCAGAGCTGGGAGGGGCCGGAGGCCAGGGTGAACGCGCCGTGCTCGTAGCAGCGCACGCAGAACCCGGTGCCCGCCGCTGGCGAGCGCTCTGGTTCTGGGCACGACGAACTCGCCCCGTGTCTGTGATGGCTGCGCTCCGGCCCAGGATGTATCCTGGACACGCGAAAGCGCCCCTTCTTGGACGGTTGGGGTTTCGCCCCGGTTCGCCGGGGCTACGGCGTCGCCTCGGGTGCTGGACCGAGTGACGCGAGAACGAACGGAGGCGGCCCCCCGGCCAGGGGGCCGCCTCGTTCTCGTTATGAGGCCTTGTCTAGTGGCAGCTCCAGCTCCTCCTGCGGCTTCTTACGGTCGTGCTTGGGCAGGCAGTAGTCGGGGACGGGGAAGCCGAGGGCTTCGCCGAACACCTTGGTGACGGCGTCGCCGACAGCGATCCCATCACGTGCGGCGATGGCCTCGGCGGCCTCGCGCATCTGGCGGGGGAGACGGACGTGGGTGGCCACCCGGTCTCCACGATGCGGCTGCGGCATGCGGGTGTTTCTACCTCACGTCTCGCGTGGGTGGCGTGCGGCACGCCGAATCCGATTCCGCTTTGCGCGCCGAGTTCACTCGGGTGTGGCAGTCGCGTCCTGCCCCTGTTTGACGCGATGGGACGCGGTTCAGGCGTCTCCTTGCCGGCGCACCCAGTGGGCGAGCAGTGGACCGGGGACGTCGGCGTGGACGATCGGTACGCCGTCGAGTTCGTCGTACTCGGGCAAGAGGTCCGGGGGCAGGACCCAGGTGACGTCGTCGGCGAGGTGGTGGCGCTTCAGGCGGGACAGCACGGGGCGCCCGGCACACAGGGAGCGGGCGACGACCTGCTGGTCGACTTCCTGGCTCATGGCGCCAGTGTGCTCTCGGCCACGCCGATTTCATCGGCGACGCGCGGGCAGAACCGTCCGGCGGGCTGTGCCGGGTCGGCGATCTCGCAGGATGGGTCGCAGGTGGTGTCCGTGCAGGTCACCGCGTGATAGAGGCGCTGCATCCAGCTCACGACGCGAGCCTGGCACACGCCACCGACGATCTGCCGCGATCCGCGCCGGTGCGCGGCCGTCATCCTCCCGTCCACGGGCGCCGAGGACGGCAGCTGGGGACCGAACTGCAGGCGCAACTTCGGACTAGAGCTCACGGGATAGTTGCGGTTACTGAATAATCATGATTATCTGAGGGCATGGTTGAGGGACGGAGGCGCTTGGGCGCAGGCAACGGCCCACTTCGCCGGTGGGGGGCGCAGGCAGAGGCCGGCCGGTGCGTCAGCTCTCTACGCACCCGCGACGCGGCACTGCTGGTGTGGGCAATCGGTGGGTCTGTCTCACCGTCAGAGCCTTCACGTGGCGCGGGGCTGGCATCCGGGAGCGGGGCACGGACGTGAAGCCGAGTCGGGCACACGACGCGCCCCCGCCAGTACCACGCGCCGTTCGCGAACAGGTGCGCGAGTCGCTGCTGGACGCTGCGGCAAGTGTGTTCGCCGAGCGCGGCTATGACAGGAGCCGGCTGGCCGATATCGCACGGTTGGCCGGTTTCACTACTGGCGCGGTCTACTCAAACTTCGGCAGCAAGCACGGTCTGTTCTCGGCGTTGCTAGCCCGCCATGCCGCTGAGCAGGTCGTCGCGGTTCCCGATCTCGTCAAGGGCGAGCCCGGACCACACGCGACCGGTGTACGTGCTGCCGAAATCCTCGCCGACCAGGTGGTGGACAACCTGCGCTGGCACCAGTTGGTCGTGGAGTTTACCTCCCGCGCCGGTCGCGATCATGAGGTGCGAGATGCCTTCATCCCGCACTCGCGTGAATGGCACAGGCGAGTCGCCAAAGTCTTGACCGACGAAGCGGAACGGCTTGGACTGCGATTGGTGGTCGACGCCGACGTCGCCGCAGTGGCCTTCCTTGCAACCAGGGACGGGCTAGTCCTCCAGCATTCCGCGGATCCAGACCTAATCGATCGCGACACATTCGCTCAGGCGCTCGCCGCGGTACTCAAGGGCCTGATGACGCCCGAGCCCGGCTCCCGACACCAGCAGCCGCCAGCCACGAGCACGCCCCCCTCGCGCTTGCCTCAGCACCTCACAGACGGGTGTGACTAACGATAAGACAGCTCACGCCCTCGCCTCTTCACCCGATGGGGAGTATAAATGAGACTTGTCGTCGATCTAAATCGCTGTCAGAGCTATGGTCAGTGCGTCTTTGCGGCACCGGAGGTGTTCCGATTCCGCGGCGAGGAATCACTCGAGTACGACCATGTGCCCGACGAGACGAACCGCGAGGACGTGCAGCGTGCGGTTGCGGCCTGTCCCGTTCAGGCGATCAGGAGCGATCGAGTGGGCGAGCATGCTGTCGCGCCCGCCAGGCAGGGGGAGGGCCGGTCATGACTCCCGCATACTGTTCAGCAGTCTCCGCGCCCTCAAGACGAGTGGTAGTGGTCGGTGCCTCGCTCGCTGGGCTTCGTGCCGCGGAGGTGCTGCGCGACAACGGCTTTGACGGTGAGCTGACGTTGATCGGAGACGAGCCCGACGAGCCCTACGACCGGCCACCGTTGTCGAAAGCGGTGCTGTCCGGATGGCTGACCACCGACCAGATCTGGCTGCCGCAATCCCGTGACCTCGATGCGCGGTGGTTACTTGGTACCCGGGCCGCCGGACTGGACGTGCCGCGGCGCGAGGTTCTCCTCGCCGACGGGCGTCGAATCGGGTTCGATCGGATGTTGATGGCCACGGGAACCCGTGCGCGGCCCTGGCCGCAGCAAGTCGAGAACTCATTGACCGGCGTGCACGTCTTGCGAGGCCGTGACGACGCCCACCGGCTACGCGCTGAGCTGGCAGCCGGGCCGCGACGGGTGCTGGTCATCGGCGGTGGCTTCATCGGCTGTGAGGTCGCATCCTCGTGCAAGGAGCTTGGGCTGTCCGTCACGCTAATTCAACGCAGCGGTGCCCCACTGATCAGCGCAGTCGGAAGTGTCGTCGGAGGATTTGTCGCCGAGCAGATGCGCGAGGCCGGGGTCGATCTGCGGCTCCACACGACCGCCACACGGTTAGAGGGGGACCAATCAGGCCGGCTATGTCGGGCCACTCTGTCCGACGGCCACGTGCTGGAGGTCGATGTGGCCGTTGTAGCGCTCGGTTCGATACGCAATATCGAATGGCTGGATGGTGCCGGGCTCGCCGCCGACCACCGCGGGGTGGTCTGCGACGCGGCCTGCCGCGTCTTCGATGCCGAAGGCGTGATCACCGATGACCTGTTCGCCGCCGGGGACATCGCCCGTTGGCCGCACCCGCTCTACACCGGCGAGCTGATCTCAATCGAGCACTGGAGTAACGCGGTCGATCAGGCGGCGATCGCAGCCCACAACATGCTATGCTCACCCGCGGCTCGCCGGGCCCATCAATCGCTGCCCGCATTCTGGTCTGACCAGTTTGGACTGAATATCAAATCCATCGGGCTTCCGAACCTGGCCGACCAAGTCGTGATCGCACAAGGGACCCTCGACGCGCGATGCTTCGTCGCAGCGTACGGCCGCCACGGCCGGTTGGTGGGGGCTGTAGCGATCAATTCCCCCCGCGTGCTCGACGGCTACGCCTCATTGATCGAGGCTCGGACGTCGTTCCCACCGGTGCTCAATGCTCCCGATGGCCCCCCACAGCCCCATGTTGTTGAGGCGGGTTTCCCCGAGTACAGCTGACGCGGCCACCGCCGCTCTGCAGCCGTCGCCACCGCTGGGCGGGGCCCAGTTAACCACCCTGCTGGTCGGGAGGTCGCCGTCGCCGTGCTCGACGACCCGCGCAAACCCCGACCAATTCTCAGGCACTTTGACTATCATTTATTGCGGAGGAGCAATGATCGGTCGCGCGATGACGGGTTCCATGGCAAACCCTGCATCAATTAACGCCACGAACGTTTTCGCCCAGATCCTCGATGCTGCGAATCGTCCCGATCCATACCCATTCTACGCCCGTCTCCGCGATCAGCCGGTGACGCAGATCGACGAGCACGCGTGGGTAGTCAGCACCCATCGTGAGATCACCCGGTTACTCCGTGACCCCCGCATCAGCGCCGACCGACGCCTCGAAGATGCGGCGAGCAGCCAACCGCCGAGAACGGATGGCACGCCCCGTACCGTTCCATTCATCCGCCAGGATTTCCAGCGCCAGGACCCACCAGACCATGACCGGCTCCGCCGCTTGGTGATGCATCAATTCGTGCCACGAACCATGGGGATGCGTGACCACATCGATGACCTGGTTCAGCGCTCCCTCGATGTTCATGCCACCCAGGAAGCAGGCCAGCTCGACATCGTGGCCGACCTTGCGTATCCGCTACCGGTCACCATCATCTGCGAGATCTTGGGCGTGCCTCAGGAGGATGAGCCGAGCTTCCGAGAGTTTGCCCGCATCCTGACCCGGAGCCTCGACCCCATCGAGTCCCTCACTGATGACGAGCAGCATGAGATGCAGGCGACCGCGATGGAGTTCCGCGACTACCTGGTGGATCTGATCCAGAAGCGCATGGCGCATCCCGGTGACGACCTGCTGTCCGGTCTGCTCGCCGGCGGCGACCCCGCTGGGTCGATGGAGCTGGTAGACGTGGGCGCCACGCTTGCGTTGTTGCTTATCGCTGGTCACGAGACCACGGTCAATCTGATCGCGAATGGCACCCTGGCGCTGATGCGTCACCCCGAGGTCCTTGAGCGGTTGCGCGACAACCCCGCCTTGGCCACCTCACTCGTCGAGGAGGTGCTGCGTTACGACCCACCGGTCCAGATGTCCGGGCGTAGCACGTTGGCCGATATCGAGATCGCAGGCGTCACCATTCCGCAAGGCGACCGCGTGAGCCTGCTACTTGCGGCGGGTAATCGCGATCCTGACCGGTTCACCGAACCCGACTTCTTCTGGCCCGAGCGACCGAACAACGCACACCTCGCTTTCGGCGGCGGCATCCATTACTGCATCGGCGCCACCTTGGCCCGAGCCGAGGCCCAGATTGCCCTGAGCGCGGTCGCCCGCAGGCTCGAGAATCCCCGCCTAGTGATGGATCCACCGCCCTATCGAGCCAACGCCGCCCTCCGCGGCCCAGATCGGCTGCCAATCGCCTTCGATCAGCTTCTCGCCCCTGACAGACCGTAAGAGCAAAGCCAGGGCCATTATCCGCGACGCCACCAAATCGCGGGGGAGTGTCCGATCTCTGCGGCACTGGCTCAGAAGCGCTGGGGTGGGGTTCAGCTGAGCAGGACCCGTTGCGAACCCAGGACCGGTCAACGCGGCGATCTCGCGATTCAGCTGACTGACGCGACAGCCCAGCCGATAGCAGGACAGGTCGGAAGTGCGGTCCGGACGGATGCTCGGCGTACCTGCGACCGGCTCGCCGCGCTCGTGCACGCCGTGGACGTCGTCTGCGTCACCAGAGTCCGGGGCTGCTGTTCGACGCCGTGAGGCCCGGGCCGGGCGGCCCGCTGCACCGCAGGCCGAGCCGTGGATCCTGGACTCGGCGTTCCCGTCCTGGCGGACCGCGCCGTTGGTGACCCTGCTCGACGGGCATCGCCCACACGCTCGCGTTCCTGGCCGGGATCAACCAGGTTCCGGCAATCCATCTGGGCGTCACCCGGTTCGGCCAGTCCGGCGACCTCAACTCGGTCTACGCCCACCACAGCCTGGACGCCGACTCCGTGGTCCACGCCGCACTGAGCCTGCTCTGAACGATCGCGGCCGGCCGGCTGGCGTGCGAGGGCCGCGGCCGGTGTCGGCCGGCAGCGACTATGCCACCGCGACAAGGAGGCAGGGTCTCGAGGTATCAGCTGCGGCGCCAGATCCCGTTCTTGGTCTGAGCCAGACTCAGCTGGCGCGGGTCCCGGCACACTCCGTTGGCGCGGTGGGCATCCCACAGGTCGGGGTCGTCGAACACGTGCCCACAGCCGCCATGGCGGCGACAGCAGTGCGCGCGGTCCGGCCCGACCCAGCTTCGACCACAGCACGTGATCCGGACAATGGTGCTCACCAGGTCGGACATCTTGCCACACCGAGTCTTACTGTGGAGCTTGTCAGACTGATCGGTTGGCGATCGACCAGCACGGAACGCGATGCTCTGTGTCCAGGGCTTCAAGAAGCGTCACGCGGTGGCCGGCCGTCCTACACGAGGCTCCGCCCGTTACCGAGCCCGGGATTACACCACTACTGGGGACGTCACCTTCGGACTTCGGAGTGTCCGCGGACTTGGCCGGACGGGGCGGGTGCCCCGTCACTTCCGCTGTAGCGGGTCCAATGCGGCTTCGTCGGTGCCTATCCCGCGCGGGCGCTCGGCCCGGGTCGAGCCCAGAGCCCACTCTTCGATCACCTGTCGGCGCCCAGGCACCACCGGCTACCTGCTCGACCAGACCCCCAGCTGGGCGAGCTGCGGGCCGAGGGCGAGCCGCCGCCGCTGGGACCGTTCCGGACCTTCCAGGTGCCGGTCGCCAGGATCGCCGAGCTGACCGGCCTCGACCTCGGACCACTGGCCGCGGCCGACCGCATGCCGCTCCCGGCTCCGGCGCCGGGCACGCTTGCCGAGCGCGCCGTCGGCCTCACTCCTACACCGACATCGGTGGGCGCTGAGCTCAGGCGTGCGTGTCCGGGTGTGGCATGCGACCGCCGATCCGGCTGCCGGTCGACTATGGCCATCACGCCGCCCCGCCGCTGAGCTTGGACGTGCCACCAAAGCTCACTGCCACTGAGACGGACGGAGAACATTTCAACTCTGCGCGTTGGTTGCCGAGACGCCCTTTGTTGTCGCTTGCCACGATCATGGGACCGGCTGAGGCGTAGTTCTGCCACGAGCATGGGACCACCTGTTTGCCAGTGATGGGACCACCTCGGCGTGGCTCCCCTCCGGTAGGTCGTGCGGCCGCTGTGGTCGACCGCATGAGCTACCGGGAGGTGTCCGTGATCGAAGTCAAGGAGATCCTGCGGCTATGGCTGGACGGCCAGTCGCTGCGGGCGGTGACCACGCTGGCCGGGGTGGACCGCAAGACGGTCCGCCGCTACGTCGAGGCCGGCAAGGCCGCCGGACTCGACCGCGACGGCGGGCCGGGCCAACTCACCGACGAGCTGCTCGGGACGGTGGTGGCCGCCGTGCGCCCGGCGCGACCGCGGGGCACCGGAACCTCCTGGGAGATCATCGCCGGTGAGCGAGAACGGATCGCCGGCTGGCTGGGCGACGGGCTGAGCTTGGTCAAGGTGCACGTGCTGCTCGAACGCCGCGGGGTGACGGTGCCGTATCGCACGCTGCACCGCTTCGCGGTCGCCGAGCTGGGATTCGGTCGCCGTCGCGCGACCGTCCCGGTGGTCGACGGCGAGCCGGGCGTGGAGGTGCAGGTCGACTTCGGACGGCTCGGGCTGATCCCGGACCCGGCCCGCGGCAACCGGCGAGTGACCCACGGGTTGATCTTCACTGCGGTCTACTCGCGGCACCTGTTCGTGTTCCCCGCCCACCGACAGACCCAGGACGAGGTGATCGCCGGGTTCGACGCCGCGTGGGCGTTCTTCGGTGGAGTGTTCGCCGTGGTCATCCCGGACAACCTGGCCCCGGTAGTGGATCGTGCGGATGCGCTGTTCCCGCGGTTCAACGACGCGTTCCGGGAGTACGCCCAGCACCGCGGGTTCGCGATCGACCCGACCCGGGTGCGACACCCGCAGGACAAGCCCCGTGTCGAGCGGGCGGTGCAGTACGTGCGCGGCAACTTCTTCGCCGGCGAACAGTTCGTCGACCTGGCCGACTGCCGGGCACGCGCCGTCCACTGGTGTACCCACGTGGCCGGCAGGAGGATCCACGGCAGCACCCGGGCGCGTCCCGGGGAGGTGTTCGCCGCCGAGGAGGCCCCGCTGCTGGGCCCGGCGCCGAGCGCGCCGTTCGCGGTCCCGAGCTTCACTCGCCCCAAGGTCGCCCGGGACCGCCACGTCGAGGTGGCCCGCGGGCTCTATTCGGTGCCCGGCGAGCTGATCGGGCAGCGGATTCTGGCCCGCGCGGACGCGAACACGGTCAAGCTCTACCACCGCGGGCAGCTGCTCAAGGTCCATCCCCGCCAAGCACCGGGACGGCGGCACACCGACCCGGCCGATCTGCCCACCGAGGTGTCCGCCTACGCGCTGCGTGATCTGGACGGGCTCGCCCGCCGGGCCGAGACCTACGGGCCGAACGTCGGCGCCTTCGCCGCCGCGGTGCTCGAGCACCCGCTGCCCTGGACGAAGATGCGGCAGGTCTACCGGCTGCTCGGGCTGGCCCGCCGCCACGGCGCTCAGGATCTGGACACGGCCTGCGCTCGGGCGCTGGAGGTCGAGGTGATCAACGTCGGGCTCATCGAGCGCATGCTCGCCCGCGGACTCCACCACCAGCAAGGCGACGACCAGCACCGCGAGGGGGCCGGCCCAGCGGCCACCGGCGATGCGGGCGCGACCGGTTCGGTGGTGCCGGCCGCGGGCCGGTTCGTCCGCGACGCCGACGAGTTCAGCACCAACTCCAGCAGCCGGCGGCCCTCATGACCAGCCGAACCCCGAAGCCAGCCACCCGCGCCGCCGGCAGCGGGGCGCCACAACGGGTGGAGGTCTCGGCCGAGCTCAAGGAGTTGATGCGCCGGCTCAAGCTCGGCCGCCTGCTCGACACCCTCCCGGAGCGCCTCGCCCTGGCCCGCACCCAGCATCTGGCCCACCACGACTTCCTGGAGATGCTGCTCGCCGACGAGGTCGGCCGCCGTGACCGCCAGGCCACCACTCTGCGCGCCGCGCGCGCCGGGCTCGACCCGAACATGGTGCTCGAAGCCTGGGACGACACCAGCCCGGTCGCCTTCGACCGACAGCTGTGGTCGGAGCTGTGCTCGCTGCGCTTCCTCACCGACGCCCACAACGCGCTGATCATGGGCCCGGTCGGGGTCGGGAAGACGTTCCTGGCCACCGCGCTCGGGCACGCCGCGGTCCGCCGCCGCTACTCGGTGCACTTCGAGCGCGCCGACAAGCTGTTCAAACGCCTGCGCGCGGCCCGCCTGGACGGCACCCACGACGACGAGCTGCGCAAGCTGCACCGCGTCGAGCTGCTCATCCTCGACGACTTCGCCCTGCACCCGCTCGGGAGCACCGACACCAGCGACTTCTACGAACTCGTCGTCGAACGCCACCGGCACGCCTCGACGATCACCACCAGCAACCGCGACCCCAGCGAGATGGTCACCATGATGGCCGATCCGCTGCTGGCCCAGTCCGCCATCGACCGGCTCCAGTCGGCCGCCTACGAGCTCGTCGTCGAGGGCGAGAGCTACCGGCAACGCCAGAAACCCGTCCCCGCCGGCCGCTCCGCGGCCGACGAAACCGCCGAGCAGAGTTGACCTCCCGACCCGCCACGGCCACCCTGCATCACACGGCCCGCGACCGCCGACGTGGTCCCTAGCTCGTGGCAGACCGGTGGTCCCTTCTTGCTGGCACGCGACACCTTTGTCACCGAAGGTGCTCCGGCCGACGACCCCGCGACCGCGCACTCAGGCCCGCTGGGACGCTCGGAGGCCGTACAGCCGTGCCGGCGGTCCATCGACCCCCCGTCCTGGCCGGTCGCCGCTCACAGCGGCCGAGGGGCCGGCCGGATGACACCCGAGACGAGACCGGCCCGGTCAGCCGCGGTCGAGTCGCTCTGCGATCCGGGCGAGGGTCTGCTCCAGCGAGTCGAACCGGGCTGCTGTGCTCTCCGCGACCTGATCGAGCTTCGCATCCAGAGCGTCGACCTTGCCCTCGATGCGGGCGCTGATCTCGTACAGGGAGTCAACGTCGGCGCCCTGCTGCCTGAGCCGGCGTTCCACCTCGGGGGACGACATGCCGGGGAGCGTACGTCACTGCGGGGCAGGCGATGACGGCGAAGGGCCGCCGTAAGCCGCCCGGGTCGCGCGCCCCGGGCGGCCGGGCCGGGGTCCCGGTCAGCTTCCGCACCGTGGAGTCGTCCCGTGATCTCCTGGACACCGCCGGCGCCCGGCAGGGCCGCGACCGGTCCGAACTGATCCGCCGCTACTGCTACGAGGGGCTCCAGCGGGACGGCCTGCTTTCGAGGGCCAGCACACGATGACCCGGCTGGGGACTGCCGCCGCGCTTCCCGGGCGTAACGCCCGCTGGTGCGGGCGCGAGTGGCCGCGCATGAAACGCGCCGCGGCAGGAGCCGCGCTCGTCGCGTCCCTACTTGTCGGCGCCCCCTCGGTCGTTTCATCAAAGTTGAGGATCCGCCGGAAGCTCGGTCATATATCCCCACCCATCTAGCCCTGCCGCCAAAGCTGCGCCGAGCGCTCCGAAGCTCCGCGATACGGCCTCGTGCCGAGGGCACCCCTGGGCGGTCATGGCCACGTCGAAGCTGTCGCCCGACGGGGGAGATCGCCACGAGGGACCGAGACCGCTAGTGGACGGACTCAGGCCGCTGGCGCGAGTTCGGCAACACGCACTTCGAGGCCGGCACGGGGACCCAGTCAGGCAGATGGAAGTTCGCCTGCGGCAGCCTCGGCTCCAGGGCCGTGCTGGTCGATCCAGTGCAGGAACTCCACGGTAGAGCCGTCAAAGTGGCGCCGGATGCGGTCGTGGATGGCCTTCTGGTCGTGGCCGGGGGCGAAGTCGCGGCGGGTCTGGGTGCCGCAGCCGCAGGCGCAGGCTCGGATCCGGTAGGGCTCTTCTTCGGGCAGGTCGACGTAGCCGACGGGGTTGCGGGAGACGGTTTCGAGGGGGGCGGGGCGGCCGAGGTAGGTGTCGCGGACGGGATGGCCGGGTTCGAGGACTCGGCCGGTGAAGCTGCGACGCCCGTCCGGGGCGGGCCCGGTGAGGGCGTCGATCTCGATCACGGCCAGGACGGTGCGGTGGGGGTCGCCGGTGCCGGCGACGACGAGGGCGAAGGTCTCGGTGTCGGCGCGGGGGCCGAGCTTCCAGGCCCCGCGGCCGGCTTCGTAGGCCTCGGTCTCGGTCATGCGGGGGAACCAGCCGTGCCAGTTCCGGCCCAGCGCGTCCGGCACGTCGAGGGCCTTGTAGGAGCCGATGCGCACGACGAGGGCCATGACGAGTCTCCAACCTACGGTGGCGTACCCGGCACCGACTGGTACGAGTCTAACACTGCGTTCCCGGGATTGGCAGTAACCGTGTAACGCGCGACTACCGGCCTGTCGGCGTGGTCGTGCTACGCAACAGAAGCACACTTATGTTGCGTAGCTCGTACCTGCTAGAGAGCGACACTATCCGCCATCTGAGGAGCAATCTGACAGACCTATGGGCCGAACTGCGGGTAGTCTCTCACCATGCCGGATGATGTGGGAGAGTCCGAACATGCGGAGGTAGTCGTCAATCGGGACGGCCGAGTGCTGATCCCTGCGCAGGTCCGTCGGGATCTCCGCCTGACCCCTGGGTCGACGCTGGTGTTGTCGGTGGAGGACGGGCGTGTGGTGATGGAGAGTCGGGAGCAGCTGATGGCCCGGATCCGACGCGAAGTGGCCGAGTCCTGGACCGGGTCCGCCGACACCTCCGCCGCGGACGAGCTGATCGCCGACCGGCGAGCCGAAGCCGCCGCCGAGGACCAGCAGCAGTGAGCCACCCGACCCCCGATACGCCCGCGGCCGGCGGTGACCGTCCGGCGGTGCGCGAAGCGTCCGCGGTGCTCGATGCGTCCGCGGTGCTGGCCTGGCTGCGCGACGAACCGGGCGCCGCGGTGGTCACCGACTACCTCGACGCCGCGGTGATCTCGGCGGTGAACCTCTCCGAGGTCCACCAGAAGCTCGCCCAGCACGGCGTCGACGCCGACCGCACCATCCGCCAGCTGCGCAGCCTCGGCGTCGGCGTCCGACCCTTTGATACCGCCGACGCGCTCGCCGCCTCCCGGCTCTGGCCGGCCACCCGCCCCGCCGGCCTGTCACTCGGCGACCGGTGTTGCCTGGCTCTGGCCGCCCGGCTGGACGCCCCCGCCGTCACCGCCGACAAAGCGTGGACCGCGCTCGACGTCGGCGTGAGTGTCGTACCCGTCCGGTAGAGCATGAACCCACGAACTGGCCGCAGACGGCGATGGATGAGGAACGAGCGCCGCATAGGCTCGTGCGGAAACCTCAGAGTGTGCCCCGCCTCGTGGCGGACGCGGATATTCTCCTGGTGCGGTCGGGACCTGTTGAGCTGCGCTCCGGCGCCCGACCGTCCAACTTGTACAAATCCTCTGCGTGACGTCGGAAGCACACGCCTCACCGACTGTCGTGGGCGGTCCTGAATCGTGGCAACGTGACGGCAGCCGTGTAGATCCCGGGTCCGGTCGGTGCGACGGACTAGCGTCGGAGACCGTGACCGACAGCCCTGCCGTTGCGCGTGCCACTGGTGGCGTCGCGCCGCTCGCTCCGGGCGAGAACGGACTGCTCGACGTCGGCGCGGGCGACGGGCCGCTGCCGGACGACGAGGCGGCCTATGTGGGAGCTTCCAAGGCGCCGGCGACGGTAGCGGCGTACCGGTCGGACTGGGCGGAGTTCGGTGACTGGTGCACCCGCGAGGGTCACCGGCAGCTGCCCGCTCCCCCGGCCGCGGTGTCCGGTTACCTGACGACGTTGGCCCGCGCGGGGGCGAAGGTCTCGACCATGAGCCGGCGCATGGCCGCGATCCGGTTCTTTCACGGCCTGGGGGACCTGCCCGATCCGACCAGCCCGGCCCGGGTCGCGGCAGTGTGGGAAGGGATCCGCCGCAAGCACGGCGCCCCACCGGATCAGGCCGACCCGCTGATGCCGCCGCACCTGTTCGACCTGGTCGCCGCGACCGCGACCACCCGTAGCTTCCGAACCCGCCCGGACGAGCCGGATCTGGCCGGTGCTCGGGACCGTGCCCTGCTGCTGATCGGGTTCTTCTCGGCGCTGCGCTGCTCGGAGCTGTGTGCCCTCACCGTGGACGATGTGCTGCCGCATGACCGGGGCCGAACTCTGGTCGTCCCGCGGTCGAAGACCAATCAGCGTGGCGATCAGGCCGAGCTCGTGATCCTGCCCTACGCCACGCATCCCGAGGCGTGTCCGGTGAGGGCTCTTGACACCTGGCTCGAGCTGGCCGGCGTCACCGACGGGCCGGTGCTGCGACGCGTCTCCACGGGGAACCGGGCCACTCCGGGCGGTCTGCATCGGGCCTCAGTGCACCGGCGGATCACCGCGCTCGTGTCGGCTGCCGGGCTCGACCAGCTCCCGAAGAAGCCGAACTACAGCCCGCACTCGCTGCGCGCGGGTTTCGTCACCTGGGCTCATCTCCGCGGAGCCTCGGATCGGGAGATCGCTGCGCAGACCCGGCATCGGTCCCTGGCCTCTGTCGGCGGATACGTGCGGGTCGCCACGGCCTGGGACAAGAACGCCGCGACTGACCTGGGACTGTAAGCAGCCTCGAACAGTTGTACGATTCTCTCGGCTGGCCGGGCGATCTGACCGCTGGTCTCGCCCGGGGAGGGGGTCGACATGAACCAGCAACGGCGCGAGCCGTTCTATGCCGGCGGCTCCGGGTGCGGGGCGATGGTCAGCGGGTCCGGAGGGCCCCCGAGCCGCTGCACCGGGGGTGCGACGTACGCCGGGCTGGTCATGTTTGCCACCGAGCGTCGACAAGAGGTCTGGTTGTCGTTCGCCTGCGAGCAGCACGTCGACCGGCTCGACGCACCGCGGCGGATGTTGCCGCGTGACCAGGCAGTGCGGGACGAGAGACGCAGAAACGAGCAGGCGGCCCGCTCTGCTCGGCCGTACACCCAGCCGAAGCCGCTGGCGCTCGGCCGGGAGGCCAGGGAGTTACATGCGAAAGCGCTTCGCTGGGCTGCTGCCCACACCGAAGCAGAGGAAGGACTGGTTCCGTGACGGACGACCCCGCCCCGACCGTTCGTAGCCGCGCGCTCGCCAGCGGTGTGCCCGAAGGGCGACTCGTCGAGCACCTGGAGCGGGGCACGCTCCGGCTCGACGGTGAGGTTGTGACCGACCTTGAGACACCGGCGCCGAGTGGAACACGGATCCACGTGGCGGCCAGCCAGTGACCGCAATGACCGCCCAATCCATGGTTTTGTCTCATCGCGGCGAGCCGAGTCGGGACAACACGCCCCGTGCGCGGTACAGCTCGTCGCCGGGAGTAGCGGCTCACCTGCGAGCACACTTTGGGCAGGCTCGCGGCGCGGCGGGACCCGTCGAGCTCGGCTCCGACCCCCGGCCGTCCAGGCCGCATTCCCTCGCCGCGCCACTTTCCTCCGGACCCCGGCTCGTCGCAGGTGAGCCGCGTCGACGCTGCGTGGACACCCGGACCCGCCTCTTGGGCCTCGTCCGCGATCCACTCGTGGGCGAGCGCCGAGCGGGGCGCGCTCGCGCGATCGCTCTCCGCCACCGGCGCCGGAGTGGGCGCCGACGAACCACCGCTGCTCGACACTTCGGCCCGGCTCAGGGCTCGACGAGCTGCAGGACTTTGCGGGCGTCGTCGAGGTCGTCCTGCCAGACCCAGAGCCGGTACGGCGGTTCGATCTGGTGGTAGCCGAAGCGCCCGAGGATCGTCCGGGTACGGACGTCGATACAGACCCGCCGGAAGGCTTGATCAATCCGCGCGCCCGGCGGGACCGGGGCCTCGTTCGGCCGGTCGGCGGCGCCGAGCTTGATACAGGCGCGGTACTCGTAGCCGAGCAGCAGATCCGCGCCGAACTCGGCCCACGCGCCGAGCTTGTTCTCCCACGCGGACTCGGCGGCGTGGACGGCGCGGGCGAGGTCCGCGTCGCGCGGCAGCGACGGGTAGATCGGGAACAGCACCGCCCAGCCGGTTTCGACCAGCTGCAGGTTGAACGTCCGCCGCCGCGGGTCATCCGGCGCAGGAAGCGGCGCCGTGAGCCATGGGGTGACATAGGCCAGCAGCCGCCCGTTCTCCTCGATGACCTCACCGGTCACCACGATCCCGACCTTCCCCACACCGGTGGCCGGGTCGACGACCAGGCGTTCGGCGCGCATCCGGGCGAACTCCTGCCCGGCCCGGGCCCCGGCACTCAGGTGTCGGGCCGCCGCGTCCGGGGTGAGCCGGTCGAGCAGATGCGCGCGCAGGCCCGGCTCGATCGCGTCGTAGACGCCGTCGGCGAGCCGCTGCCGGCACCGATCCAAGGTCGCCTGTGCGGTCGGCGCGCTGCCACCGACATGGGTCTCGGGGGTATCGATCGAGACCATCCGCACCGACTGGTCAATGTTGACCGTGTCGCCGTCGATACCGCGCAGCAGGGGCGCGTCGTAGACCCGCCGGGTGACGGGCCGGAAACCGAACGCGATCTCAGCCATGGGGGCACCGTCTTCCGCGTCCGAGCGCCAGGTTCGTGCGGGTCAGCCGCGACCAACGTAGAGAACCGTGAGCTCGTGTGCGTCGTCACAACTGTTGATCGCCGCCTGCGGGACTTGGCCAAGCGCGCGACCGTTCCCGGTCAAGGCCCGTGGCGTGGTGTGTGACGGCGTCCGCGTGATCGTCAGGGTCAGGCGCTCGACGCCGGGATAGTTGGGGGTGACTCGCCTGCTCTGCAGTGTCGCTGGCCGGGTCGCTGGCCGGGTCGCTGGCCGGGTCGGTGGCCGGGTCGGCGGCCGCGCAGGCGACGGCGTGGCCTGCCTCGCCGACCGGGCCGGTGATTTGCTCCCGGCAGGGCGCACTCATTCTTCGCCGGCGGAAGTCCCCGTAAGGGGCACACCATCATCTGCATGTTCACGGACGTCTTTCCTCGGTACCGGCCCGGGGCAATGGCGCACGGCGTCTCAGTCGGTAGCCTTGAGGTACCCCCCGCATGCGACGAAAGAGATCCCGTGGCACAGGTTCAGACCGTTCGTCTCGTCGACGACCTCACCGGCGACCAGGCCGAGGAGACGATTCTGTTCGGGATCGATGGCACGCAGTACGAAATCGACCTGTCGTCTGGCAACGCGAGCGCACTGCGCGACGCGCTGGCGCCCTTCGTGATGGCTGCCCGCAGCACCTCCACCCGCCCTGGCTCGGGCCACCGAGCTCGCCGGGCATCCCGCGCCAGCGACCCGGGCACGACGAGTACGGCGATCCGCCAGCGCAGCCAGGCCGTCCGGGCGTGGGCCCGCCAGAACGGCTACGCCGTCTCCGAGCGCGGGCGCATCTCGGCCGAGATCGTTGCCGCCTACGACGCCGCGAACAAGCCCACCGCAGCACAGCGGGGCACCGCAGTGCAGTTCAGCGGCTGACATCCCAGGGCCCTTGTGTCAACGGCCAGAGTGAATTCCCCGTTGGCGGCCAGCAGTTCTCCCCACTGGTGGCCAGTTGGTTCTCCCCGACGGCGGCCAGTTATCTCCCGCCTCGGGTCGAGTCCGGTGGTCAGGTCAAGGGGCTCACCCCCTTGCCGGAGGTGGCCTGGGCGAGGCGGTAGCTGTCGCCTTGGGTGACGACGATGTGGGCGTGGTGCAGCAGCCGGTCGACGGTCGCGGTGGCGAGGGTCTTGGGCATGATCTCGTCGAACCCCGAGGGGTGCAGGTTGCTGGAGACGGCCAGGGAGCGGCGTTCGTAGGCGGCGTCGACGAGCCGGTAGAACCCTTCCGCGGCGTCAGGGCTGACCGGGAGCAGCCCGATGTCGTCGATGATGATCAGGTCGGTGCGGATCAGCCGGGCCAGCGCGCGGGTGATCGAGTCGTCGGCGCGGTGGCGGCGGACGAACGCGCCGAGGTCCTCGATGGTGAACCAGGCGACGGTCATCCCGGCCTCGACCGCGGCCTGGCCGAGGGCCTCGCAGAAGTGGCTCTTCCCGGTGCCTGAGGGGCCGCAGACGCAGAGGTTCTCCCGTCGTCCGACCCACTCCAAGCTGGTGAGTGCGTCTTGGGTCGGGCGCGGGATGGTCGAGGCGGCGGCGTCCCAGTCCTGCAGAGTCTTCCCCGCGGGGAACCCGGCCCGGGCGCGGCGGGTGCGTAGATTCGTCGCGTCGCGGCCGGCCGCCTCCTCGGCGAGCAGGACCCGGACCAGCTCGGCGTGGTCCCACCGCTGCGCCCGCGCGGTCGGGACGAGCTCGAGCAGGTGACGGCGGATGTGCGGGAGCTTGAGCCGCTTGGTGAGCTCGACCGCCTCGGCCAGGGGATCACCGGCCGAGCCAGGGACTCCCGTCGGCTGCGTCGCGGCGGTCATGCGGACTCTCCTGTCGGTTCCTGCCCAGCGGCGGGCTCCGGTTCTGGCTCCGGGTCGGGGTGGACGCCGAAGCCGGACCAGGCCGCGGTCCCGGGTTGCAGGCTGTGGGTCTCGCTGGCCTGCGTGGCGGGCTTGGCGACGGTCTCGCCTGCTTGGTGGGCGAGGATGCGCATCAGGTCGTTCTCGGCGAACCGTCCCGCGATCGCCGCGGTCCCCAGCGCTTGGTCGACCTGGCCGGGTGGGTGCAGCTTGGCCAGCGCGACCGCCTCGGTCATCTTCCGGCGGACCCCGCGGGCCCCCGCGGCGGCGGCCTCGACCAGCCAGGCCGCCGCGCCCGGACCGAGAGCGAGGAACGCCGCCTCCGCCGCGCTGGTCGCACGCGGGATGCGTTCGCCGTGGGAGTTCGCGGCGGCGCTGCGCGGCGGGTAGTGGGCGTCGTCGATGACCGGGCTGCCCGGGGTCGAACGTCCGTGCCGGGCGACCTCGACCGCCCCCGCAGTGCCGTCGCTGCCGTCGCGGACTGCGGTGACGATGAGGTCGTCGCCGTGGAAGCGGACCCAGACCCGGGTGTCGACCAGCTCGTGCGGCACCGAGTAGCGGACCCCCTCAACCGAGACCGTGGCATCCCAGTTGACCCGCCGGGTGGTGCCGAACGCGACCGTGAACGGCTGCGAGGGCAGCGGATGCAGCCGCAGCCGTTCCTCCGCGAGCATCTCGGCCGGTGGCCGCCTCGTCTCGCGGTGCGGGCGGGTATTGACCTTCTCGCACCAGTCTCGGCAGGCGGCCTCGAGCTGGCCGAACAGGCGATACTCCGCGGCGAGGTTGACCTCGGTGGGGACCAGGTCGGCCTTGGAGATCCGCACCGTGGCCTCGCTGCCGCCCTTGGACTGCGGGTCGGCCGGCACACAGGTGCGGATGGTCATCCCGTAGTGGCGGGCGACGTGCACGATCTCCGGGTTCCGCACCGCGACTCCGGCGACGTGGTCGACCGAGACGGTGCGCTCGTTGTCGGTCAACGCGTAGGTCGGGACCCCGCCGACGCGGCGCAGAGTGGTGTCCAGGCAGGCCACGATCGTGGGCAGGGTGCGGTCCCAGACCGCGAGCACCACCCGGAACCGCGACCAGGCCAGCCAGGCGCACCACAGGTTCGTCCGCCGCCCGCGGATCCGCGGGCCCTCGGCCCAGTCCCACTGCAACCACAGGCCCGGCTCGGGCACCCACGGGCGCAGCACCCGCCGCCGCCCGGCCCGCAGCCGGGCCTTCGCCTCCGCCACCGCGCGGCGGGTGGTGCGTCCCCCGCCGGTGAAGCCCATCGCGGTGATCCGCTCATGCACCACATCCGCGCGGACCCGCCCGTTCGAGCGGGCCACCAGCTCCTCGATCTTGGCCAGATAGGCGTCGATCGGTCGGGCCCGATGCTCGCGCGCCACCACCGGCTCCCCGGCCGCCCGCAGCGCCACGTATCGGGCCACGGTGTGGTGGTCACACCCGGCCAGCTCGGCCGCCGCACGGTAACTGCCCGTGAGGTCGTAGGCCTCCAGAATCTCCACGATCTCCTCGCTCCGCTTCACCGGCAGACCCTCGCCGCCGGTCACCTGCTCTGGATCACCGGGGAGATATCTGGCCACCAGCGGGGAGAACGCCGGCCATCACCGGGGCGGTAAGTGGCCGCCTACGGGGAGTCTGGACTGGCCGCTGTCACCCTTGTTCGGCAGTGCAACTGGCACTGCGACGCCAGCTTTGGTAGCCCTGATCGAGGCCATCCGAGTGATCCCGCCAAGTGAGTGACGTCGACCTCGACGGCATCGAGGCCGGGAGTGGAACGCGTGTCGTGATGACCCATGTAGACGCCGAGCTACCCGCGGCAAACCGAGGTCGGCGGCGGACTCACCGGCAACGGTCTGGCGGTGCGAGTCGACGTGGCGACGCATCGACGTAGGTCACTCAACGCCGGCCCCGTCGTGACCACGTCGCCGAGCGGCGTCGTGGCGCTGCTGATCTGCATCGTCCGTCGACGAGCACAGCACAGAGTTCGGTGTGACGCAGGTCGAGGCACGTGGGGCGGGCACGGACACGATCGCGCGGGGCTTCCTCGCAAAGGCGGGGTGCAAATCGCAGTGCGAATATCCGCTACGTCATCGACGTGGGCCGGTAACGGCGCTGAGCAAAGTTTGCGGCACATGCTCGCCCGCGGGCAGCTCGACTGCCGGGGCCTGAGTAGCGAGACCTGGCGTCGTGACCACCGCTGCGGAGCCGGCGCGGTCGGCCCTGTCGAGCTGGCTCCGGCGCTCGGTCCGCCCGGGCGCGGTGGGCCGGGCTGCCATGCTCAACCCGGCCCATCTCGACCGCGTGACGCCCCGGGTCGCCGCACGACCGTGGCGATCGCCTACCACGCTCCCCGACGCCGAAAACCCGGGTCGTCCCTCGCTGCGCTGCGCGACCGTGTCACGTCGTCACCGGGACCAGCGATCCGACGGTGTCCGACACCTCCAACAGCTTCTGGCCTCCGAGGTGGATGCGGCCTACAACAACCGACCGGGTGGCGCGATGATCTTGCACCGACCGGGGTGGGCAGGGTTACCCGGTCAGCCGACGCGAGCTTGCTGAGACGGCCTGAGCGGGACCGGTGGGCCAGCCGAGCACCCCAGCCGGGCGCAGCGCGGCCCCGGACATCCCCGTGGTCACACTCGTCGGGCGGCACGCGCGGCAGCCGGATCCCGGTCTGACAGGGGCCTAGCTCGGCCAGCGCCCACCTCACCAGGTTCAGGTCGATGAACAGCGGGCTATGCAGACCGCGCCCGGCCCGGAGTGGTCCGGCGCAGGCCGAAACGATGGGAATTACTCGACCACACTCGTGCTGCGCGGGGACGTCGCCACCCTCTCCGAGGGCGACCCCGTGCCCGCCGAGGTCGAGATCAACGGGCGGGTCGACTACGACACGGTGATCGGCGGGTCCAACTCCGCGGTGGACACCGAATGGTCGCGTTGCGCTAACCGGCTATCCCCCGACGTGCTCGGCCGAGCACCGGGTAGTCACGAACCACGATTCCGGCCGGGCAACGGCGACCCCCGCCGGACACCAGGTCCGGCGGGGGTTGTTACGCCCCGGCGAAGGCCATCACCCGGCCCCGAGCCAGGTGCCACGACGTCGTCGACCCCTTTGTTGCCACCCTCGCGGCGGACATGGTCGGCCGCGTGACAGCTACAGCGATCACACTCCTACTGGCTGTCGCCGAGTTCTTTATGACGTTCCCGCTGTCACGAAGTTGCCTTCAGCTTTTTCAGCGACCGCGAACGCATCTGCGACCCGCAGCAACCAAGCGACGTCACGAGAGCGGGTCTCGGCTCGACTAATGGGGATGGGATGCGGATCGTCTACCGGATTGCCGGCACGCTTGGCGCGTAGCGCGCCTCGAATCAACGCAACAGCCACGACTGCCTCGTCGGCGTCGTTGCCGCCGTTCTGCTGTCTCGCGTACTCGGCCACCGCAGGGTCAAAGTAGCGCTCCAGGAGAACAAGGCCGTCGCGGATTTCCAGTTCACGCCGATAAAAGCGACCGCCAACCCCACGGGTTCCACGGTAGGCCAGGTCAGGAAACTCTGCAGTGATTGCCTCCCACAAGGGGGTGACTCGCCGGGAGTTTCGCGCCTGCCGAACAGCGATGCCGAGTGCGGTGATCGCTCCCACGACGAGCGGCAGGAGAGCGCCGATGTAGAACGACGTGTGCCCGAAGCGCACGCCGGTCGTGATGAGCGGCTTCAGAGCTGTGAGGGCCGGTACATACTCTGGAACGAAGCGGGCAAGAACCTCGCTCGTGAGCTTGAATATGTCCGAGACGAACCGCACTACCTCGCCGACACCGATGATGACTATTCCGATGTAGAACGCGATCTGCGCAGGCGCCGGCCGCCGAGTAGGGGCTTCGTGCGGAATTGCTGGCGCGGAGCGTCGGTGCCGAATCCAGGACGCAATCAGCTGGCGAGTCCAGTTGATAACCCGCGCCGCGACGATCGCATAGTAGCCGATGAGCACGATGACGAAGGTGAATGCAGCGTCATTGTGCGCATAGCTGGGACTCGTCAGGTCACCGCCCTGCGCCTCGGTAGGAACAAGCAACCAGGCTACGACAGCGATGGCGGCGACAGTCGCCGCACCGAGGTACTCGCGATGCAAACGCGGATTCCGCGCGCCCGCTACTCCGTGAAGCGTCAGCCGGAAGAAGCAAATCTTACACAGGGCGGACGTGACGGTCAGCAGGTTGAGCACAAGCACGAACACGTCGGGCTTCTCTGACATGCCGCTGAGGAGTCGGTTGAGAGCGAAGGCGACGAGGCAGGCCGTAAGGTACTGGAATGCGCGGTCGTGCAATACGCGGCTCAGTAGAACGAGGACCACTCCGGCCCCCGCCCACGCGATGAATTGACTGGTAACCGTACCCATTAGACCGCTGGTAATCTCTGGGCCCGCTGCGATCAGGTACAAGATAAGTCACATCCAGCCACGGTGGTACGACAGCGTTCGGTAAATCGTGTTCGATGCGCCGAGTTCCCCGGACAGATGCGTTGGCGCACGACCGGGAACGATCGCCCATTCGAGGAATGTAGTGGCGATGAATTCAACCGCGTGCTCTTGAGGGTCGTCGTAGCACAAGCGGCGGCGAATGCCATGCCCGTTGGCCTGAGCACCACCCCCGAAGGTAGCCACGATCCGGGCGATGTCTTCAGCCTCGCTACTGTCGTATCCCCCGTAATCAGGATCGTCCCCGTCGAGGTGGCCGCACAGCACGTGGCCCAGTTCATGAGCGAGCGAGTGGTCCCGATGCCACGGCGATGTGTGCTCACGCCAGGCGATCACATCGACCTCGGGCAGCGAGAAACTCACTGCCAGGCCCTCGGTGAGCGGATGCTCAACCAGCCTGATGGGTCGCCCCCGCAAATTGCCGATCGGTCCAACAAGGTCCATCACGGCGAGCGGAGGTGTCACCTGAAGGCTTTGGAGCAGATTGCGGCAGGCTGCTCGCAGCGCCCGATTAGGCTTCTGACTCCTCACTGGTACCCCCGTCCGGCGGATCATTCGTTACTCGTTGTAGCCGTCGGGGGTTGCGCCACCTGGACCGACGATCGGTACCGTCTCGCGTCGTGCGAGATGCCGCAACGCCCGAACCGTGCGAGCCGTTCCTGCTGACAGCCGGCCAGGTGATCGTGGCGCCCGACCAGCCGGTTCTGCCCCGGGGCGCCGTCCTTGTCACCAGTGATGGACGGATCGGCGACGTGGGCCCCGAGGCGGCGATGGCGGAGCGGCATCAGGGCACCCGTCGGCTGGAGTTTCCGGCCGCCACGGTTCTCCCAGGCCTGATCAACGCACACGTGCATCTGGCGTTCGAGGCCACCGCCGACCCGGTCGCCGCGTTGCGCCGTGGCGATCACGCCACAGTTCGCGGCACCATCGCCGCGCACGCTCGCACGCTGCTGGATGCGGGCGTCACCACGGTTCGCGACCTGGGCGACCGCGACGGCCTCGTCGGAGAGTTCCGCGATCAGGTCGCTGCCGGCACGGCGGTCGGGCCTCGGGTGCTGAGTGCCTACGCTCCTCTTACCTCGCCACAGGGCCATTGCTGGTTTCTTGGTGGCGAGGTTTCCGGCGTATCGGCGGTGCGTGCTGCGGTACACGAGCAGGCCGATCGCGGAGCCGATCTGATCAAGCTCATGGCCGGCGGCGGCCGGCTGACACCCCTGGCAGCTCCCGTGTGGGAGAGCCAGTTCAGCCTCGAGGAACTGCGCGCAGCGGTGGAGACTGCACACGGTCGTGGACTCCGAGTTGCGGCCCACGCACACGGCACGGACACGATGGCGCTGTGCGCCGAGGCCGGCGTCGACACGATCGAGCACGGTGGGTGGCTGACCGGTCCGACCGCCGAGCCGCGCTGCTACGAGCCGCGCGAGGACATCGCCGACCTCATCGCGGACCGAGGTATCGCTGTCTGCCCCACTCGATTCCGGAACTGGCGCAGCTGGCCGCCCGAGGCCGGGCTTGACGGCCTCATGAAACGTCTGGCATGGATGCGGTCGCGTGGGATCGCGTTGATCGCCGGTACCGACGCTGGAGTAGGCAACGGCAAGTACGACGATCTGGTTGAAGCCCTGGGCCTCTACGTCGCCGCCGGCTGGTCCCCGAGCGAAGCCCTTGCCCTGGCCACGACTCGTGGCAGTGCGGCACTCGGCCGCGAAAGCGACGTCGGCCGCGTCGCTCAGGGCTGCACCGCCGACCTCCTTGTCGTCGACGGTGACCCGCTTGCCGACCTGGAAGCACTGCGCGCCGTGCAGTGCGTCGTTGCCGGGGGACGTCTGCATCATCCGCATCCTGTCGATCCTTCGTCCCGTCGTGCCGACCTGCCGGGGTGCTGCTGAGCGCGGCGGGCAGACCCACCGACGGTGGCGGCGTCCGGGCACGGTTCTCCGACTAGCTGTTGGAGTTGGCATCTCGTTCTGTGGATGACTCCGCCTCGTCGGTCTCCGCGAGCGTGTCGGCAATGGCGAGGATCTTCTTCTGCATCTCCGGGCTCATCGATCCGTACCGTCCAGCGAAATGACGGACACCGCGATCCGCGAGCTTCGCGCTCATCTCACGTTCCTCGGCCAGCTGACGCTCGAGCGTTTCCAGCCGGTTCGCGTCCTCGGCGTCGCGCCACGGCTGGTCAACAGGGGTGCTTGCTTCGAAGTAGCTCAGCGTGATCGGGACATTCAGCTTGCCCGAGAAGTACGTCGCCAGCGCCTGAAGATGCTGGAACGTCGGGTTGGTCCGAGCCCCCGTCCGCAACTGCCACAGATACGGCGCCGAGATCGTCGGCCCACCGGCAGCCTTGATCTCCCTGGCAATGGAATCGTAGCTCGGACGACCAGCAGCGACGATCAGTGCGTCGATCTTCTCACTCAGCTCAGACACATAGTCCTCCCCCAAGGCGCCGGGCACGATCCCGCGTGGGCTGCCCGGCGCCGTAGCCTACAGGCTCCCGAGTAGCTAGCGATAGACGACTACCGCTGCTGTTATGAACGGCGACAGCGGAGCGTAGGCGCAGGCACTCTATTTGCGATCATCTATCAGTATATGCTGTCGTTGATCGCATGGCCGTCGCTATTTACACCAGCTAACGCTGGCTGGTACAACCCTCACCGCACAACCCAGGCGCCGCCGACAGCCGCGACGCCTGCAGCAGACGCGACGACTCGGGAGGAGGCGACTGTGCGTCCCACCGGCAGACGACATCCAGGGGCGGCCACGTCGGAGCCAGCCGGGAGCCTGGCGCACACCTGTGAACCGCCCCTTCCCTCTGGCGAGTCGCCCCTGGAGCCCTCGGTAGGGGTATTGCTCGGCCGCGAGCAGGCGCGTCACCACGACGAATGGGTCGCGACACGGCGCCAACTGCGCGGCGCGCTCGACTGCGCCCCCGACGAACTAGTAGCTCAGCTGGAGCGCGACTTGACGGCCGCTGCTGCCGCGGCGATCACGGCTCTTCAGACGGTCAGGACTACAGCGGCCGGTGACGTCAGCTTCGCCGAGGGAGTCAGCACACGTGCAGAGCAGCCGCTCGCAACCGCGACAGCAGCGCTGCGGTCGGCGCTCGCGTCGCACCTGGCCTTGGAGGCACAACTACGAGCGTCCCAGGGTCAGGTCTCGTGATCGGGATGTTCGGTGGTGTGCATGGCGTGCAGGTCAGCGACAACGCGCTCCAGCGCTTGCCGGGTTTCGGGCTGCAGACGGCCGATGGCACGGACCAGCCCGTGGAGCTGGCCCTGGCGCACGATCAACAACAGCTCGTGCTCCTCTGCCGTGATCTCGTCGTACGGGCTGTCGTCGAGGAGATAGGCCGGCGAGACTCGGTAGAAGCGAGCGATGGCCTCCAGCGTGGATTTGGACGGGTTCGTCCCGCGCCCGAGGCGCAGCGCGTTGAGGTTGGCTCGCGAGACCGAGCCGCCGAGCGCGCGGATGCCGGCCACGGTTTCGTCAAGTGTGTAGGGACCGCGACCCTCGGGGTGGACCGTGCGAGCGAGGTGGTCGAGCTTGTCGACCAACGTGCGGGGCTCGACGTCAGCCTCTTCAAGACCCCGGGTCTGCGACCGGGGCCGCGACGAGGAACGGACCGGACCGATGCCTAAGGCGCGCACTCGCCCCGCGCCACAGTGGAGGACCGCACCCGGCCTGGGTACCTCAGCCCCCGCCGCCGCGGCCCCGACGCAGACCGACGAACCGGCGCCACCTGCGCCGGCATCCCCTCGGTTCGTACCGTTCCGGCCGCCGGCGCGGGAGGCGAGCCCGCTGCGGGATGGCGGTGCGGCTGCCCAGCACCGCGACGACGAGGGCGCTGCCGGGCCTGCGCTGTACACCCACGCCACGGCGGTACCGCCGCGGACCCCGAAGCCCGAGCCTGAAGAGGCCGAACCCGCGAGCGCGCCGGAGGCGCCCACTGAGGGCAGCGACACGGAGCCGCCCCCTGAGCGGTCGGTCGACGCTGCAGCAGCGCCCGGCCCGGGCGCTGCGGACGCCGAGCTCGCCGCGCCGCAGGTGCGCTTGGCCGCCGGCTTCCCGGACCATGCCCCGGACAACGACCCACCGACGTCGACTGGGAACGGGTCCGGCAGTCGTCAGCCGCGCAGTGGGCTCGCTCGCTACTCCGGGGCCGAGGAGTCGTTCACACGCTCGGTGCGGTCACTGGAGCCAATCTCTGATCTGGAGGCGACCGCGTTCGCAGGGCGGTTCGCCGCGGACTTCCAGTCCTTCGACGAGGATCAGCCCACCCGCCGCTCAGAGGTGCTCCGGCCTCTACTTGCTGACCCCCAGGCCAGCACCTGGGGGTGGTCGGGCGAGGGCAGGCAGCGCGCCGATTCACCGCAGCCGAACCGGATCTACCGGCGCTCGGATGTGGTGGTGTTCGTCGAGGTCGTCGTGCGAGTCACGCCCTATGCGCGCGCCTGCCCATCGCCTGACCCCACTACGACGGCCCAGGGTGATGTTCCCGCACCGGCCGGGCTGCTCGGCCCGTCGAGCGCTCCCCCGCCGGCCGACCCGGCCTGGGTCGCCGGTGGGTCGAGCTGGGTCCGGATGACCGTGCCGATCACCCGAGCCAACGATGACGGCCGGCTGGTCGTCGACCCCCACCTGGTCCCCGACCCGTCCTCCGCGAGGTAGCAGCTCATGACGTCGACGAACCACACCCGGCCCGAGTCCTCCAACCAGACACCGTGGACACCGGACAGCGCCAGCCTTGCATGGATGTCCGCCCCTGCCGCGCCGTCATCGGACAGTTCGACTGCCCGCCCCGACGCGGCGAGCGAGGCACCCGCCGTGCCCGCATCTCCGGCGCCGGAGCCGCGTCCAGAGCAGCTCTCGGCGTCGGCAGCCCCGCAGGCCGAGCGGTCGTCTCCTGCCCCCCGCGTCCAGGACCATCGGGAATCGCGGCGGCCGACGGCCCCGACCACTCCCCCGCCGTCCCGGGAGCCGCAGCGTCAGCCGGTCACGAGTGGGCCGGTCGAACGCGCCCCCGGGTACCCGGCCGGGGGTGGAGGGTCTGAGCCGTTCGTCAATGCGGTCCGGGCCCGGGCGACCGCACCACGGCAGGGATGGCGGGCGGCGTTCTACAGCCTCACCGGCGGCCGCTGGAATCCCGGATTGTCCCCGGCCGAGCAACGGCTCATCGAGCAGCAGCGCAAGATCCGCACCCCGATGGACGGGCCGCACTCCGTGGTGGTCAGCTCCCTGAAGGGCGGCGTGGGCAAGACGACGACGGCGGCGCTGCTCGGGCTGAACCTCGCCGAGGGACGCGGCGAGCGGGTCGTGGCCGTGGACTCCAACCCCGACGCCGGGACCCTCGGCGACCGCCTGGTCGGCGAGCAGGAAGCCGCGCAGCTGACCGTGCGCAAGCTGCTGCAGAACCTCGACCAGGTCCGCTCGTTCTCGGATCTGTCCCGCTACGTGCATCTGGTCGACCGGTTGCAGGTGGTGACCTCCGAGCAGGAGCCCGAGGAGTCCGAGGCGTTCTCGCAGAAGGACTACGAAGCAGTCCTGGAGGTCCTTAGCCGGTTCGCGCAGGTCCTGGTGACCGACTCTGGTACCGGGATCACGCACTCGGCGATGCAGGGCGGTCTGGCCCGCTGCGACTCGCTGGTCATCGTCGGTTCGTTGACCCAGGACGCGGCCTCCCGTGCCGCGAAGACGCTGAACTGGCTGTCCCGCCGCCGCTGGGCGGATCTCGCGGAGAACGCCGTAGTGGTGCTGTCCCAGGATCGCAACAGCTCGTTCATCGACGAGCAGCCGATCCTGGACCACTTCCGGTCCCGCTGCCGCGCGGTGCTGACCCTGCCCGCGGACCCACACCTGCACGCCGGTGGGCAGATCGACCTCGACGCCTTGCGGCCAGCGACCCGGGACGCGGCGATGGAGATCGCCGCGACCGTGGCCGAGGGCTTCTACGGCTGCCCGACCTCGCTCGGCCGTCCGGCGGGGGATCGTCGCTCCGACGTGGCCTGGTGATGAGCACCGCCCTGCTGGCGCGGCTCGGGTGGGTGCTGACGCTGTCGTCGACGCTTGCTGCGTTCGGTGTGGCTCCGACCGCGCCGCCGGACAACGTCGACTGCGGGTTCCGGATCACCGCGGTGCACGTGCTGGCCGAGATGACCGGCGACACCTCCCCGCGGGCCGAGCGGATCCGACGAGCGCTGATCGACGCGGGCGCGAACGAGCCGGGGTTCGTCCCGGAGTCGTGCTACGACACGGGGTCGGGCGGCGGCGGATCGCCCGGGAGCGCCGGCGGCGGCGGCCAGGGCACTGGGGCCGGTGGCGACCAGAGCGATTCCGGGTCTGGCTCCGATCAGCCGGGGAACGGCGGTGGCGGTTCTGGTGGCGACCAGGACGGATCTGGCCCTGCTTCCCCGGCAGGTTCGGATTCTGGAACCAACTCGAGTCAGCAGGGCCAGACGGCGGCGGAGGCGTTCGGTTGGGGAGAACCGGCGAAGGTCGATGACTTCGAGAACGGCCTGGAGGGGTGGAACCTCTACGACGGACCCGGCCACGGCGGTAACGGCACCCGCTCCCCCGATGCCGCGTCGGTGTCCGACGGGATCCTCACGATCAACGGCACCGGTGACGGCACCACGGCTGGGATGGCCTGGGCGGACAGTTCCCAGCAGTACGGCCGGTGGGAAGTTCGCATGAAGGCACCGACGGGTTCCCCGTCCTACAACGCGTTGGCGTTGCTGTGGCCCACAGCGGAGAACTTCCCGGTCGGCGGCGAGGTCGATTTCGCCGAGATCATGGACCCGGACCGCAAGAAGGTCGAGCTGTTTCTTCACTATGGAGCCGACAACTCCCAGGTCCACGGTGAGGTCGAGGTCGATGCCACCGAGTGGCACAACTACGCCGTCGAGTGGACCCCCGAGGCCATGACGGCCTTCGTGGATGGCAGGGAATGGTGGAAGTCCGAGGACACGAGCATCTTCCCGCCGGGTCCGATGCATCTGACGCTCCAGCTGGACTGGTTCCCCAAGGGCGACAGCGAAACCGGTCAGGTGCATTACGACTGGGTTCGGATGTGGCCACTCGGCGAGGGAGAGGGCGCCTCGACCGGTTCTGCCGGGAGCGCTGGTTCCACTGATGCCGATTCCAGCACGACGATCACCGATGAGGTCAACAACTGGGGTGGGCGCATGCACGGAATCCGCTGACCCGTTGTCCATCCGGTTGTAGTGAGCACCCCCGATCACATCACGGAGTCCTGTATGCCTCGCTCACGTCGGCCCGCCTGGGCCGCTCACGTTCCTCGACGCTCCTACGCACCCGCGCTTCGACGTTCGACTGTTGCGATGATCGCTGCCGGCGCGCTTGTCGGTGTCACCGCGTTGTCGGCCAGCCCGTTGCCGGCTGAGCTCGGTCTGACGGCCGAGTCGTGCAACGAGGGCAAGGCGGTGCGTCAGCTGGCGGCTGCGCGGGAGACCCGTGTGCAGACCCGGGCGTTGCTCTCAGATCTGGCGGTGAGTACCGATCCGCGGGCCCAGGGGCTTGCACGTGACATCGCGGGGTTGGGGTTCACTCCGGCGACGCAGCCGGCGGGGTGGCGGCAGAAGGCCGTCGATGTGTCGGACCAGCTCAACGGGACCTCGATCCCGGCACTGCAGGAGGTCGGGGTCCGGTTGGCCAAAGCCGGGTTCGGGCCGACGCCGGCTGACCTGTTGCCCAAGGAACCTCCACCGCCCGGCGGGGACGGCGGCCCCGTGGCGGGCATCGGTCAGTCCCTCGGTGGCGCTGCGGGCAGCGCGGCCGGGGCGGCCGAGTCGGCGAGCGAGGCCGCCCGGCACGCGGGGGGTCCGCCCCCGGCGGCCAGCAGCAGGGCGGGTTCCGGGGAGCGTCCGGCCGCGGCGAACTCGCGCCGGCAGGCGGAGCCGCCGCTGCCGAAGACCTGCATCGATCGGACCGAGGCGACAACCTCACCGGCCGCCGTGGCACCGGCACCGGCCGCTCCCGCGGCGCCCGCGCAGGACCCGCCCGACGAGTCCAAGGAGCCGGAGTCCACGACCAGTGGTGAGCCACCCAAGAACGACGGTGGATCCAGCGGCAACGGCTCCGGTGGCGGCGGCGACTCCGGAGCGGGCTCCTCGTCCGGTGGTACGGGTGGCTCCGGTGGCTCGTCGGATGGTTCGGGCTCCGGTGAGGCGGGTTCGGGATCTCCTGGGTCCGGCGACTCGGCCTCGGACTCAGGTTCGGGTTCGGGTTCGGGGTCGTCGAGCTCCGGCGGCTCGGGCGCTGGCGGTGACTCCAGATCGGGCAGCGGCTCCGACGGCGAGGGTTCCGGTTCAGGATCGAGCGATCCCGGCTCCGGTGACTCGGGGGCGGCCGCTGGTGGGTCCGGCGACTCCCGTTCTGGTTCGGACAGCGGCAGCCCGTCGGGACCTGGCTCGGGGCCCGGGTCGTCCGGGTCGGACAGCTCGGGATCCGGGGGGTCTGGGGCTGGTAGTTCGTCGAGCCCCGACCGCTCCGGGTCGGGTTCTCGCGACTCGGGGTCGGGCAGCTCGGCCAGCCCGGGGAGCTCGGGCTCGGAGAGTTCGGGTTCGGGTGGTGCCGAGTCCAGCGGCTCAAATGACGCCGAGTCCGGCTCGGGCGGTGAGCCCGGCTCGTCGGGATCGGGGGCCGGTTCGGGCAGTGAGCCCGGCTCGTCGGGTTCGGGGGACGGTTCGGCCGCGGACATGGAGAAGGCCCGAGCGGCGATCGAGCTGATCGGCGAGCTCATGCAGGCCCTCGGCGCGAGTCAGGACGGTGTGGCGGCTTCGGTCCGGGAGTCGGTGCTGCAAGGCGTGGATCGCGGCCAGCTCGAGAAGCTTGGCGTCGACCCGGCGCTGCTGGACAAGCTGGGTGAGGCCGGTGGTACCGCCCCACCCGGACCGGGTTCTGACGCGGAGTCGGGCTCGTCGGGCAGCGCCGAGTCCGGTTCGTCGGTGTCCGACAGCTCGGACACAGCCAGCTCGGGCACCCCCACTTCGGGGTCTCGGGACGCGGGTTCTGGCAGCTCGGGTGCCGGTGCGGGGTCTGAGTCCGCAGGCTCGGGTGCTGGCGCTGGTTCCGGCGCCCGCGATGACGGGGCGAGTTCCGCGGGTGGGGCCGCGCCGAGTGGGTCGGGCGAAGGCTGGGAGGCCGGGGTCAAGACCCTGGCGGAGAAGGCCAAGGCGGCCGCTGATGCCGACCCGGTCGCCGAGGACCTGGCCAAGACCCTCGAGGAGGCCGACGCCGGCGGGACGGGCGACGCACCATCGGCGGACTCGTCGGCGGGTGGCGCGGGAGCCCAGCCGTCCGAGGACAGCAGTAGCTCCGGGGGCCAGGAGACAGGCACGGGCGATGGCACCCGCGTCGGCGGGGACAGCGGTAGCGGGGGCGAGGCCTCCGGCGGTGGGATCTCGCGCGAACCCAGCCCGAACGGCGGATCCGGCGGGCAGCCCGGCGGCGACCGCGACCGCACCGAAGGTGCGGATCGGCCTGCCGACGGTGAGCAGCCCAGCGGGGACCGCTCCGGTGGAGACCTTGGCCGGGGCGCCGGGGATCAAGAGCAGGGCGCCGACGAGCAGCCGGTGGAGCCGGCTGGATCGGGTGGCGGTGGTGAGCAGCCGCGTGATCCGGAGGGGCAGGCGGCCCCGGCCGCGGCCGCGCCGCCGGCCGGGGGGACGGACACCGCGACCTGGGACAAGCTGGCCGAGTGCGAGTCCGGCGGTGACTGGACAACCAACACGGGCAATGGCTACTCCGGTGGCCTGCAGTTCAGTTCGTCGACCTGGCGCGCCTACGGCGGCACCGGTGATCCGCATGCGGCCAGCAAGGACGAGCAGATCGCGGTCGCGGAGAAGGTCCAGGCTGAGCAGGGCTGGCAAGCCTGGCCGGCCTGTTCCAAGAAGCTCGGCCTGCAGTGAGGCCGGTCGAGCGCTGATGACGATCGGCAAGCTGAGCAGGGCGTCGGTCGCGGCCGCGATGGTGGCGACGGCGATGACGGGCGTGCTGCTGACCTCCGATGCCCCTCAGGGGGCTCGGGTGGTGGGGCTCGGGTCGGCCGTCGTGCGGGCGGCGGTCGACCCGAGGCCACCGGGCCAGGGGGGACCACCGGTACGCGGGCAGGCCGGCCCGATCGTGGGTGGGCTGTCCGCGTCGTCGGTCGGCGTGCTGGTCGTCGACGGCGGCCGCCACCAATGCTCGGCGGCCGTGGTCGCGTCCCGGTCGCGGCGCCTACTCGCGACGGCGGCGCACTGCGTATGGCTCGACGGGGCATGGCGGGTCGACGGCGCGGTCTTCATCCCGGGCTGGGCCTCGGGGGAAGAACCCCACGGGCGGTGGATGGTTGACACCGCCTATCTGCCTCCGGCCTGGACGCAGACCAATTCACCGATCGAGGACGTGGCCGCGGACACCGACTTCGCGTTCGTGTCCCTGCTGCCCCGCGAGGGGCGGCTGCCCGAGCAGGTCCTGGGTGCGCAGGGGATCCGCTGGTCGACCCCCGAGACGGTCGAGGTGGCCGCCCTCGGCTACCCCGCGCTGGGCTCGTATGACGGGCAAAGCCTGCGCGGCTGCACAGGCGCGGCCACCGTCGAGCCGTTCGCCGCGGGAAAGCACGGCCGTCCCGCCGAGGTGCTGGCGCTGAACTGCGACATGACCGAGGGCGCCTCCGGCGGGCCGTGGGTGACCGGCCCGGACGCCGCGAACGGCCGGGGTCAGGTCGTCGGGGTGGTCTCCGGTGGGGACGACACCTCGCTGGTCTCGCCCCGGTTCGGGCCGGCAGCCCAGGCCATCTACGACGCCGCCGACTCCGCCTCACTGATCCACAGCCCGACATGACCCACCCACGACACGAGCGTCCGTTGCGTCCGTTTTCGGAGGAGGTGGCCGCCGATGACCGCGGCTGAGCAGCACGATCGGCCCGCAGGCGGGCCGCGCACGCTGTACGAGCTGAACGCCATGCTCGGCTCCGCGGCGCGCTCACGCGCCCCTCATCTGGGGATTTCCGACCACGAGGCCATCGTCAACGTCACCGGGGCGGCCACGGCCGCGGGCGAGAACGAGCGGGACCCGCTTGAGCTGGCCGACGAGCTGGGCGCGGCCACCGCGGCCAGCCAGGCGCGGGCCGGCACAACGTTTCCGGAGCGGGGGACGCGACCGGTGTCCTGGCGGGGCTTCGGCGCGGTGATCCCGGTGCTGGCGGGCTCGGCGGGCGCCGGTGCGTCCGCGATCGCCGCGGCCATCACCGACGTACTGCAGCAGGACGAACGCTGTGTGCTCCTGGTCGACGCCGACGACCCGGGCCGGTCCGGGTTGACGTGCGCGTTCGCCGAGCAGGGCCCGTGGACCAAGATCGCCGGTGAGCAGCTCACGGTGCGCTACTCGTGGCGGGACTACGCGCTGGTCGCGCGGCTGGAGAGCTCGTTGCCGACGATCACGCCGGGGATGGTGCCGGTCCCTCCGGACTGGCTGCCCGACCCACCCCCGGATCCGCTGCACGCCACGGTCGTCGATCTCGGTCACGGCGGGTGGCGGGCCGGGGCGAGCCCGCTCTACGGCGCGGGTGGCTGGCTGCGCCGCGGGCTGCCCGCCCAGCGGCCGATCCTGGTGGTGCGCGCCACCCGCCCGTCGCTGCGCCAGGCCGAGCAGCTGTTGGCCCGCCTTGAGCCCTGGGTCCGGGGCGGGGTCGCGGTCCCGGTACACCAGCTTGTCGTCAACGGCGCCCGCAAGTGGCCCTCCGGGGTCGTCGGGGCCGCCGGGCCGCGGGTTGCCGCCCTGCTCGACGAGGCGCTGTTCGTGCCGCACGAGCGCCGCTGGGCTCTGTCTGGCGTCACCGATGAGCCCAGTCCTGCGCGGGTGGTCGACGCGCTGCGCCCGCTGCTGGCCGCTTGGGGACTGATCCCCTCCCCGCGCCGCCGCTGAGGTTCCCCACCCACCTATCCCACCCGGATGTCTTCGGAGGCCTGTCATGTCCCTGCCGCACCTGCTGTCTGAGCTGCAGTTTCTGCCCGCACAGATTCCGAATCCCAGCCCGGTGGCACCACCCGGGTCGGGGGCGATCGAGCGTGTCGTGGGCTACTTGCGCTGGATCGCGGGGGTCTCGGTGTTGGGGTTGTTCTTCGGCGGGATCGTCGCGGCGACCGCGGGCCGGTTGTGGGATCACCACGGGTCCGGGCGGCTCGGGGCACGCCTGATCGTCGGGAGCCTGGCCCTGGCGGTGTTGTTCGGGATCGGCCACATGCTGGTGTCGCAGTTCGCGGGGGGCGCGGCGTGATGCTGGGCCGCACCCGCACCGGTGTGCGAGCGTCGCGCGGCGCGCCGCCGGCTGGCGATGGCGGCCGCCGCAGGGCGCTGGCGGTTCTGGTCGGTCTGGCCGTGGTGGCGCTGGTGGCGCTGGTGTGGGGCGTGATCTCGCTGGTCGGGTTGTTCTCCGACGCTCCGGGCCCGGCCGGACCTGGGCCGGGGCCGTCGGCGCCGGGGGTGGCCGGGGCCGGGTCGGGGGCGGCGATCGAGGCGGCGCTGGCGCGGGCGCCGATGCCGCCGGTGCCGGCGCAGGCGTCGATGCCGCATGCGCTGTCGATGCGCAGCGCCGGGGCGCCGATCACGCTGCCCCAGCCCAGCCGGGTGGCCGGTACGGCCGTGCCCATCGGGTTCCCGGCCGGCGAGGAGGGCGCGCTCGCCCAGGTCGCGGAACTGACCAAGGTCGGGATGGCGGGGGCGGACCCGCAGGTATGGGCGCAGGCCTACGCGGCGCTGGCCGAGCCGGGGGCGGCGCCACCGGACCAGACCCCGCTGCATCGGGAGCTGGTGGCGCTGCGCCGGTCGGCGAACATGCCGGTGACCGGGACCCGGGACGGGATGCGGTTGTCCTGGTCGCCGACCGCGGCGATGGTCAAGGGCCGCACCGACGACGGCTCCTACGTGGTGGCCTGCGTGCTCGGCGAGCTGGTGGCCGACTACCAGGGCCGCGTCGTCAACGCCGGATGGGGCAACTGCCTGCCGATGCGGCGGGTCGGTGACCAGTGGCGGGTCGCGTCCGGCCCGGCGGCGTGGGCGGCCCCGGCGCCGTGGCCGGGCAGCGACGAGGCCGTGGCGGTCGGCTACCGGGACATCGTCCGATGACCGCGGCCGCGGTGGTGCAGGTGTGGCCGGCCCAGCCCGCTCCCCCACCCGGCGGGGGTGGCGGTGGCGGTGTGGTTGGCGACGCTGTCGGTGACGCGGTGGGGTCGGTGGCGGCCTCGGCGTTCGACGCCGCGATGCAGAAGGTGTGGGATGCCGGGGTCTGGGTGCTCAAGGGCGGGTTCACCCTCGCCGACGACGTCTCCCGGGTGGACGCGAACGCGGTGATGGGCGGTCAGGGCGCCGGAGCGTTGTGGCCGTCGATGCTGTGGCTGTCGGCGACGATCGCGCTCGGGTTGTTCTTCTACCAGCTCACGGCGGTGGCGCTGCGCGGGGGCCGCGGGATGTTTCGTGCGTTCACCGGCCCGGCCCAGTTCGGCATCGCGATCGCGGTGACGACCGGGACGGTGGCCACGCTGCTGACCGCCTCCGACGAGCTGACCACGATGTTCCTGCGGACCGGGCTGGACTCGACGAACTTCGCCGCCGTGCTCGACAACCCCGACGTGTCGGCTCGGGTCGGGGAGAACCCCGACCTCGGCGATGTCGAGGACGGTATCCGGTCGATGCTGCTCGGTCTCGCCGCGGTGTTCGGGATCATCCCGGCCGGGATCGGGTTCGCCCTCCAGATGATCTTCCGGCAGGCGGCGATCCTGGTGCTGGTCGCGACGATCCCGATCTGCGCGGCCGGGCTGGTCGCTGACAGCACGGCCTCGTGGTTCTGGCGGGCGGCGCGCTGGATCCTCGCCGCGATCGTGATGAAACCGGCCCTGGCGTTGGTGCTGGTCATCGGGGTCAACATCATGGGCCGGGCGCAGGGCGTGGCTGGGCTGCTGGCCGGGACTGCGGTGCTGCTGGTGGCGCTGTTCTGCCCGATGGTGGTGTATCGGCTGCTCGCGTTCGTCGACCCGGGCACCGGGGCCGGGATGGCCGTCCGCTCCCGCGGCGGGGCGCGGGAAGCGAGCGAGCCGGGCAGCGACAGCGGCACGAGCGAGGCGATGAACATCGCCCGCCACACCGAGCAGGCCTACCGGATGGGCAGCGGCCCGAGCGGCTCGGCCTCCACCGGGGGCGGCGGCGAGCTCGGCGGCACCACCGCCCGCCCGGCCGCCGCCGGGAGCGGCAACGCCGGTGCCGGTGTCGGTGGTGGTGCGGCTGGTGCGGGCAGTGGAGGTTCTGCGGCGGCCGGTACGAGCGGGCTGGGCATGGCCGGTGGGGCGGCCGGGGGCGCGGCGGTCGGCGGGTTCCTCGCCACGAAGGCCGCCGCGCACGCCGCGGCCGGCTACGGCTCCGCGCAGATGTCCCAGTCCGGGGTGGGGCATCCGGGACCGGCGCCGGCCGCCGGCCCGAGCAGCGCCCAGATCGGGTCCTCGGCCGGCGGCGGCTACGCGTCGGCCACGGCGAGCTCGGACTGGTCGGGCCCGCCGGCCTCGGGTGGTGACCACGGCCCGGTCGAGAGCGGCAGTCCTGCTGGGGACTCCGGGGGCCCCGGCGTCGAGCCGCCCGCGACCGAGGCGGGCCCACCCGAGGCCGGTCGCCCGGAGGGCGGCACCTCGTCCGCGGTGGCGGCGCCGAGCACGCCACCCGATCCACCCCGGTCGCCCCAGGCCGCCGCCTCTGGGTCGCCCGGCCCGGACTCGCCCGACCAGTCCTCTGCACCACCGGGGCCGGGCCCCGCGGCCCCGCCGTCGAGCGGGCCGCCGGAGCCGGGCCCGCCGACCCGCCCTGACCCGCGAGGAGAGGAGCCCTGATGAGTGCCGAGCCGTCCGCGCGGGACCCGCGCATCTACACGGGGCTCAATCACAAGGAGGGGCTGGGCTGGATCGCCGGGATGACCCCGGTCCAGGCGTTCCTGGTGATCGCCGCGTGTGCTCCGGCGATCCTGGCGATGTCGCGCAACCAGTGGTCTCAGGCGCTCGGCTGGGGCAGCGTCGCCGCGATCCTCGCCGTGCTGATCCTCGTGCCGATCCACGGCCGGCCGGCGTTCCGCTGGCTGGCTGATCTGATCATGTTCCAGACAGGAGTGTTGATGCGCTGGTCACCGTGGCAATCCCGCGCGGCCGCCGGGCTGGCCGGGGACCGCACCGAACCGGATCTGCCGGGGGTGCTGTCTCGGCTGGAGTTCCCCGACGGGCCCGAGTTTCACGGCGCGCGGATTTGCCTGATCCACGACACCGCCGAGGGCCGGTGGGGTGCCACGGCCAAGCTGACCCACTCCGGGGTCGGGATGCTGTCCACCGAGCAGTGCGAGGACCTCGCCCGTCGGCTCGGTTCAATGCTGGTCGGGCTCGGGCACCGCGAGGTCATCGACCGGATCTCGCTGCTGGCGCGCACCGTCCCCGATGACGGCACCGAGTACGCCGTGTGGCGGGCCCGCCACGAACACCCCGACGCTCCGGCGCTGGCCCGGCAGGTCACCGCCGAGATCAACCGCGACGTGGCCTCGGTCAGTGTGCGGACCGAGCTGTTCGTGACCGTCTCTGGCACCGAGGAATCCTTGCGCCGACCGGCCAAGGCCGCCGGCGGCGGCGTGCAGGGTCGCGCGTACGCGCTCTACCGGCTCCTCGAGGGCGTCGCCGATGGGCTCAAGGGCCTCGGCGTGCAGTCGGTGACCTGGCTGACCTCGACCGGGGTCGCCGAGGCGATCAAGACCGGGTTCAACCCGGCCACCGCGGCCGCCCTGAAACACCAGCACCTGGCCCACCCCGGCGCGGAGGGCACCGTCGGGCTGCCGATTTCGCAGGCCGGGCCCGCGCTGGCGCCCACACCGGCGGCACGGGCCTATCACCACGACGGGTTCTCCTCGGTCGCCTACGCCGTGCAGCCCCCGGAGTCCGGGACGATCTTCGGCTCGCTCGGACCGCTGCTGGCCGTCCGCACCGCCGGGGAGCGGCGCACCCTGCAGATCCACTACGAGGTGCTGTCCCAGGCCGCCGCCGCGCGGGAGGTGCGCTCGAACCGGTTCCGCAACAACGTGCTGGTCGACGCCAAGGCCCAGCGCGGCTTCAATACCACCGCGGTCGACACCCGCCGCCAGGCCGGTGCCCGCGCGCAGGAGGCCGCCGTCGCCGCCGGGCACGCCCTGGTCCGGTTCACCGTCGCCAGCTCGATCACGGTGCCGTCGAACTGGAACGTCGAGGACCACGCCGCGCGGCTGGAGAACGACAGCTCGGGCCGATTCCGGCTGCTGCGCCTCGAACTCGCCCAAGACTCCGCGTTCGTGGCGGCCGCGCTACCGGTGGGGATCGGCCTGCCGCGCCTGACTCGGGCGTTCGACTCATGAGCATCTTCGGCAGGCGCCGCCGCCCGGATCCGCGCGGTGCCGGTGTGTTGCTCAGCCAGTTCACCGACCTCGACGGCGTCCCGGTCCGCACGCCCCCCGAGCCCGAGCACGCTGTCGAGCAGCCCCGGCGCGGGCGCGGCCGGCAGCGGGTCAACCGCCCCACCGGGCCCCGCCAGGGGCACCGCGAGCCCGGCCGCGGGTGGTCCGCGGTCGACGCCTCGCGGCGGGCCCCGGTCTACCGGGCCACCACCGCCCAGATCGGTGGGCTGTTCCCGCTGCTGGCCTCCAACGGCGTGCCTGCGGTCGGGGCCCGGCTGGGCTATGACACCCAGTCCGGGGGCGCGTTCTACGTCCATCCCACCGAGTGGGTGCTGCGTGGCATGGTGACCAACCCGAACCTGGCGATCTTCGGCGAGCCCGGTCGCGGCAAGTCGTCCACGGTGCTGGCCATGATCCTGCGGCTGTCGCAGTTCGGGGTGCGCACCTTGATCTCCGGGGACGTCAAGGGCGAGTACACGCCGCTGCTGCGCGCGCTCGGCATCACCCCGATCGCGCTCGGTCGGGGGAGCCCGCGCCGGCTCAACGCGCTGGATCTCGGCCCGATCCGGGGCCGCTGGGCCGGTTGGGGCGTCGAGCGTCAGCGCGAGGAGCTCACCGGGATCCTGTCGCGCTGGACCCGGTTGCTCACCGCCCTGGCCGAGGCCCAGGGCTACAGTCCCACGGTCACCGACGAGCTGGTCATCTCGACGGTCTTGCATCGCCTGGTCGGGGCCGCCGACGGCTACAGCGAGCTGCGCCCGATCACCATCCCGCAGGTCGTCGACCAGCTCGCCCGCCCCGACGACGACCTGTGGCAGGCCACCCGGTTCGCCTCGCACCGCCAGTTCGTCGACCACACCCGCCAGATCACCGACGCGCTGTCCAACCTCGTCGTCGGTCCGCTGGCCGGGCTGTTCGACGAGCCCACCAACTTCGACCTGGACTGGGACGCCCCGGTGCAGTCGATGGACCTGTCGCTGCTGCGCGCCCGCGGTGATGAGGCCATCGCGGTCGCGCTGACCTGCCTCGGCTCGTGGTCGTCGATGATCACCGACCTGCAGGACGACGGCGATGTCCGCATCGTCGTCCGCGACGAGGTCTGGCGGCAGATGCGCCTCGGGCTGCGCGCGGTCCAGGCCGTCGACTCGGACCTGCGCCTGTCTCGGGCCGAACGCAAGGTCCAGCTGCTGGTCATGCACAAGCCCTCCGACCTGCTCTCGGTCGGGGCCGTGGGCTCCCAGGAAGTCTCGATCGCCAAGGACCTGCTGGCCTTGTGCTCCACCCGGATCCTGCTCGGCCAGTCGACCCGTGTCGGCGACGAACTCGCAGACGAGCTCGGGCTGTCCGAACGCGAGCAGGCGGTGCTCACCGGGTGGGCGATGGAAGGCCAGGGCCGTGCGCTGTGGAAGCTGGAGAACTCGCCCGGCATGAAGATCCAGACGGTGCTGTCGGCGACCGAACGAACCATCTTCGACACCAACGCCGGTCTCCGCACCACCTCCGACACCCCCGACCACGCCACCCCGGGCGCCGGGGGTCGTCGGCCGTGGCTGGTTGCCGTCTCGGACCACGCCGCCGGTCACACCGACCCTGGCGGGGACACCGGCGCTCCGACCTCGTCGCTCAACGGCACGGCCACGCGTCGGTGAGCTAGGTGAACCGGAGCAAGGGCACCGTCGCGCTCGCGGCCGCGGCCGCGGTGATGGCGTTCCTGGCCGCCACCCTCACCATCGGCATGGCGATGCTGACCGCCGCCGTCGACGGTTCGCTGCCCGGCGGCGGCTGCGACGGCGACGGCGGCCTCGGCGGCGGGTCGCAGTCGATCGGCGGCAGCGACTGGAACGCCGAGCAGACCGAGAACGCCGCCACGATCGTCAACATCGTCGTCGGCCGCCAGCTCCCGAAGCGGGCCGCGGTCATCGCGATCTCCACAGCCATCGTCGAGTCGCGGCTGGTCAACGTCGGACACGGCGACCGGGACTCGCTCGGGCTGTTCCAACAGCGTCCCTCGATGGGCTGGGGCAGCGCGCAGCAGGTTCTCAACCCGGCGCATGCCACCAATATCTTCCTCGACCGGCTCGTCGCGCTCTCCGGCTGGGCGACCATGCCCCCGGGCCAGGCCGCGCAGGCCGTGCAGGCCTCGGCCTTCCCGGACCGCTACGCCCCCCAGGAGGCGCCGGCCGCGGCGTTGGTGGACCGGTTCTGGGTCGGCCCCGATCGCCCCGTCCCGGCGCCCGTCGCACCGGGTGGCCCGAACGTGCAGCTGGCGTCGTCGGTGTTCGCCTGCCCCGATCAGGGCGGCGCCGGGGTGCCGCTTGCCCCGTCGAACATCGACCCGCGGCGGCTGCCGCCCGGCTTCCCCCCGCCGAGCGACCCGGCCCAGCGGGCCGCGGTCACCTACGCCCTGGCCCAGCTCGGCAAACCCTACGTGTGGGGAGCCAAGGGCCCGGACAGCTTCGACTGCTCCGGGCTCATGCTCGCCGCGTGGTCCGCGGCCGGCGTCCCCATCCCGGCCGGCACGGTCAGCCAGAAGACCGCCGGTACCCCCGCCTCGGTCGCGAACATCGCTCCCGGTGACCTGGTGTTCATCCCCGGCTCGATCGGCAGCCCGTCGAACCCGCGCCATGTCGGCATGTACGTCGGGCACGGCTTGGTCGTCAACGCCTACGACTCCTCCACCGGCGTCGTCGTGCAGCCGCTCTCGGAGTGGGCCGACAAGATCACCCATATCCGGCACATCGCCGGCCCACCTGGCAGGCCGGCGCCGCCCGCTGCCCTCGCCGAGGCTGCCCCGTGAGCGGGCGCAGCTGCAGGTTCCTGTCGGGGGCAGGTGTTAACCGGTGACCATGCCCGCGGACCGGGACATCTACGCCGAGCTCGGCCTCAGCTCGGACGCCAGCGCCGAGCAGGTCCGCCGTGCCTACCGCCGTCTGGCGCGGCAGCTGCACCCCGATCTCAACCCGGATCCGGCTGCGCACGACCAGTTCGCCCAGGTCGCGGCCGCCTACAGAGTGCTGGCCGACCCCGCCTGTCGCGCCCGCTACGACGCTGCCCGCGCCGCCTGCGAGACCTCTGACGGCCCGGACACCGGGCTCGCAGGCACCGCTGCCGACTCCTCGACCTGCGACGACTACACCCCCGCGGGCGAACCGGTCGCCTATACCGACTACACCCCCGCGGACGGCTACGCCCCTCCTCCGTCACCGGTGATACCACCACCGGTGGCCCCGCACCGGCCGCCCGGACCGCGGGCGCCGGCCTGGGCTGCGAGCCGCACCCCACCGCCCGCGCCGTTTCCTGCGAGCTGGCCCACCGGGCGGATCAACCACCGCCGTCTGCACGGCAGGCTCCTGCTCGCGGTGTGGCGGCTCGCGCCGCTGCCCGCTCACCGGATCGCGGCCAGCTCCACGATCCTGGCCGTGCTGGCCGCTGCTGGGCTCGCCGCGGCCGCCCTGGACACCCTGCCGGTTGAAGCCACCGTCATCGGCGGGTTGTCGGGGATCGCGCTGACCTGCTGGGCCATCCGCGCCCTCACCCTGATCACCCTGGACAGACGCACCCGCCGGACCGCCAAGGGGACACGCTGATGGGCGACCTCATCCCACGGAGCACCCGCCCACCCGCCTCGGCGGCGTCTCCGGCGACCGCACCGGCGGGGCAGGACGGGATCGCGCGGATCAACTGGGAGCATGACCGGCCGGTCGGCTGGAACCTGCTTTCCGAGCTCGCCCGGCGGGCCCTCGCCGGCGCCGGCTGGGCCACCACCCCAGCGCTGGCGGCGTGGGCGCACGCGCCGACCACCCGCCGCGACCCGGCCGGCGGGTACTGGCGCGACACCGATGCCTGGTGGGTCGACACCACCATCCTGCTCACCGTCCGCGCCCGTGAAGCCCTCGACCAGATCGGTACCGGGCGCGACGGCCGCCCTCGGCTGCGGCTCGCCCGCTCCGGCGGCGGGCGCGTCCAGGTCGCCGCACACGCCCTCACCGGACCGCCGCCGACCGGGCAACGCTGGAGCCGCCCGCAGCGGCCCACCGGGTCGACCGCCGATCCCGGGCCGGTGCGGATGACCGATGCCGCGATCGAGGTGCTGCCTCGCGCCGTACAGGCCACGATCGGCCGTCCGACCGGGCAGGGCGCGGTCCGGCACTACCCACCCCACGGCGGCTATCACGAGCAGGTTCACGCCTACCGTCGTGTTTCCCCCACCGAGCTCGTCGTCGTCTCCGCCGTCCGTGAGGCCGGTGCTTTTCCCGACCCGGACACCGCGATCGACGCCGCCGACTGGCACATCACGACCTACCACGCCGACGTCGGGCGGCCCTCGCACACGGTGCTGGCGCTGTGACGCCGCGGTCGGTACGCGCCATCACGAGGCACTGGGACGTGTCGGTGGACAGCGCACGCAGGACGTACTGCCGGCAATCCCGGTGCGACTCGGACTCGATCGGACGGAGGACGGTATGAACCGCACTGCGATGAACGCCCGCGGCGGCTCGGCTGAGCTCATGTTGCCGGTGACGGCCCTGCTCCTCCTCGGATCCGCGGTGACCGTCGTGGAAGTCGCAACCGTGCTGACCTGCCTACTCGCCGGATTCCCGGTAGCCCTGCTGGGCGTGGACGACGCCGGGATGCTGGTCCGGTCCTGGCTGGGTGCGTCGCTCCCTTCGGGCTCGACGGCCGCGTATCTGACCGAACACTCGACTCTGTTCCTGACCTGCGTGGTCATCACGATGGTGCTGCTCGTGTGCGCCGGGACGGTGGTCGGTCGGTGGTGGTGGCGGCGATGGGCACCGGCGCCGGCCGGGCACGCCACGCGCGACCGGATCCAGCGGGAGCTCTCGCTCGCCGCGGCCCGGCGCGGCGCGTCTCGTACTCGACCCGGGTTGAGTGAGCCGGAGCGGCGCAGCGCGCCGGGCGGCGAGCTCGGGATTCCGTTCTACCGCTACCGCGGCGCGGAGCTGTTTGCTCCGTTCAGCAACCTCACCGGCACCATGGCCCCGACCCAGTCCGGCAAGTCCCGCATGGACCTGGTGCACAAGGTCATCGACGCACCCGGGGCGCTGCTGTGTTCGACCACCAAGCTCGACCTCGTCGAGTTCGCGGCCCTCGCGCGCTCTCGCCGGAGCCTGGCAGGGCCGGTGGTCGTCTTCGACGCTACCGGGCGACTGGCGTGGCCGGCTCCGCTGCGCTGGTCGCTGATCGAGGGCTGTGAGGACCAGCAGGAAGCCAACCGCCGTGCCTTCACCCTCGTCGAGGCGGCCGCCGTGCGGGTGGAAGCCGGCGGCGCGGGCAGCGCGGGCAACGACCGGGTGTTCCGGGAGCGGGCCGTGGTCGTGCTGACTGCCTACCTGGTGGCCGCGGCCGTGTCCGGCGGTGGCGTCGACGACATCCGCGGCTGGGCCACCGAGCCCCCCTCCTCGGGCAACGGGGATGGCCGAGCGGCGCGGCGGTTGCCTGCGGACCCGCGCCCTGTGCAGATCCTGCAGCAGGCCGGGCGTAAGGAACTCGCAGCCAACCTGGCCGCGGAGATGGCGCTCGACCCGCGGACCGCGTCCGCGGTGTGGATGTCGGTGCGTCGTGTCGTCGGGGCGTGGACCGATCCACGGCTGCGCGAGATGTGCAGCCCGCCCCGTGGGGGAGGGCTGGACGTGCGCCGGTTCATCGCTCAGGGCGGCTCGCTGTTTCTGGTCGCTGACCAGCAGCAGGCTGCCGAGGCAGTACCGGTGCTGACCGCGTTGGCGGAGCACTGGCTGCGGACCGCGCAGGAGGTGGCGCTCGACTACCCGGCGCGGCGGATCGACCCACCGGTCACCGCCGTGTTCGATGAGCTCGCCAACGGCACCCCAGTGCCCGCCCTTGCCCAGGTCGTCAGCGACGCCGCCGGCCGCGGTCTGGTCGTCCACTGGGCGGCCCAGTCGTTGGCGCAGCTCGAACGAATCTTCGGCCCGGTGGGCTATCGCGAGGTCCTCGACAACACCACCAGCCTCAGTGTATGGGGCGGGATCAAGGACGACCGCACCCTGCAGTGGATCTCCGACCTCTGCTCCACCCATGAACGGCGACGCTGTCAGCGACAGTTCGACGGACTGTTCAGCCCAGAACGGGTCAGCATAGGTACCGAAACCGCACCAGTGATGCGCGTCGGCGACATCCGCACCCTCGCACCTGGCCGCGTCTTGGTCCTGCACCGCGGCCTGCCGTGCTTCATCGCTGAGGTCCTCGACGTCACCGTCCGCCCCGACAACAGCGAGATCGGACGTGACGTGACGATCATACGGGGTCGCGGAGCCATCCCCATCGATAACCGCGGGTACCGAACGCATCCGCATGGTGTTGAGGCACCGGATTAACGCGGCGACGCCATGTCGGGTGTTCGCCGCGGTCTGACCTTCGGCTGGAACAGAAGCAGTCGAGGCACGGCGCATCCACAGCGCTTCGTTGAGAGCAGGGGTGGCCTATGGTTCGCCCATCTCGCCCTGTGTGCAGTACAGCTGATATGGAGGCTGTTCCTGTCAAGAGGCAGGGCGGGTGGCACCCTTGCAATGGGGTCCGGCGGGGCCGGGCTGCTGGTAGGCATGTCGTCGCGACGCGCGGTCAGACTGTTATGCGCGGTTTGGTGACCGCATGACCGGAGGTCCGTCGGGGCGCGGTCCGCGAGTTTGAGGTCGAGCGTGACTCGGCTCCGCGGTGATCGTCACTGGAACTGTGCTGTTCATAGCTGTATCGCGGGTCGCTCCTCGCGCTGCCTGGTCCTGACCCTCGCTGGGATCTGTGCCGCCGGCCGGGTTCAGCCCGCGGCGTCTGTGGATCATGATGGGCTGCACTCTCGAGCACGGCCTTGCTCAGCACCAGCGGGCCAGCTCGCCCCGCAGCCTCTAACGGGGCCGCTCACAGGTTTCCGACGAGTAGGCGCCCGGTCCGTTCGAGGTGATTACGCATCGCCGCCTCCGCTGTGTCTCCGTCGCGGGCCAACACCGCCTCGACGATCGGCTGGTGTTCGGCGACGATTTCGTCGAGCGTTCGACCGCTAGCGGTGGTAGGTGGCCCGAGGAGCGCGGTGATGCCACGCAGATGCTCGATGATTGACGCCGCACGTGCGTTCTTCGCTGCGCGGAGCAGCCGGTCGTGAAATGCCCGGTCGGCTTGCCAGAAGAGGGTCTCGTCGTCGTCTGTCAGGGCAGCCGCCATGCGGGTGAGCGCTTCTCGAAGGCTGGCGTGGTCCGCTTCGGTTCCGTCTTGGGCAGCGCGGCGGGCCGCCGGCGGTTCGAGCGCAAGGCGAATCTCGATGATCTCTTCGATGTCATGTGGCGTCGGCAGGACGATCTGGAAGCCGCGATTGCGGGCGATCCTGACCAACCCCGCTTCGGCCAGCTGCAACAGAGCCTCGCGGACCGGACTGCGGGAGACCCCGAGCAGCTCGGACAACTGGTATACGGAGTACGTCTTATCGGGAACGAGTTCGCCGGCGGCGACACCGACACGGACCGCCTGAGCCACGGCAGCAGCCAGTGTTGGCGCCTCCGACGGTAACTCAAGCCTAGCCACAGGTAACATGTTACCCATGAGCGACCAGTCGAGCAGCGTGGAGGCCGCTCTGCGGCACGCGGGTCTGGAGGTCCGTGCTGATGCGGGCACACGGGGTATGTACGCCTCCGATGCATCGTTGTACCGGGTTCCGCCGCTGGCTGTGGTGCGTCCTCGCGACACCGGCGAGGTGGCCGCCGCGCTCGACGTCGCACGGGAGGCTGGGGTGCCGATCACCTCGCGTGGGGCGGGAACGTCCGTGGCCGGCAACGCCATTGGCCGCGGGATCGTGCTCGATTTCTCCCGTCACCTCAACCGAGTCCTGTCGATCGACCCGGAGACGCGCACGGCTGTGGTCGAGCCCGGGACTGTGCACGCTGTACTTCAGCGAGCCGCTGCGCCGTACGGGATGCGTTTCGGCCCCGATCCCTCGACGCATCCCCGGTGCACGGTCGGTGGGATGATTGGCAACAACGCCTGCGGCTCGCGGTCGCTCGCCTATGGGAGAACCTCCGACAACGTCGCGGGACTCGAGCTCCTCACTGCGGCGGGCGAGCGACTGGTCACCGGTTACCGGGACGTGCAGGCGTTCGCAGATGGTGCGGATAGCGTGCTCGCTGACGTGCGGTCCGCAATCATCCCCCATCTTGAGACGGCCCGGTTGGAGTTCGACCGGTTCGGCCGGCAGGTGTCGGGGTACGCCGTTCAGCACTTACTTCCCGAGCGGTTCGATCTCACCCAGGCGCTGGTGGGGTCCGAGGGCACGCTCGGCGTGATTACCCGGGCTAGCGTGAAGCTGGTGGTCGAGGCTCCGGTGCGGGTCGTGGTCGTCCTCGGCTTTCCCGACATCGTGGCCGCCGGCGAGGCCGCTCCCGCCGTCGTCGCCCATGGCCCGACCTCATGTGAGGGCCTCGATTCCCGTCTGGTGAACGTGCTGCGGTCCCGCCGCGGGTCGGAAGTTATCCCGGTGTTGCCGCGCGGCAAGGCGTGGCTGTTCGTCGAGCTCGCCGGCGAGGAGTTGGGCGAGGTGCTCGCGCGGGCGCGTCGACTCGCTGCTGATGGGATCGGTGACGACGCCGTCGTCGTTACTGAGCCCGCCGCTCAGGCCCAGCTGTGGCGTATTCGTGAGGACGGCGCGGGACTGGCGGGTCGGGCTCCGTCAGACAAGCCGGCGTGGCCCGGGTGGGAGGATGCCGCCGTTCCGCCTGAGCAGCTCGGCCGGTACCTGGCTCGCTTCGACGAGTTGGTCGACTCCCATGGGATGACCTCCGCGCCGTTCGGTCACTTCGGTGACGGCTGCATGCACGTACGCCTTGACTTTCCACTCGACCGCCCCGGCGGCACCTCGGTGCTGCGTCGGTTCCTGGTCGACGCCGCGAAGCTGGTCGGCGAGTTCGGTGGCTCGCTGTCAGGTGAGCACGGTGACGGCCGCGCTCGCTCCGAACTGCTCCCCCACATGTACTCTGCCGACGCGATCGCGCTGTTCGGCGGGATCAAACACGCGTTCGACCCGCGCGAGCTGCTCAATCCCGGTGTTCTCGTCGATGCCGACCCGGTCGATGCCGACATTCGGGCTGCCGGACGGTTCCCGCTCGGGCGGCGCCTGGCCATGGCCTATCCCCACGACGGCGGCGACCTCGCCCAAGCCGTTCACCGCTGCACCGGTGTCGGCAAGTGCCGGGCCGACAACTCCGCGGCGGGTGGGGTCATGTGCCCGTCCTATCTGGCCACCCGGGAGGAGAAGGACTCCACCCGGGGCCGTGCGCGGGTGCTGCAGGAAGTGGTGCGCGGCGAGCTGACCTGGTCGGACCCCGCGGTGCACGACGCGCTCGATCTCTGTCTGTCCTGCAAGGGCTGCGCGTCCGACTGTCCGACTGGGATTGACATGGCCAGCTACAAGTCCGAGGTGCTGCATCAGAGCTACCGGCGTCGTCTCCGGCCGCGCTCGCACTACACCCTCGGCAAGCTGCCCTTCTGGGCCCGTGTTGCCGGATGGACGCCGCGGCTGGTCAACTTCGTTGTCCGACTTCCGGTGGTTGATTCGATCATGCTTTGGCTGGCGGGGGTAGACAGCCGACGGTCGGTCCCGGCCTTCGCCCGCCGTCCGTTCCGCCGGACATTCAGTACTGCCGTGTCGGACCGAAAGCCTGTAGTGCTCTTCGCCGACTCGTTTTCCGACTCCTTCTCGCCCGAGATCCTCGAGGCGACGGTGCGAGTACTACGGGCCGCCGGGTACGAGCCGCGGCTGCCGTCGTCGTCAGTGTGTTGTGGACTCACCTGGATCACCACCGGTCAGCTCGACTCGGCGACGAAGATCCTCCGACGCACCGTCGCAATCCTCGCCGACGAGGCCCGCGCCGGCGTGCCCATCGTGGGTGTGGAGCCGTCCTGCACCGCCGTCTTGCGGTCCGACATTCACGAGTTGCTCCCCGACGACGAGAATGTCGCACCGGTCGTCTCCGGGGTACGAACACTCGCCGAGATCCTCGCCGAGACCCCGGGGTGGAGTCCACCGGACCTCTCGGGCCTCGAGCTCATCGTGCAGCCACACTGCCACCACCGCGCCGTTCTGGGGTGGAAACCCGACGCCGACCTGCTCGCGTCGACCGGTGCCCGGATCCGGGAGCTTGCCGGCTGCTGCGGGCTTGCCGGCAACTTCGGAGTGGAGCGAGGCCACTACGAGGTTTCGGTCGCGGTCGCCGAGCAAAACCTACTTCCCGCTCTCGACTCGAAACTCGACTCCGTCGTGCTCGCCGACGGATTCTCCTGCCGCACCCAGATCGCCGACCTCCGCGACCGCTCCGCTCGCCACCTCGCCCAACTGCTCGACCGATGAGCCCGAGTGCCGTCACGGAACCGCGGCGTCACCACCCTGACCGAGCGGGTTGGACCACGGCTGACCAGCCAATTTGATATCATAGCCGGAGTTGCTCATCATCGTCGGCGACAATCCGAACACACCACAGCGACGCTGCACGGACCAACTCTGCGCGTTTGCCCGATCCCCACGAGTTCGGGCGACGACCGGGGCAGCGACCCAACAGCGCCGGCACCGCCGAGCCCCCGCCCTCCGACGCGCCACGAGGGTCCCGGGGGCCTTGGGTTCAGCGAAGTCGTGTGGCTGGGATCTAGGGCGTGTTTAAGAAGTTCGGGCGGCGAGTGCGCGGAGTCAGATGTCGATCGTGGCGATGTGCGGTGGCCTCGTGCGCAGGGCGAGCTTGTCATAGCGGGTCGCCAGTGTGCTCGGTGCTATTTAAGCAGGTTGATGCCGCATTCGACGGAGTGGCGTTGCCGGTAGAGCTGCTCGTCGAAGGCCGGTGGGCGGCCACCGGCTGAGCCTCGAGCTTGCCGGTGGGCCTGCTGGTCGACCTTGATCGGGATGGTCGCGGCGATCTTGCGGTCGCGCAGGTAGCCGCGGTTCGCCCGCGACGAGTACGCCTTATCGGCCAGCACCCGGTCCGGACGCGTACGGGGTCGTCCCGGCCCGAGCCTGGGCACGCGTAGCGCGTCGAGGACCGCGATGAACTGCGGAGAGTCGCCCCGGTGGCCCGCGGTGATCAGCGCCGCAAGCGGTCCTCGGCCCTGCTCAGACGCCAGGTGGATCTTCGTGGTCCAGCCTCCGCGGGAACGCCCCAAGCTGTGATCGGCTGGCTCGTCACCGGGCGGCTCGACCTGCCGGGCAGGGTGGCGGCGGGCGCCGGCGGCGTGCTGGTGGGCGCGGTTGATCGTGGAGTCGATCCAGACGTCCCAGCGGATCAATCCGCCGGCATCGGCCCAGGCCAGCAGGGTCGACCACACCAGCGCCCACACCTTCTGGCGCTGCCAGCGCCGGAACAGCCCATAGATCGACTGCCAGTGCCCGTAGCGTTCCGGCACGTCGCGCCACGGCGCCCCAACCCGGGTCCGCCACCGGATGCCGCCGATGAGGGTCCGGCCCCACTTGCGGGGGCGACCCTCCCGGTCGGGGGCCGGGGCGCAGCGATTCCAGGATCCGCCACTGCCGGTCCGTCAGGTCCTTACGTGCTCCGACCCATAGGGTGCTCAACGAGGTCTCCAGGCGGGCGGTCATCTTGGTCGTTGATCACCTACCGGAGACCTCACCCATGCCCGGGCACCGACACGCACTCCCACCAGCGTCCCCGGCGACCCCCCAAACAGCTCCTAGCCGAAACCACACGAGGCATGCCGACACTGCCCGAACACCCCCAGAGCGATGGCGGGACGTCACAGTCCATGATCCACCGCTCGGTGGCACCCGCTGCCCTTGGCCGCCTTGGGACAGCAGGCGCCCGCCTGGAACATAAGGCCTCCGATAGTTGTGGATGCACCACACACTCCACAACCACCGGAGGCCAATCGTTCAGACCGTACAGGCACACGTTCTCGAACGCACCCGCCGACTAGATCTCGATTCGCACATTGGCGCCGATCACCAAAGGTTCATCGACCGCGAGAAGATCGAGGCGAGGTCCTCCTCGCGAACATCGCGAGGTGCCGCGGCCAGTACGCGCTGCTGCATGATAGCGCCTTCCACAAGACCATCCACGTCGGTATTGTCGTAGCCGACATCGCCGATTCCGTTGGGAATACCAATATCACGCATCAGGCCGGTCAACACCGCCGGCAGGAACGAGCTCAAGTCGTTCGGCTTGTCGGCCTCAGGAGCGAGCAGGGTCGCCGCGCGCAGATGGCGTTCCGGGGCTGTCTCGAAGGTGAAGCGGAACGCCTCGGGGGCGGTGAGCGACACCGCCATACCGTGCGGCACCATCGGGACGTTGTTCGGGTAGTCCTTCGGGTAGAAGTCTTTCACCCGACCTGCGATAGGGTAGGCATTGGCGTGCGGGATGTGCACACCTGCGTTACCGAAGCCAAGTCCAGCGAACGTGGCCGCCAGCGCCATCGAACTACGAGCTTCCTCGTCTTCGCCCCGCAGCACGGCGCGGCGAAACGCCGTTGCCATCAGCGTCAGCGACTTCTCCGCCCACATGTCCGAAACCGGATTCGACCCACAGTACGGCACCCGTTCCTCGGGTCGCTTCCTCTGATATGACGTGTAAGGGCGAGCGGTGAAGCTCTCAAGAGCGTGGCACAGGATATCCATGCCGGCTGCTGCGGTGACACCCGACGGCTGACTAACAGTCAGGCTGGGATCAACCACCGCAAGGCGAGGTCGCAACGACGCGTGACTAATCCCGGTCTTGACCTTCAAATCGAGCACATCGAGAACACAGATCGTGGTACTCTCGCTGCCCGTACCTGTCGTGGTCGGCACCGCAACAAGGGGGTTGAGGGGGTGCTCAGGGGACTTACCCTTACCGACCGGGACGTTGACGTAGTCCATCAGTTCGCCCGGGTTCGTGGTAAGCAGATTGATTGCCTTCGCGGTATCAATGCTCGAACCACCACCCACTGCGACGAACGCGTCCCATGGGCCGGAGTCACGGGCGTACTCGATAGCATGCTTGAGGCTCGCGTCGCTAGGTTCGACGTGAACACCATCGTAAACAACAACTTCAATCTTGAAGCCGCGGATTCCCTCAGCTACACGCTGAGGAATCCCTGCCGCTGCGACCCCGGAATCGGTGACGATGAGGACTCGCTGGGCGCCCATCCGACTGAGGTCGAAGCCGATTTCATCGGCTGCGCCCCGGCCGAACTTCAACTGAGGCGCTCCATAAGTGAAGACGGCCTCCGGGTTAGCCGGCTGGTATTCGGATTGTGTTCCCATTTCGCACTACCTCCTGACTACCGCCGTGGGAGTTCCATGGCGGCGAACGGTCGTCACGCTTGCGAATACTGCGCTGCAATACGGTCCCGGTACTCCCCTATCAATTGCTTCCGGTCAATCTTATGTGATCCGGTCATGGGGAACGGTTCCGACCTAATGTCAATCCGTTTGGGCACCTTATACCCGGCGACCCGTCGACGACAATGGGCGCGTAGCTCGCTCTCACTAACTTCGGCACCCTCCTGGACAGACACGCAGGCGTGCACGGCCTCGCCCCACTTCTCGTCCGGAACACCCATCACGACCGCCTGTGAAACCTGCGGATAGTCAGTGAGGACCGCTTCGACTTCGGCTGGGACCACGTTCTCACCACCCGTGATAATCATATCGCGAGCACGACCGGCAAGATAGACATATCCGGCGCTATCGAGATACCCTGCGTCGCCCGTTCGGAACCATTTCGACCCGTCCCTGTCCGCTTCGATCTCGGGTTGATTCCAGTAGCCCGCCATCAGGTTGTCGCCGGCAACCGCGATCTCGCCAGATATGCCTCGTGGCTGGACGCGTCCATGCTGGTCGACAATTCGAACGCGATTGCCCGGAAGGGGCCGGCCAACTGACATCAACCGCGCCCCGCCTTTGCGATGATCCTCGCCCGTTAGCGCGCATACATGGCCGCACGTTTCGGTCAATCCGTACCAGTTGACGAATTCGGCGTTGGGAAATGCCTCCATGAGCCTCTGTAACACCGATGGGCTCATCGGAGCGCTGCCGTAGCTGATACAGGTCAGGCTCGGCAGTAGATCGCCCCGGAACTCGGGGATGTCGAGCATGTCACGCACGGTCGAAGCAATAAAGCCGGTCGTCGTTACATGATAGGCCTTAATTGCGTCCACGATCCGCCGCGGGTCGAAACGGGGCAGAAGAACGAGCGTCGAACCCGCCGCTGTCGCAAGGCCGAACCCCCGGACCGACGCGATATGAAACAGGGGCGCATGGAGCAGGAAGGTGTATCCTTGCGTCAGGTTGGTCGGCACCGCGGTCTTGTAAATGTCGTTGGCTAGTGCACCATGCTGGATGACCACTCCCTTCGCGCTGCCAGTGGTGCCGCTGGTGTACATGATGAAGGCCGTATCCTGCGGGTCCGGAGCAGCGGGCATCCGGGGCTTCGCGGCGTCCCTTCGGTCGCGGAAGCCGCCCGCCTCGCAGCCCGGACCGATCTCAATGACCTCCTCGAGTCCCGTTCGTTCCCTCAACCGGTTCGCAAGCGCAACAAACTCTGCACTAGCAAAGCAAACGCGACAGCCCGAGTCGTTGAGGACGCCCATTAGCTCCAGTTCGGACGAGCGCACATTTAGCGGAACGATAACGGCCGCGCCTACCAATGCGGTGTGGAACAGCTCGAGGTAGTCGGACGAATTTCGCGAGAGCACTGCGAAACGATCTGTGCGACCCAGCCCGATACCGGACCGGAGAAACCCGGCTGTCCGCGCGACTCGGGACAGGTGCTCGGCGAAAGAGGTACTTCCATCTTCACCGTGCACCAACGTCCGGTCCGGCGCCTGCTCACATGCGCTGATCAGAAGCTCGTGAAATCCCACCTTTTACCGCCCTTCAACCCTATGGACGCTATAACCAATCAGGTCGGTTGTCAGAATGCGCGGCGGACCTTCAACAACTGGCACAGACGCAGTGTGCCCGGCTCCGTCCCGCTCGTATTAGTCACGTTCGGTTCGGCTGATCTCCGCACGGGCGCCTTCTGGTTCGTAAGTCCCTTCGACACCAACTGTGATCATCACCGGCGCGAGGTCGGTAGCCAGCTTCAACGGGACGTATGGATGAGCTTCTTGTTGGCGAACTCTTCGATACCGTACCGACCAAGCTCGCGCCCCACACCAGAGTGCTTGACCCCGCCAAACGGGAGGTCCGGTGCGGTTCGACTCAGTCCGTTGATCCATACCATCCCGGACTCCAGATCCCGCGCAAGCTCCTGAGCTCGCGGAACATCCGACGAGAATACGGAAGCTCCCAGGCCGAACCGCGACGCGTTGGCAAGCTCAAGCGCCTCCCTAGGTGAGTCGACCTTGTAGACGACCGCCACGGGACCGAACAGCTCCTCGCCGTAGGCCCTCATCTCCGGTGTTACCCCGGTCAGGACGGTCGCCTCGTAATACGCGCCCGAACCCTCGATCTTTCGGCCGCCGGCGAGCACCGTTGCGCCCTTCGCCACCGCGTCCTGAACCTGTTCCTCAAGGTCGTTTACCACGTCATGCGAAGACAGCGGTCCGAAACGCGTCGCCGGGTCGGTGGGGTCGCCGGGATGGTACTCTCTCATCGCTTGGACGAAGGCGTCGAGGAACGCCTCGTAGACGTCAGCGAGCACAATGAAGCGTTTCGAGGCGATGCACGTCTGACCGGCGTTCCGCATCCGGTTGCTCGCGGCCGCGGCTACCGTGCCCGCCAGGTCGTTCGCGTCGAGCACGATAAACGGGTCAGAGCCGCCCAGTTCGAGAACATACTTCTTCATGTGCCGGCCCGCGACCTCACCCACGGCTGAACCGGCTCGCTCCGAACCTGTCAACGACACACCTCGCACACGCGGATCTGAGATCATGCTTGCAACCTGCGTGCTGTCAGCAAATACGTTGATGAAGGCACCGTCATGCAGTCCCGCCTGTACGAAAAGCTCCTCGATGGCGAGGGCGGACTGCGGACAATTCGACGCGTGTTTGAGAATGATCGTGTTGCCCAGCATCAAGTTCGGCGCAGCGAAGCGGGCGACCTGGTAATATGGGAAGTTCCACGGCATGATACCCAGCAGAGACCCGATTGGTTCAGTTCTAACGATCGCTTCCCCGCCGCCAGCGGTACTCAGTACCTCGTCGGCCAAGAAGGCCGGGCCCTGTTCAGCATAATAGTCGTAGATCGACGCGACGAGCTCTACTTCAGCTCTGGCTTGACTGGACGGCTTTCCCATCTCCATCGTGAGAATACCGGCTAGATCGGCTACCTGTTCCCGGTGCAGCGCTGCCACACGACGCAGTGTGTCGGCACGATCGTGTGGAGGTGTCTGACGCCATCCCTGATAGGCATCATGCGAGCGATCGAGTGCTCTTTCGATGTCATGGTCGGACGCTTGGGGAAACTCCTTCACCAGCTCACCGGTTGCCGGATTGAGGGTCTTGTAATTGCTCATGATCTCACCTAGCCCGATTCTGTCGATATTCAGTGGACGTGACGGATCAACAATTGTCCGGGGCGCTCAGTACGATGCGGCCGGGCACCCCTCCCTGAGCCAACCGATCAAGCGACGTCTGCACCGCCACCTCGTTGAGTTCTTCGTGAAGGATGGGGGTCTGCGGCAGGCCACCCGATTTCGCAAGCTCCACGAGCGATCTGAGCTGGTCGAGCGATCCGACGAAGCTGCCGCGGATAGTCAGCATCTTGAGCGCCATCAACGCATTTGGCAGGACGAGCTCGCCACCGTACAGACCGACTTGCACCAGATGCCCCGCTTTCTGCAAGCTATCGAAGCCCGCTGTGGCGGTGCTGCTGTTGTTTACGAAGTCGATCACCGCGGCGGCGGGTCCGCGACACTCCCGCACAATGTCGCTGCTCACTGAATCGCCGGCGGAGAGCACTGTCGCGGAAGCGCCCAATTGAACCGCCAGATCTAGGTTGGCTTCCGACACGTCAACAGCACAAATTGCCTGATGCCCGAGTGCTTTCAGCGTGGCGACCGCGGTGAGGCCAACACCACCGGCGCCGATCACGACGATCGGCTCGCCCGGGGGCAGCGGCAGTACCTTTGTGACCGCGCTATAAGCCGTCAGACCGGAGCATGCGAGAGTCGCTGCCCAGCTCAAGTCCAGCCCACTGATATCGACCAAGTACTTCTCATGCGGCACGAAAATTTGCTGGGCGTATCCGCCATGGCGAACAACCCCGAGGTTCTGCCCGCTCGGGCAATGATTATCGCGGCCTTCGCGGCAATGCCTACACTCACCGCATCCGATCCATGGATAAACGAGCCGAACGTCGCCCGGTCGGTGGCTCTCCACCTGGTCACCCACCTGGTCCACCACGCCGACAACCTCGTGACCCATGACAAGTGGGTAGGTGACACCGCGATCGACCAACCGGAGGCTGCCCCGGCTCCCGAGGTCATACGCCCCCTGCCGCAGGTGCGTATCGGTGTGGCAGACGCCAGACCGGAGAACCTTCAGCACCACTGCATTCTCCGTTGCCCGCGGTGTCGGCAGATCCATCGTCGTCACGACAGCACTGTCTTCAGCGAGTGCGAATGCCCGCATGTTTCTCCTTGGGGTCGGTTAACATGGAGCGGCGTGACTGTCACGCTGCTCAGCGGTCAGCCTTGGGTTTGCCTGAGGTCCCGTCCTCGCTACGCCGCACTCAAGCTGGTTCGTGCGGTTTCCCTACTCTTAGCGATGCAAATGAGGGAGAGCACGGCACCCCCGATCAGATAGAAGGCGGGCGAACTGACATTACCGGTCGTGGCCACCAGCGTAGTGGCGATCAATGGTGCGGTGCCACCGAACGCAGCGGCGGCAACGTTGTAGCCGATTGCCATCGAGGTGTACCGAGCCTGCGTTGGAAACATTTCAACCATCAGCGGGAACACCGATCCGGTGTAGATTCCAAAGATGATCCCGAGACCAATCTGGCAGAGCAAGACTACCGCCGTTCCCGCGGTGTTCATGCCCATAAAGATTGGGAATGCGAGAATGGCGTACGCGAAGGCTGCGGTCGCGGCGACCGGCCGGCGACCGAAACGGTCCGTCAGCGCTGCAGCGATAGGTGTGACCAATATCTGGGCAATCAGTGCCAGGGTGGTTGCCAGGTACGCGCTACCGCCGGGGAGTTGGCCGGTCTCCTTGAGCTGGTTCGGTAGATACGTAAGAATAAGGTAGTAGGGGATCATGTGGGTAACGGCCACACCGGTGCAGCGAGCGAGTCCCCAACCGTGTTGGCGGAAGGCGGAGCGCAGGGGTGCCTTCGGGCGGTGTCCGGCGGCCAACACCTCCCGGAAGATGGGGCTCTCCTCCAACCGCAGGCGCACGTACAAACCGACCACGGCGACAGGGCCAGCGAGGAGAAATGGCACTCGCCACACCCACTGATCGACGACTGTGGGGCCCATGCTGCTGGTCAAGGCTGCGACGAGCGATGCCCCGATGAGTGGTCCGAGACTGGCGCCGACTTGCGAGAAACCGAGCAGGAATCCGCGTTTATGGTCAGGCGAGTGTTCGGCGAGAAACGCGGTGGCGCCGGCGAGCTCGCCACCTGCGGATAGCCCTTGCAGCAAACGCAGTGCGATGAGCAGGAGCGGCGCGGCAATTCCGATCGTCGCGTAGCCGGGCAAGACGCCAATAGCAAAGGTGGACCCACCGATAAGCAGGAGAATGGCGGCCAGAGTGTTCTTCCGCCCTAGCCGGTCTCCGATCGAGCCGAATAGCATTCCGCCTAGCGGGCGAATGAAGAATGACACCGCGAAGGCCGCGTAGGCGGCCAGCATCGTCGCTGTTTTGTCTTCCGCCGGGAAGAAGGTAACGCCGATGCTACCCGCCAGGTAGCCATAGATCGCGTAGTCGTACCATTCGATCGCTTGGCCAAGGGATACGCCGACGATTACGCGTCGCATACCGCCGGGGTTGACCGATTGCTCGGGTGAGCTAGTCGGCGTCGGGGCGGCGCTGCCCGAATCAGACATGGCCTTCACCTTCCGGGATCTCTGTGGATCCGTGTGGGCTCGCTAATGACTCGCTAAACGCTGTAGGGAGTCGCTTGTTGGTTGGAACCGCGGGCGTGTGCGGCGCGGCGGCTGGGGCGCTATCACTGGGTGATTGATAGCGCCCCGCCGCGGCGGCTACTTCGGGTCGATGAGGACGCCGGGGTTCATCACGAGGGCCGGATCCACCGCGGACTTGGCCGCACGGAGAGCAGACGCGAACAGGTCCGGGCGCTGCTGGTCATACCAGGGCCGGTGGTAACGCCCGACGGCATGGTGATGGGTGATGGTGCCTCCGGCAGACAGGACGGCCTCGGAGGCCGCCTGCTTGATCGCTGCCCACTGCTCTACCTCGCGGCCCCGCTTGCCAGGTGCCATAACGGTGTAGTACGGCGCAGGACCGTCCGGATAGACATGCGTGAAGCGGCAAGCAACGGCGCCGTCGCCGCACTCCTCCTTCATCGCCTTGGTCGTTGCTTCGACGACCCGCGCATGGAGCTCCGGGAATGCACTCCAGGTGCACGCCGTCTCGAACGTCTCCCGCACGATTCCCATGCGGGTGTAGCCTTCCTTGTAGAACGGGCCCCGTACGAAGAAATCCCGCCACTTTCCAGTGGCCCCGGACCGTGCGGCTTCAGCCTCGCTCTTGCCCTGCAGTGCGGCCTCGCTTACGCGGCCGCCATGGTCGGCACAGATCTGTGCGGCGCGTTGCATCCAAGCGTCGAGCGGGTGGTCAGCGGACTCGAATGCCAGTACGAGGACTGAATCGGAGCCGTCTGAGGCGCCGGACAGCAGACTCTCTGTCGGGTCGAGCAGCCGGCAGTTCGCCGGGGCGAGCCCGGACTGAGCCAGAACGCGCACCGCGGCCACGGCCTTGTCGAAGTTGCTGAACGGCACGGACGTGCCCACGCGGAAGGTGGGGCGATCCTGTAGACGCATCCAGGCCTGAGTGATTACACCGAGCGTGCCCTCGGAGCCGATGAACATGCGGTCGGCGGAGGTTCCGGCTCCATCACTGGGGAGCCGGCGGGTCTGGATCGTCCCCGCGGGCGTCACCACGCGGAGGGCCTGGACCGAGTCGTCAATCTGTGTGGGCCCGGTGGCGAAGTGTCCTGCCGCGCGGGTCGCGATCCACCCGCCGAGGCTGGAGAACTCGAACGCCTGGAGGAAGAAGCGCATCGACAGCCCGTACGGGCGCAGCTGGTTCTCCATGTCCGGTCCGAGAACGCCGCCCTGGATGAGGGCGGACCGCGATTCCTGGTCGACCTCCAGCACCTGGTTCAGGTGGCGCAGGTCCAGAGTGATCGCACCGCGGTAATCGTCGGACACAATCGGCTCGATGCCCTGGGCGACGGAGGACCCGCCTCCGTAAGGAACAACTGCGACATTATTGGTGTGCGCCCAGTCCAGAACCGATACCACGTCGTGCTCGGTTCGGGGGAAGGCGACGAAGTCCGGGGGGTTGTCATATTGGCGAGCAAGTCCACGATAGAAGTCACCGAGGTTCTTGCCCAGTGTGTGCTCGGCTCGGGTCCAGGTGTCGACCTGGCAGATCTCCTCCAGCGACTCCGGTGGGCTGACGCGCGGCTGCCGCAGCTCGATCTCGCTGATATCGGGAGCCGTCGCCAGATCCTGGATCGGAAATCCGAACTTGTCGCGAATCATCTGACCCAAGGCGTGTACTTCTGGTTCGTCGACGCCAGTGCCGGCGAAACCCCAGCCCCAGAACTTCCTGGTCCTCTTGTCGAGGTGTTCCTCGGTCATGTTTGCCTTTCTAGACGGGACATATGATGGTGCTCAGAACTGCGGCCAACTCGTTCTGATAGTGCGCGAACAAGGTTCGCAAGCCTCATCCGACTCCGCTGACGAAGATCCGAACCGCGTTGTCTCTCCACTGTCCGGCGTAGCCGCCAAGTAGCCGCCTGCTTGCAGTTTGGGTCGGCCACGTCATCGATGGTCGGAGGGCGCGGAACGCGTGGACGGTCGGAATTGAGTTGCTCACGGCCATCGAGCGGCTCCTCGGTGCGGTCACGTTGTCAACTACACCTGGCCCAGGGCCGGGCGCGCTGACCGGAGGGGCCTGGCCGCGATGCCATGAGCAACCGAGCGCGGAGATCGCAGGGCGGTTGGACGCCGGACGATGGTCAGGCCAATGCTGCTAGCGCAGATGCTATGGCGCACCCCACACGAACGCAAGCCCAGGTTTCGCAGCACGAGCGTGCACATCCGTATCGTGGAATATTGTGGCTGCCGCCTCGGTTGCCCGGCCCTCGGTCGGGCTGCGGATGGCCTGTGCAGGCCTTCCCCTAGCCCAACGCGACGGAGATCAGGGCGCCGCTCGCGCGGCCTGGAGGCGGCGCGGTTACGAATCGCCGACCGGGCAGGCAGTGGAGCCCGGCCACCGTGGCGAGTTCGATCGCCGCGGTCGTGCCGTCGGGCGTGGGTAGCGGCGGTGATCGGCTCACCGGTCGGGCCGCTTACCCGTCGCCGTGACCGTGGGGGTGAACCCGACGGAGACGGCGGCAGGGGCCATATGCCGTCGCCGCCATCCGCGATCGGGTAGCGGTCGGTTTCACTCCCCGGGGCGGTGTGTTGCAGCCCTGTGGCAATGTAGGCCGCCACCTCGGCCGCAGTCGGTGAGCCGTCGACCTTGCCTGGGGCTATGAGGGTGCGCATTCCTAACCCGGTTCAGCTCGGCAACCCGGAGTTGACCGCGGTGGGGGCGTCCTCGGCGCGTGTGGCAAGGTCCTCGAACTCGACGACCGAGCCGATGTCGGTGCCGCTCATGGCGATGTTGGTGATCCGCTCGAGGATGACCTCCACGATCACCGGGACGCGGTACTCGGCAACCAGCTTCTTGGCGTGTTCGAGGGCCGTGGGCAGCTCATCGGGGGTGCGCACGCGCACCGCCTTACAGCCCAGTCCCTCGGCGACCTTGAGGTGGTCAACGCCGTACCCCTCGGTCTCCGGTGAGTTGATGTTGTCGAAGCCGAGCTGGACGCAGTAGTCCATGTCGAAATTGCGCTGGGCCTGCCGGATCAGGCCCAGATAGGAGTTATTCACCAGCACGTGGATGTAGGGCAGGTTGAACTGTGCGCCGACGGCGAGCTCCTCGATCAGGAACTGGAAGTCATAGTCGCCGGTGATCGCCACGACGGTGGCGTCCGGGTCGGCCACGCAGACCCCGAGCGCGGCCGGGACCGTCCAGCCCAACGGGCCGGCCTGGCCGCAGTTGATCCAGTGCCGGGGACGGTGGACGTGCAGGAACTGGGCGGCCGCGATCTGGGACAGCCCGATGGCGGAGACGTAGCGGGTATCTGGCCCGAACGCGCGGTTCATCTCCTCGTAAACCCGCTGCGGCTTGATCGGGACGTCGTCGAAGTGGGTCCGCCGCTCCAGGGTGCCCCGACGCTCGACGCACTCGTCTGCCCATGCCGAACGGTCGGCCAGCCGGCCGGCGTCGCGCCGCTCGCGGGCGACCTCGACGAGGCGTTCGAGGGCGAACCGAGCGTCGGACACGATGCCGTAGTCGGGGGCGAGGACCCGGCCGATCTGGGTGGGCTCGATGTCGATGTGGATGAACGTTCGGTCACCGCGGTAGACATCGAGGTCGCCAGTGTGCCGGTTGGCCCACCGATTGCCGATACCGATGATCGTGTCCGAGGCCAGGACCGTGGCGTTGCCGCTGCGGTGCGATGTCTGTAGGCCAGCCATACCTGCCATCAGCCGGTGGTCGTCGGGGATCGCACCCCAACCCATCAAGGTCGGAACGACCGGAATCCCGGTCAGCTCGGCGAACTCGACCAGCAGGTCGGAGGCGTCGGCGTTGATGATCCCGCCGCCGGCGACGATAAGTGGTCGCTCGGCCCGCTCGAGCAGATCGAGCGCCTTCTCAGCCTGCGCGTGGGTCGCAGCGGGACGGACCACGGGCAGCGGCTCATAGCCGTCCGGGTCGAATTCGATCTCGGCGAGCTGGACGTCGATCGGCAGATCGACCAGGACCGGTCCTGGGCGGCCGGTGCGCATCAGCCAGAACGCCTTCTGCAGCGTGCCCGGGACCTGCGCCGGCTCCATGACTGTGACTGCCCACTTGGTGACCGGGCTTGCGATCGCGGCGATGTCGACGGCCTGGAAGTCCTCTTTGTGCAACTTGGCCACCGGGGCCTGCCCGGTGATGGCCAGGATCGGAATCGAGTCTGCCGAGGCCGAGTACAGGCCAGTGATCATGTCAGTGCCGGCGGGGCCGGACGTTCCGACGCAGACCCCGATGTTGCCGTGCTTGGTGCGTGTGTAGCCCTCGGCCATGTGCGAGGCGCCCTCGACGTGGCGGGCCAGGGTGTGGCGGAGTTCGCCGTCGCGACGGACGGCGGCGTAGAAGGGGTTGATCGCAGCGCCGGGCAGCCCGAAAAGATCGGTGATGCCTTCGCGGCGCAGCACGGCGACCGCGGCGTCGGCCGCTGTCATACGGGGCATGGTGTGTCTCCTGGTCGTCGTGGGTGCCGGTTTAGCGCAGGTCTGCGTCGGGCAGCCGGTGCGACAGCTCGGAGGTGAGCTTGTACAGCCCGGCGTGGTCGAGGTGGCCGTCCCCGCGGGCAACGAGCGCGCCGATGAGTTGGGCGACGGTGGCTCCGAGCGGGATCACTACGCCGGCCTCGCGGGCGGCGGCGGTGACGAGGCCCATGTCCTTGTGGTGCAGAGCGAGCCGGAAGCCGGGAGTGAAGTCGCGGTTGACCATGTTCGCGGCCTTGCGGTCGAGCACTGTGCTCCCGGCCAGTCCGCCGCCGAGCACTCGGACGGAGGCGTCGAGGTCGACCCCGGAGGCCTCGAGGAACACGATGGCCTCGGCCAGCAGCTGGAGGTTGCCGGCCACGATCAGCTGGTTGGCCGCCTTCACTGTCTGTCCGGCGCCGGATGGCCCGACGTGCACGATTGTGCTGCCGAGAACCTCGAGGACCGGTCCGGCGGTCTCGAAGTCGGCGGGCTTCCCGCCGACCATGATCGAGAGTGTGCCCTCGATCGCGCCGGCCTCGCCACCACTGACTGGGGCGTCGAGCACCCGCAGCCCGGCTTCCGCGCCGGCCGCGGCCACCGCTCGGGACACTTCCGGGCGGATCGTACTCATGTCGATCAGCAGCTGGCCCGGGTGGGCGTTGGCCAGCACCCCGTCGGCGCCGGTGACGACCTCGGTGACGTCCGGGGAGTCGGGCAGCATCGTGATCACGATGTCGGCACCCTTGGTCGCCTCGGCGACGCTGGTTGCTGCGCGGCCGCCGTGTTTGACCAGGGCGTCGATCTTGTCCGGGCTGCGGTTGTAGCCGATGACGTCGTAGCCAGCGTCGGCGAGGTTGGCGGCCATCGGCGCGCCCATGATGCCGAGTCCAATGAATCCGATGCTGGTCATGGTGTGGTGTTCTCCTGATCTGGCTCGTGGTCGCTTCAGCTGTGGTCGGTGAGGGCGCCACTGCCGCGTTCGGCGCGGGGCAGCCAGGCGAAGGGATCCTCGGCGGTGGCCTTGTACTCGAGGCCGACGAATCCCTGATAGCCGCCGCGGTCAAGATCCTCAAGCCAGCGTGCGAGCGGCAAGTGCCCTGTGCCGGGCTCGCCGCGGCCCGGGGTGTCGGCGATCTGGACGTGCGCGATCCGGTCCCGGTATCGGGCAATGGCACGCTCGACGTCGTCGCCGTTGGACGCGAGGTGGTACAGGTCGGCGAGCAAGCCGACGTTGCCGGCTCCGGCGCACGCGAGGTCGTCGAGCACTGCGCCGGCATCGTCGGCGGTGCGCAGCGGATACCGGCCGCCGCCGCTGACCGGCTCGACCAGCACGGTCGCGCCGATCCGCTCCGCCGCCTCCGCCGCCACCAGCAGGTTCTCCGTGGCGAGCTCGTCCTGCCGGAGCGGGTCGGCGTTATCAAGCCGGTTGCCGTAGAGGGCGTTGAACACGTGCACACCCAGCCGCTCGCCGAGCCCGACCGCGACGTCGACGTTGTCGCGGAACTCCGTCGCACGGCCCGGCCAGGAGACGACACCACGGTCCCCGCCGGGCATATCGCCCGCGAAGAAGTTGAGCCCGACGAGCGCGACACCGGCATCGCGTACGGCCTGCTCGAAGGCGTCGACGTCGCGGTCGGCGGGAACGGGCTCCGGGAACGGCCACCAGAACTCCACGGCGTCGAACCCGGCCGCTTTGGCGGCCGCGGGCCGTTCCAGCACAGGGAGGTCGGTGAGAAGGATTGAGCAATTCACTAGGTAGCGCAATGTCATCTGGAGACTTCCTTCAGCGGGTCGACACCGCGAATCGAGGCGTCGAGCAGTTGGATGGGATGCAGCAACGGAATGCTGGCATCGAGGTATCGGCGAATCTGCAGCAGGCAGCCAGCGTTGGCGGTGGCGACCACGTCCGGGGTAACGGCTTCGAGGTTGGTCACCTTGCGTCGGCCGAGCTCCTCGGCCTTCTCGGGCTGGACGAGGTTGTAGATGCCCGCCGAGCCGCAACACAGGTCGGCCTCGGCTATGTCGGTGACCGTCAGGCCGGGGATGCTGCGAAGCATCTCGCGGGGTTGGCTACGGATCTGCTGCGCGTTGGCCAGGTGGCAAGCGTCGTGGTATGCGACGGTGGTCGGGATCGGGTGCCGAGAGGCTTGGGGCGACAGCTCGGTGATCAGTTCGCTAATGTCGCGCACCTTCGCGGAGAAGGCCGCCGCTCGGTCGGCGTACTCGGGGTCGTCAGCGAGTAGGTCGCCGTATTCTTTGAGCGTGGAGCCGCAGCCCGCGACGTTTGCGACAACGACGTCGAGGTCGTAGCGTTCGAACATTTCGATCGTGTCCCGCGCCCGTCGCAGGCCGTCCTCCGTCTGCCCGGCGTGCACCGAAAGGGCGCCGCAGCACTGCTTGTCTTGCGGCATGTAGACGTCGCACCCCTCAGCGGTCAATACGCGGACGGTGGCACCGTTGACGTCGCCAAAGAACACCCGTTGCGCGCAACCGGGCATCATGCCCACCCTCAGCCGGGGAGGGCCGACGGCCGCGGTATGCGGCGTGCCGCGGGCGAACAGGGCGCGCAGCGACACTCGTGGCAGGAGCGCCTCTAGCGCCTGCAGCCGCGGCGGGAGCAGGGCAATCACCCCGAGTGCGTGCAGCAACGCACGCAGGCCGAGCCGTTGGTAGAGGATGCCGCCGAGCGCGGCCAGGCGCAGCCGCCCTGGGTAGGGGAAGAGCGCGAAGATCAGCGTGCGGAGCAACCTGTCCGGGACCGTCCGCGGGATCTGCCGCTCGACCTGGGGGCGGACCGACTCGATGAGCTTGTCGTACTGGACGCCGGATGGGCAGTGGGTGACACACGCCAGGCAGCCGAGGCAGGAGTCCATGCGAGCGCCGAATGCCTCGTCGAGGGGGATCTCGCCGCGGGCGGCGAGATCCATGAGATAGATCCGTCCGCGCGGGGACTCCATCTCCTCACCGGTGACGGCGTAGGTGGGACAGGTCGGCAGGCAGAAGCCACAGTGCACGCAGTCGTCAAGCACCTCACGGCGGGGTGGATGGTGCGCGTCGAACGAGCCCGTGGGCCCGGAGGGCCGGAGGACGTCGGTCATGCCAGCTGCTCCCCCTCGGTCGCGACGTCGTTGGTGCTGGGGGCGCTCAACCAGGCTGCAAGCCGGCTTGCGCCGAAGCGGTTGGCGGGGTCGAACCGCTGTTTGACCGCGCGCATCAGCGCCACGGCTGCGGGCGCAGGCCCCCAGAGCGAGGCACCGGGTTCGAGGCCGTCGCGGCGTAGCACGGTGCAGGCCGGACCGACTGCAGCGTGCAGCTCGCGCAGCAGCTGTGTGTGGGCCTTGGCGTCGCCGCGGCGCAAGCGAATTGTGTGCACTCCGCGCTGCAGAGTGCCCGCGGATTCGAGCTGCAGTCCGAGTCCCCCGGCCTCGGCCGCGAGCCGGGCCGTCGTCGTGGCGGCGGCCGCCGGCCGGGCACCGAAGCGCACGACTGTGTCGCCGGGCTCACCAATGCAGACCGCGTCGACTTCTGCCCACCGCCGCATCGCTTCCTCCTCGTCGAGTAGGTGGACCGGGTACCGGGAAAGTCCCCGTACCGCGCTCGTCCGCTCGCTGACCCCCGATGGGCTGCCCTCGAAGCGGAGCAGGAGCCGGGCGCTGTCGGGCTCGTTGAGGCTGAGCAGCTCGACCGCGGCGGGCTCGATGCCGGCCGCGGCGATCGTCTGCGAGGCCGCGAAGGCGTCGGTGCGGGGGATCTCGACCTCGACGGTCGCCGTTGCCCGCGGCCGGGGGTGCAGCCGGAGCACGATCTCGGACAGGACCCCGAGGGTGCCGAAGGAGCCGGAGAAGAGCTTGGTCAGGTCGTAACCGGCAACATTTTTGATCACGTGTCCGCCAGAGCGGGCGACGGTGCCGTCCGCGAGTACCACAGTGACCCCGATGACGTGGTCGCGCAGGGCACCGAAGGCGTGCCGTGCCGGGCCGCCGTCCGCGGTGGCCAGCAGCCCACCGACGGTGGCGCCCCGTCCGGCCCGGGCCGGGTCGAACGCGACCCGCTGGCGTTTCTCGCCGACCTCGGCCTGCAGCGACTCCAGCGTGGTACCGGCCCGCACGGCGACGGTCATATCCGAGGGGTTGTAGGTGAGGACACCGCTCAACGCGGTGGTGTCCAGGATCAGGTCGGCATGGCCGGGTTGCTCGGCCCACGCTCCGGCAGTACCGGCCCCGCAGACGGTGACCTGCGGTTGGGCGGAGGTGCTCTCGCACAGAGCCTCGACCAGCTCGGTGGTGGTGGTGGGACGCAGAGTGCGGTGCGAGAGCAGGCGCTGAACGCGCGCACCGGATCCGGTGGAAGTTGCCATGGTGATCACGTCCGTTCGATGAGACCTGCGGCCTCGAGCGGGTGGGGCCGATGCGGGCCCGGGCGCTCGCCACACAGCCTCGGAGTCGGGAATACCTTCCCCGGGTTGCACAGGCCGACTGGGTCGTATGCGGTGCGCAACCGCAGCATCGTGGCTAGGTCGGCCTCGGTGAACTGCCGCGGCATCGAGCAGGCCTTGTCGGTGCCGATCCCATGCTCGCCCGAGAGGGAGCCGCCGAGCTCAACGCACAGTTCGGCGATTGCGCTGGACAGGTGTTCGGCCCGTTCGAGCTCGCCGGCGGCCTCGCTGTAGAGCACCAACGGGTGCAGGTTGCCGTCGCCGGCGTGAAACACATTCGCTACTCGTAGGCCCGCTGCGTCGGCGAGCTCGGAGATCCGGTTGAGCGTCTCGGAGAGCCGGGTCCGAGGAACGACGCCGTCCTGGACGAAGTAGTCCGGGCTGATCCGGCCGACCGCGGCGAACGCCGCCTTGCGTCCCTTCCAGATCGTCGCACGCTCGTCTGAGGTGGCGGCGATCTTGACCGCGATCGAGCGCTGCTCGTGGCAGAGCCGCTCGACCTCGGCCAGCTGGGCCGCGACCTCGTCAACCGGGCCATCCAGCTCGACGATCAGCGCGGCGGCAACACCGCGGGAGTATCCGGCGGCCACCGCCGCCTCGACGGCTTCGATGGCGAGAGTGTCCATCATCTCCACTGCCGCTGGGACGATCCCCGCGGCGATGATGGCGGTGACGGTATCGCCGGCGTCGTCAACGGAGTCGAAGTCGGCGACCAGGGTTTGCACGGCGGTCGGTTTGCGCAGCAGCCTCACCGTGATCGAAGTGACCACACCGAGCGTGCCCTCCGACCCGATGAAGGCTCCAAGCAGATCGTAGCCCGCTACGTGGTCGGACTCCCCGCCAAGCGTGGTGATGCTCCCGTTGGGTAGCACGACCTCGATCTCGTGGATGTGGTGGACGGTGAACCCATATTTCAGGCAGTGCGCTCCACCGGAGTTCTCTGCGACGTTTCCGCCGATCGTGCAAACCTGCTGGCTGGAGGGGTCCGGTGCGAAGTACAGACCGTGCGCGGCTACAGACCGGCTGATCTCGAGGTTGGTCACGCCAGGCTGGACCACCGCGCGGCAGTTCACCGGGTCAATCTCCAGGATCGAACGCAGCCGCTGCAGCGAGATGACAACGCCGTCAGCGACCGGCAGAGCGCCCCCCGACAGACCGGTGCCCGCACCGCGGGGGACGAACGGAACGCCAGCGCGAGCACACACCCGCACGGCAGCCGCGACCGCCTCCGCCGTGCGGGGCAACAAGACCAGCCTCGGCACCACCCGGTAGCCGGTCAGCCCGTCGCATTCGTATGCCCGCAACTCTGTCGGGTCATCGATGACGCCGTCCTCGCCGACCGCTGCCGCGAACTCGGCGCGCAGACGCGCAGGCTCCATTACAAACCTCCCATCCTGAACCACGGGGTGCATCGATGCCGACAACGCTGGCGCCACTGTCGGACGCCGCAGCCGCTTCGTCGGGCAGCTACTTGCCGTCGATGAGCACACCCGGGTTCATCACTAGGTGCGGGTCCACGGTCTTCTTCGTCGCTGCCAGCGCGGAGGCGAACAGCTCCGGGCGCTGCTCGTCGTACCAGGGACGGTGGAAACGGCCCACGGCGTGGTGGTGGGTGATGGTGCCGCCGGCGGCCAAGACGGCCTCGGAGGCGGCCTGCTTGATCGCCGCCCACTGCTTCGTCTCGGCTCCGCGCTTGGCCGGAGCTACGACCGTGTAGTACGGAGCGGGGCCATCCGGGTACACGTGGGTGAAGCGGCAGGCGACAACGCCGTCCCCGCACTCCCTGCGAGCTGCCTTCGTCGTCGCCTCGACGACCCGGGCGTGGAGCTCCGGGAAGGCACTCCAGGTGCAGGCGGTCTCAAATGTCTCGCGTAGGATGCCCATCCGCGTGTAGCCCTCCTTGTAGTAGGGCCCGCGTACAAAGAAGTCTCGCCACTTGCCGGCAGCTCCGGCGTGGGTTGCATCGGGGGCAGACTTGCCCTGCAGCGCTTCTGCGCTCACTCGGCCGTCGTGATCGGCGCAGATCTGCGCGGCGCGTTGCATCCAAACGTCGACGGGATGGTCAGCCGACTCGAATGCCAGTACGAGGACTGAATCGGTGCCGTCGGACGCCCCGGAGAGCAGGCTTTCGGTAGGATCGAGGAGGCGGCAGTTCGCCGGGGTCAGTCCGGACTGGGCGAGCGCACGCGTCGCCGCTACGGCCTTGTCGAAGTCCTTGAAGGGCACCGACGTTCCGACCCGGAAGGTGGGTCTATCCTGCAGCCGCATCCAGGCCTGAGTGATCACGCCGAGGGTGCCTTCCGAACCGATGAATAGGCGATCGGCCGACACGCCAGCGCCGTCGGCGGGGAGCCGTCGGGTCTGGATCGTGCCCTCGGGAGTCACCACGCGAAGGGCCTGGACGGAGTCGTCGATCTGTGTCAGCCCTGAGGCGAAGTGGCCGGCCGCCCGGGTGGCGATCCAGCCGCCGAGAGTCGAGAACTCGAACGCCTGCAGGAAGAACCGCATCGTCAGCCCGTGCGAGCGAAGCTGGTTCTCCATGTCCGGGCCGAGAACCCCACCTTGGATGAGTGCGGAGCGGGATTCGTGGTCGATCTCCAGCACCTGGTTCAGATGACGCAGATCCAGGGTGATGGCGCCGCGGTAGTCGTCGGACACGATCGGCTCGATCCCCTGGGCCACGGAGGAACCGCCACCGTAGGGGACGACCGCGACATCATTCTCGTGTGCCCAGTCCAGCACCGAGACGACATCCTGCTCGGTCCGCGGGAACGCCACGAAGTCCGGCGGATTGTCGAACTTCCGCTCCAGGCCGCGGACAAAGTCGCCGAGGTTCTTGCCCAGGGTGTGTTCGGCCCGCGTCCAGGTGTCCGCCTCGCAGATGCCCGCGAGCGTATCCGGTGGATTGACGCGCGGCCCGCGCAGGGTGATCTCACCGATCTCCGGCGCCGGCGTCAGATCTTGGATCGGAAAGCCGAACTTGCTGTGGATCATGTTACCCAGCTCGTGGACGTCCGCCTCGCTGATGCCGGTGTCGGCGAAACCCCAGCCCCAAAACTTGCGACGACGGGCGTCAAGGTTTTCCTCGGTCATGATTCCCCTTCTGATAGTGCGGGAGTTCCTGTTCGCAACGCGGAGTGCTAGCTGAGGAGGTGCGGTAGACCGGTGAGCAGCCCGTACGCCGACCACAGACCGATGGCGCCAACGACGACGAGAATGACGTTCTCCCACCACTTATTGGTGTATCCCGGCAGCATCTTCCGCTTGTCGTTGGTCAGGACCAGCGTGCCGACGATGACCACCGGAGCCATGAGGCCCGCTGTAGCGCTGCCGGCGACGGTCATCACGACGACGTCGGGGAACACGGGCAGCGCGAACAGGACAGGTATGAAAACCATGAGTACGAGCTGAACGGCCCGGAAAGGACGCGCCTTGTCGACCTGCGGGTATTTTTCCTTGTACTTCGGGAACGACCGCTGCAGACCGCTGAAGAAGATCTTCGTGTAACCGCGCGCGTAGCTGGTCAGGGAGCAGAACGCGGCCATCGCCAGCCCGACCCACAGCAACCAGGGCCCGATCGGACCGAGCGCAAGCGACATCATCACACCGAGGTCGTCCAGCGAGGAAATCTGTCGACCTTCGGGACGCAGCACCTCGGCGGCCACGATCCAGATGGACAGGTTGACCACGATGACAGCGACAACACCGGCTAGGAGGTCAATCCGCTGCAGTCGCAGGAAGCCCGGCCCGCGCCAGCCCTTGTCACGAATGAACTCCGGATACATCAGATTGCCAGCAGAGCCCCCGATGGCGCCGATGATCGCGGCCGCGACCAGGAGTGTGGCGAACGCGCCGCTGTTGGGTGGGGATGAGAAGGCGAGACCGTGGACGATCTCGCCTGGGTCCGGCTGCGAGGCGATGGCGGCGTAGAGGAAAGTGATCACCAGGATGGCGACCTTGATCCGGGCGATGATCTCGAGTATCGAGTAGGCCTTCGGTCGGGTCAGCACCAGCCAGGCCACCGCGGCCACCAGTAGCGTCCACAGGAACGGGCCCCAAGTGTCACCACCGAAACCCAGGAAGATGCGGTGCAGTGCGCTGCCCACGGCGACGACCATGTAGGTCTGCAGGATGAAGCCACTCAGCAGCGCCAGGGCCCCGACGACCACCGGGAGCTTGTTCCACAGGGCGCCGAAGCCGGCGAGGACCGTCTCGTCGCCGACAGCGTTGCAGAGCCCGTACTTCGCGATCGCGCTGGTGAAGAAGTACCGGCTGATGAGCGCCAACGCGAGGGCCCACATCAACGAGTAGCCGTAGTTCGCACCGGACACCGCTGAGTCGACGAGGTCACCGGCGCCCATCCAGGCCATGCTGACCAGGAGCCCCGGACCGACGCCCTTGACATAGTCCCGCCACCGTCGTGGCGGTGTAACGGCGGCGGCCTCGACCCTCCTTGCCCCGTCTTGGGCCGCGTTCGAGTCGCTCACTGCCATGGGAACGCCTCCTCCGTGGATCTTCGTCGGTGCGGGAAGGCCGCCCGCCAAGGGGAGGCGAACTGCGCTCCGGGTGTCGACGACGTGTGCTCGAACGCCGTCACGGCCGCGTGGCCGGACCCAGGTTGGTCAGGCCATCAACGTGCCGACGAGCAGGGTATGACCTGAGCCACGAACACGCAAGACAAATTCCGGACAACGATCTCAAACTTCCGCGATGCGAAATTTAGCGGTTGAGGGTGCTCACGATGGTCGGATGCATGTACCGCAGGTGGTGATGCAGCGCCTCCGCGGCGGCCTCCGGTCGGCCCGCGGCGATGAAGGTCAGGATCTCGCGGTGCTGGGCCCGTAGGTTTGCTGCCACCTGGTCCCACGGACCACGGGCTTGCATCGCTTCGAGGCGGTGCCGCTCCACGGCGTCCCGCAGGGCGCCGGCCAGACATCCAAGTAGGCGGTTCTCGCAGGTCAGGGCGATGCCGGTGTGGAAGGTCGAGTCGAGGGCGTTGAACTGAGCGTAGTCGATGCCGGGGCGGTCCATTTCGTCCAGCACGGCCTCGAGCCGCTGAATGTCCTCTGGCGACGCGAGGGCCGCGGCCTCGCGGACCGCCCACTGCTCCACCATCAACCGAGTCCTGACAACCTCGGTCTCGGTGAAGTTGCTCAACGCGATGTGGAGGCGGAGCATGCTTGTCAGGGCGTCGGAGGGCCCGCTCGCCAGGGCTGCCCCGGATCCCGGACCGGCCGTCGTGCGCTCGGCGAGAACGCCGATGGCTCGCAGTGATCGGACCGCTTCGCGTACGGATGCACGGCTGACGCCGAACATCTCGGCGAGCTGACGTTCTCCAGGTAGGCGGTCGCCGCGCCGTAGGCTCCCACGCCGGATCAGCGCCTCGACGTGGTCGATCACGAGTTGATGGGCGTGCGCACTGCTGCGGCGCTTCCCGCGCGGGTCGAAGTCTGGCACATCTTGCGCAGTCACCCGCAGGAACATACGCTACGCAACCATCGCTGATGGCCTGACCATAGGGTTGAGGATGACACTGAATAACGTTTCGTGGGAACAGCCAGGGCAGGATCTTCTGAAGAAGGGGAGTCTAGCAGGCGTTCGCGTCCTCGATCTTTCGCGAATCCTTGCCGGGCCATATCTGACCATGCTTCTCGGCGATCTCGGCGCGGACGTAATCAAACTCGAGAGGCCTGACGGGGATGACACACGCTCCTGGGGTCCGCCATTCGTCAACGGCGAGGCGACCTACTTCTGGAGCGCGAACCGGAACAAGCGATCGATCATTCTAGATCTGCGTGATGAGTCTGAGCTAGCGGCGGCGCTCGAGCTCGCCGCCACGGCGGACATCATCGTGGAGAATTTCCGCCCGGGTGTCGCCGAGCGGCTCGGATTGGGGTACTCGCAGGTCCAGGAACACAATCCGGGCGTCGTCTACTGCTCGATCTCGGCATTCGGTGATGAACCGCAGGCCAGCGATCTTGCCGGATACGATCTCCTCGTCCAGGCCGTGGGCGGCCTGATGAGCATCACCGGGACCGAGGAGAGCGGGCCCGCGAAAGTGGGGGTCGCCCTCGTCGACGTCCTCGCGGCGTTGCACGGAGCAGTCGGGGTTCTCGCAGCGCTGCGGCACCGGGAGGCGACCGGGCAGGGACAACGTGTCGACGTGACGATGCTGCAGTCGTTGCTGGCCAGCATGGTCAACCAATCGTCAGCCTACCTCGGCACGGGCATCTCCCCGGGGCGGATCGGAAACCGCCATCCGTCGATCGCGCCCTATCAGACATTGCGCTGCCAGGATGGCTCGATCGCCTTGGCCTGCGGGAACGACAAGCAGTTCCGCTCGCTTGTCGGGAGTCTTCAGCTGTCGGACTTGGCCGACGATTCGCGATTTCGCACGAACGCGGACCGTGTCGCACACTGCGACGAGCTCATCGACCTCCTAGAGTCGCGGTGCACCGAGATCCCCACGACCGAACTTCTCGCGTTGCTGCGAAATGCTGGCGTCCCGGCTGGCCCAGTCAATTCGATCGGAGATGCTTTCATGATGGCTGATCAGCTGGGCCTTAATCCCACACGGACAGTGAGCGCCGGGGACCGAAGCATCCCTCAGGTCAGCAATCCGATTCGCCTCTCGGCTACTCCGGTTCGTTATCAGCTCCCGCCACCAGTCCTGCCCGTGCGGGAATCGGTTCGGGACCAGTTGCGGGAGCCAGCCGCCGGGGCCTGAGGTGGTTCTGACTAGGCCACTGGTGACGGCGGTCTGGCGAGACTCCACACAGTACGGAGAGCAACTCCTGCAGATTCGGTCGGGCCTGACCAGTGCGGTCTGGCCAAAGAACGATTCGTCAGGTGTTCCCGTTGATAACTGTCAACCGTGCGCACCTTCGCGCCTGGGTATCGAGCGCTCGTTTCCCACACGCCCCTCAGGCCGCCGGAGCCCACGAAGCTCGACACCCGGCATGCTCGTCCTTACAGATAGCGCGAACGCGGAGCACGGGAAGGAATTCATGATCTGCATGTCAAACCTATTCAGCTACGATGGCCACGTGCCCGTACTCGCCGACACGGCGTGGGTCGCGCCCACAGCGACGCTCATCGGAGAGGTTGTAATCGGCGACAATTCGAGCATTTGGTACGCTGCCGTGCTTCGCGCCGACGAGGACGCGATCACCATCGGTATTGGCAGCAACGTACAAGACGGGTCCGTGATCCATGCCGACCCCTCGTACCCCGTTCAAATTGGTGACGGCGTCAGCGTCGGGCACCGAGCAGTTGTTCACGGCGCAACCGTGCAGAATGACTGTCTGATCGGAATGGGGGCAGTGCTTCTAAATGGAGCGAATGTCGGACACGGATCACTTATCGCTGCGGGAGCGGTCGTACTTGAAGGCGAAGTAATTCCCCCTGGATCGCTTGTGGCGGGGACGCCCGCCAAAATCCGCCGATCCATAGGCTCGGATGAATTGGCGTCAATCCGGGCAAATGCCCAGAACTATCGCCGATTGCTTCGCTCGCATCAGTGCGCCGAGCGGCTCTGATCGATCCACTGAGGGTTAGGGGTGCGTCACCGACGGCTCTGGGGTTCGGTGACGAGACCACATGAACGGAGACCAAATCTAAGCGGTTGGGTCTCGGTCCGCCTTGGCTAAGTGCCCTCAAGCAGGCCGATCCCCCACCAACTAAGCGGCGGCAGTGTCGCATGCACCGATTCTAGGAGGCGCTTTGTGGGCGTCATTGGGGCCGTTAGGAGCAACGATTCGGCACCAGCTAACGCAATGATCCGAGGGAGGCGCGGGGAGGCAGCACGATGCTAGCATTGGATGGGATCCGGGTTCTCGAGCTTTGTGAGCACACCGTTGGTCCGCTCGCAGCACAGAATCTGGCTGACTTTGGCGCCAACGTCGTCAAGGTTGAGAGTAGCCCGTCGGGCGATGCTATGCGAAGTCTCGACAGCGCTGTAGTTGAGAACGGGTACGCATCTGCGTACTTCGTTTCTATGAATCGTAATAAGCGTAGCATCTGCATCGACCTAATGGGCGGCGGGAGTGGGTTAGAAGTACTCCACCGGTTGATCGAGCAAGCCGACGTTCTCCTGCACAGTTATCAATCGAAGGACATGCACCGCCTCGGCCTGGCCTACGACGATCTGGCTGATCGCTATCCTCGCCTTATCTATGGCGCCGTCTCCGGCTTCGATAACATTGCACCCGACAAAGCCGGCCAGGATCTGCTCGCTCAGTGCGTCAGCGGGCTTGCCTATACAACTGGGACGCCGGGAATTGACGCCAGCCTCAATCCCTCCGCCCAAGTTGAGTACGCCGCGAGTTCGGCGCTAGCCCAGGGCATTCTTGCTGCTCTTTACGAGCGAGAGCATTCCGGGCGCGGGCAGGAAGTCTGCGTGAACCTCGTCGACACCGCGCTCGCTATGCAGATGGTGGAGGTGGCGGCGCGGACAATGTACGGGCGGGACCTCAACCGGAAGAAGGAGTGCTATAGCGGCACGTTCTCCACGAGCGACGGCTTAGTTACTGTCGTCGGTCACTTCTGTGAGAACCCGTTGCGGCTTATCTGCTTGGCTCTTGGTATCGACGATCTTAGCTTGCATCCCGAACTTGCGACGTCCGATTTGCAAGCACGCAACAATGAGTTTGCTAACGCAATACTCGCTCCAGTGGTGGCGGAGCTCGAAACGCGAGAGGTCCTGGATCGGTTCGGAAGCGTCGACTTACCGTGTGCGCCACATCTCACACTTGAAGAAGCCTTGCGCCATCCACAGGTCGCTGCGAACAGTCTGATCCATGAGGTTGATGTCGCAGGCCAGGGCCAAGCTCTCGTAGTTGGCCATCCGGTGCAACTCTCGCGCGGCTTCCCACGCAGTACCCGACGAGGTGTCCCGGCACTCGGCCAAGATACGCACGAGGTTCTCGCTGAGATTGGTTTCACAGTTGAGGAGATCGAGCTGCTTAGCCGTGGAGGTGCGGTGCGGACCGCCACTGACCTCGCGTTCGCTCGATATGCCAGCAATTTCGTCTGAGGAGCAGCAGTCTTGTTCTAGACTAGCTCGAGGATGCCGGGTACCGGCGGACATCGGGTTCGCGACCAAATCCGCGCTGGCTACCGGCATGCTCATCCGTGCCCTGCAGGCCGGCGTGCCCGCCCGGTGGGTAGCCGGCGACGAGTTCTACGGCGCCGAAGATCCACCGCGACCTGGGCGTTCTCGATCCGCCCGGCCGTGCCCTCGCGGGCCGAGGCGGCCCGGCTGGAAGGCGTTCACGGCGTGCACCGCGCGGCGACCGGCCCGGCCGGGTCGAGCTCGGCGTCGAATCCAGCACAGCGGGTCGTGCTCGACCTGGCGACCTACGCCGCGCTCGTTCCGGCCGCCGCCCGCGCCACCGCGTCGGACGGCATCGGAAACGGCGGAGGCGAGGACGCGATGAGGCACCAGCGAGGACTCGCCGGCGGGGTCAGCGGGCCCTTGCCGCGGCAGCGTTGCGCGCCGGTCAAACGCCTGAAGGCTGTCTCGTCACACCCCGTTACCTTCTTGATCAAGCCCGGTGAGGGCTTGCAGGCCGCCGGCCGCGGTATGACTTGTTGCCCCTGTCGCTTGATGATCTGGGGGTGTTGTCTGTCGCCGCGGCCGGAGGACGCCAACGACCGCTGATAGAGACCTGACCGCACGCCGGTCTGCTCGCAGGCGTGGCTGCCGGCGCGGGTGCTCCAGGTCGGCCTGCCGCGACGAGAAGTGAGCGGCCGTTGCCCGATCCTGATCAGCCTCCGACCGGGTACGCGGTGTTCTGCGGCCTCGACGTCGGCAAATCCGAGCACCACGCCTGCGCACTCGACACCGAGGGCAGGCGCGTACATGACAAGGCGCTGCCCAACGACGAGACCTCGCTGCGCGAGGTCCTGGCCGTTCTTGCCGAGCGGGGCCCGGTGCTGGTGGTAGTCGACCAGCCGGCCTCGATCGGCGCGCTGGCGGTCGCGGTCGCCCGCAACATGGGCATCGACGTGGCCTACCTGCCCGGGCTGGCGATGCGTCGCATCGCCGACCTGCACCCCGGACAGGCCAAGACCGACGCCCGCGACGCGCACGTGATCGCCGAGGCCGCCCGCACCATGCCGCACACCCTGCGCCGGGTCGGCGCCGACGACGAGACCCTCGCCGAACTCAGCGTTCTTGCCGGCTACGACGACGACCTGGCCGGGCAGTCCACCCGGCTGACGAATCGGCTGCGCGACGCGCTGCTGCACGTCCACCCCGCACTGGAGCGGCTGCTCGGCCCGCGCCTGGACCGCGGTGGAGTGCTCGACCTGCTCGCCGCCGCGCCGACTCCGCAGGCACTGCGCGACCTCGGTGTCGACGGGATCGCCGAGACGATGCGACCCCGATCGCCTCGCCTGGCCCGCACCCTGCCCGCTCAGATCCTGGCCGCGCTCGACGCCCAGGGCGTCGTCGTCCCCGGGACCGCGGGGTTTGCCCGGGTGATTGCCGGGGTCGCGACCCAGCTGCGCGACGTGCACCGTGAGCGTGACGATCTTGCCGCCGAGCTCGAGGCCCGCCTGGAGGCCCACCCTCGTGGACCGGTCCTGACCTCGATGCCCGGACTCGGGGTCAGGACCGCCATCAAGATCCTCACCATCGTCGGCGACGGACGAGCGTTCCCCACCGCAGGACACCTGGCCGCCTACGCCGGTCTCGCACCCGTGACGCGTCGCTCCGGGACGTCGATCAAGGGTGAAACGCGCTCCCAGCGCCGGCAACCACGCCCTGAAATCGGCGCTGTTCCTCTCCGCGTTCGCCGCGCTGGCCGACCCGGCCAGCCGCACCTACGACGACCGCAAACGCGCCCAGGGCAAGCGACACAACGCCGCCCTGATCTGCCTGGCCCGACGCCGCACCGACGTCATCTACGCCATGCTCCGCGACCGACGTCCCTAAGGCCGCCGGCAGTCCGCATGAGGTCGTCTGACCTCCAGGAGCTCCTCGCTAGGCCAATGGCCCGGCCAACATGCTCCGGGAGAGTCGCCCATTGTGGGGCAACCAACTGTATTCCACGATGCGGAATCCCGGAGCCTCTACGTGGAAGATAACTCTTGCGCGGACGTGATGCGCGCCATACCCTCCCTCTTGGCGTCTTCTTGGTCTGACCACCATCCGACCTCGCCGCGTGCTCCCAGCACGTGTTGGGCGAGAGACCGCAGCGCCTCTGATCTCGCCAGGGCGCCGCATAGGGGCAGCCAGCAGCACCGCGAATCTCGAAGGAGAAACTCCCGATGACCGTGAGTGACCCAGATTCCACGGCAAACACTGACTCGTCTGGAGGTAAAGTCGCCCCGCCGACTCTGCCTTCAGGCTGGCGTGGGTACGCCCGGCAAATAGGCCCCGGAATTTTTGCCGCGATGACGCTGCTTGGAAGCGGCGAGCTGGTAGACGTAGCAGTAGCCGGGGGCAACTATGGTTACGCCCTGCTGTGGGGATTCGCCCTCGTCCTCCTCAGCAAGTTCTTCTTCATGTTCATGACATCAAAGTACCAACTCCTCAACACAGATCAGCTCACTATCATGCAAGGCTTTGCGAAACTCGGCAAGCCTTACCCGCTGCTGACCGGCCTTGGGCTCTTCCTTGGAATTTTCGCCTACGGGTCATTCTATTTTCCCGCCGCTGGCACGGCCCTCGCACAGCTTGCGGGTTTTGGAGGGGAAGACTGGGCTAGATTTATCGGCGCGTTGGCGACCCTAATACTCGCCGTGGTGACACTTAAGGCGAAAAAGCTCTATCAGGCCGTTGAAAATGTCTCGCGTCTGACAATTCTGGTGCTGGCATTGACATTTCTGTTCGTGGCAATCGCCCAAGCCCCAGCCGTCGGCGAATTCTTGCGCGGATTCCTGTTTAGCCTGCCCGCCGACACCGGAGTATTCGGTTCGATTCTGATTATTGTCGCGCTTGTCGGTGTCGCTGGCGTCACGCCGGCCGCTATCGTATACAATTACGCAATTTATGAGAAGGGATGGCGTAGCCACCGCTACCGGAAGGTACAGGTGCTCGACCTGTTAGTCGCGATAACCGGGGTTGCAATCATTGATTTCAGCATCTGGGCGGTCGCCGCTGAGAACGCACATGGCAAAGGCTTCGCGATCAGTGGCGTCGATGATCTATCCAGGCTTATGCACTCCGCAGTCGGGACAATCGGCCCTCCGCTCCTGTGGATTGCCGTGTTCTTCGCTTCCTTCAGTTCGATCATCGGCACGATTTTCCTATTTAGTAGGACCGTTGTGGATGCGATCCATAACGCATTCCCTACGCGTCGTGACCGGTACGGCAAAATTGACCGAGACCCGATCGTCAAGTGGCTATCCGGTCTCGGTCTGACACTTCCGATCGTCTTTGCAACACCCTGGGCACCGAGCACCGTTGTACTCGCAGTCGTGGCAGTGACGATCCCGCTAATATCCACCCCGGTCATGCTCCTGGGGACCTTCCGGCTCACCGCCAGCGCCAAGTTCCTCCCACAGCGGTTCGTGCGAAAATGGCAGAGTGCTGTGCTCCTGGTCCTCATTGTTCTGGCGGTGGCATCACTTGGGGGCGCCGCAGTCGGCCTTTACAGTACGATTGCCACGATATTTGGTTAGCTTAAATATGATTGAATTGCTGGCTGCGCCCGGCAGGTTATCACGTAGGTTGTCGACTCCACGGTGGGAGTAAGTCTTTGCCGTGCGTCCAGCAGACAGGAGGTGGGCTCGCGCAGCGGCACGTGGCGGCGCACCGGGGGCGCGTCGTATACCTCGAATAGCTCCGTGGGTGTACGGTGATCGATCGGGGCATGATGATCCGTTTCTGGTCCGCCCGGCCGGTGGCGGTACGCAGAGTTTGCCCGGATATTTCGCGGATGCGCGCGAGTGATCGTCATCGGTCGTACCGACGGTCAAGGGATGATGATTCCCGCACCACCGCCGGCGCAACGCGGCTCCGCGGCGCAGTATCAACCTGGGGTTCCAGACGGCATCAACGCATTGTGAACGACGAATCCCGCCAAACCTCGGGAGGTCGCCGGTGGCGAGGTGCCGTCGCAGCGCCCTCTTCAAGGGTGGTGGCAGGTGGGTCAGCGTGTAACGTTCAGTGCGGGCGCAGTGCACCCCCGGCCAGCCAGAGCGCCCGGCCAGCGCCCGTCTCACTGACGCACACCTTCACCACCGGCCGGAAGCCGGTAGCGGCACGTTTCGTCTTGCGATCGGTCGGCAGCTCCCACTATGGGGAAGAGCGGCCTGGCCGGCCTCCGACGATCCCAGGATAGGTGTGCTCCAGATGGTGGCGGAGCGCCTCGGCAGCGGCGTCCGGTTGGCGGGAGGCGATGCAGTCGAGGATGTCGCGATGCTGGGTCTGAAGCTGTACGGATACCTGCTTCCAGGGGCCGAACGACCGCATGGCGACAAGTCGGTGACGTTCGACGGCATCCCGCAACGCGCCGGTCAGGTGGCCGATCAAGCGGTTCTGGCAGGCCAAGGCGATCCCATTGTGGAACGCCGAATCGAGGGCGTTGAACTGCACAATGTCGATCCCCGGCCGGTCCATGCGGTCAAGCACCGCTGACAGCTCCGCGATGTCGTCGGGAGTGATGCGGACGGCTGCATCGCGGACTGCCCACTCCTCGACCATCAACCGTGTCTGTACGACCTCGACTTCCGTGAAGTTGCTGAGGCCGATGTGCAGTCGAAGCATGGAGCTCAGCGCGTCGGATGGCCCGCTGGCGAGAACTGGGCCCGATTCTGGGCCCGCGGTCGTGCGTTCGGCGAGGATCCCGAGTGCTTCGAGCGACCGCAGAGCCTCGCGCACCGACGCCCTGCTGACGCCCAGTAGCCCGCTGAGCTGGCGTTCTCCAGGTAGGCGGTCGCCACGTTGAAGGCCTCCGCGGCGGATCTGCGCCTCGATCTGCTCGATCACAAGCTCATGAGCGCGGGCCCGCCGGACCCGCTGCCAGCCCGTGGCGTCCGGCTGCGGAACGTCTGTCACGTCCGAGAATGTACGCTGCCCTCACGGCAGGGTCGGACCATAGGGCTGGCCTGGTCGACCCCCCGCTGTCGGCCACTGCTTGTGGTGGTGGCACCACGCGGTGTTGGGCAGCGACCGGTGAGGGTGGGAGCTTGACTGCCGGGGCTGAGGCGACCACCGCTACCATCGCAAGCACCGATACGGGTCAGCTACTACGACAGCGCGGAGTTTACCTCAGGGTCTACTCGCCGACCCTCGCAACTCGGCGAGTAGCTGGCTTTTGAATTGATGAGCAGTGTTCGCCGAGCCTCAATTTGGTGTAGCCTCGATCCAATCCGCGACGATAAGGCACTGCTGCGCGGAGGACTCCGCTCCTCTTTGGGCCTGCCATACACTTGCTGCTTTCCGCATCGTTATCCCGTCAACGCATTGACTGTGCCAATCAGGCCATGTGCTGCCCCTGCAAGCGACACGAGCACCCACACCATCATGAGCACCAGCAATGCCGATTGCCACTTACTCACAAATTTGGCAGGCATGAATCGCGTACTGCCAGTGAGTCGTATCGTACCAAAAAGCATGAAGGGCATCGCAATGAGAGGTATCGTCACGGCAACGATGGCGAGCACAACCACATTCGGAGCCCAAGGTGCAGCAAACAGAAGCGGCAGCAAAAGCCCCGTGACGGTGAGCCATCGAGTGATCGGATGGTTGTCAATATCTCCGTGCCTCCTGGAGCGCGGAAACGCACTCTGCGCGGCATCTGTGACCACCCTGCTAAAGAGATAGACGGTCCCAATGATGGACGTGAATGACGCAAAGAAGACCGCTAGCCATAGCATCGGCGGCCCGACAATGCCCACGGCGAGCTCCATGAGCCTCGACAGGTCCTCGAGGCTGCCAATTTTAATTCCGGGACCGTACGCAGTCTCGGCGGCCACGATCCAGATGCTGAGCTCGATGACGAAAATCGCTACAATCGATACGAGGAGGTCAAGCACTTGCACAGCACGGTAGCGCGGGCCACGCCAACCCTTCTCGTATATTGCGTAGTTGTAGATCACTGCCGCTGGCGTGGCACCTGCAACCCCTGTCAGTGCCACCACGACCAGAAACGAGCCAAATAGACCCTCATCGGCCGGGATACTGAACAGAAAGCCATTAACCAGCGCAATCAGGGATGGCCACTGAGAAATCGCGGTAAAGAGGAACGTTCCGACAAGCAGTAGAGTAACCAACCGGCTTACGTTCTCGAAGGCCTTGTAGAGCTTCTTTGCTCGCAGCATCAGAACGCAAAGGCATACCGTTGCTACAGAGCCGATGAATGGGGCCCACTCCGCGTCAGATCCGACGAGATGAGCGAGCGCGGCTCCAGCGGCAGGCAAGTAGAATGCACCGTATGCAAATATGCCGAGCAGTAGGCCTAGTCCGGCCGCTACTGGAAATAGCTTCCCAAGCTTGGCAAAGCCTTGCATGATGGTAAGACCCTGCTCGTTAAGAAGCTGATACTTAGACATCATGAACGTGAAGAAGAAGTTGCTGGCCTGCGCGAGCGCGAGCCCCCACAGCAAAGCATAACCGTAGTTCGCACCCGATACGGCCATGTCTATCATTCCGCCTGACCCTAGCAATGTCATGGCCGCGAACAGTCCTGGACCGATCTGTCGCACATGTGCCGCCCATTTGGTAGGCGCTCCCGCCACACCAGTTCTCTTCACAGCTGTCCATCCTTTACTCAGTCACATTGATCGGACGTTGGAGGCGCTCAGCCCTGTGTGATCTATGCGAGTCAGCACGACCGGGATGTTGCAGGGTTGAGAGACCCATAAATCGCGCACACGCGCTAGAGGCAGTTCCACGAAAGTTGCCGCATTATTGTGGTCGCTTCAGCATTTGTTCGACGAATCGGCGCGTTCCATGCAAGTTGATGCCGCGCTGTGCATCTACATGAGAATACGGCGTCTATGATCCGCTTACTGCGACCGGCATATGCTGACGTGCTTTTCGCGCTCAGGCTGCGATCGGATACTCAGCTTGTCAGCATTTCTTTAGGGGCCCCTACGACCTCGAGAACGAACACAGGCCTGCTGGGGTCGCGCGCACGGCACACACGTAGATTGACGGGTATCTGCATCCGTAATCAGCATAACCATGCCCCGACGCCATTGGAGGCATGCGAGCCGGCCGCGGAGATTACAGCGATGATGGCATATATCGCCAGGGCACCCCGCGCGATGGATGCTCTTGAGCTCGCGGATCAACGGAGCTGTGAAGAACGATCTTCTGGATCTTGTCACCGAACGGTACGAGGGCAGCAGTTGGAGAAGGCAGGTCCGCTACCGGGGTGGCGGCGTCGAATCGACGCGATTGTGACTTGCCGGTGACACGAGCAAGTGCGCGGCCTCTCGTCGTCACGGCCTCACAACTGCGCTGGTAAATCAGTGCAGCGGACGTGACTAGGTCTGGAGCTCGTTCGGGCAGGGTCATGAGGATCCTCCCTGGGACGCCTCGTCCTGAAACCCGGCCGAGGCTTGGGCACACCGTTGTGCAGCGCCCAGCCGCCTACGCCGGTAGTGAGCGCGCTTGGTCCGACCTACGTGTGGGTCCGTCCGACTCGCGGTCAGGCCATCATTGAGTTTACGACTCAGGATGGCGCCGAGCAACAGGAGATTTCGAATGCCGCGTCCGTGTTTCCGCATTGCGGAAAAGGCGGGTCGGCTTGTTGTTTGTAGGGTCGATGCTTCACCCCGCCTCACATGTTCCCCCGGGCCGCCGCCGGCCCCGTCCGGTCGTCGCAGTCGTGGCGGGGGTGTCGGCCACGGCGCTGACGGTCAGCCACGCATTGATCACTTACGTCGCCCCGCGCATGACCTGCTCGGCGCCTCGGCGGCCGTGTGCACGCCGGGCAGCTCACCGGAGGCCCCAGCCTCGGCGACGAGCTGGACGCCGCCGCGGATGTCGCGGGCCAGCGCCCTGGGGAACGTCGGCCAGACCCAGCACCCGGTAGTCGGACCGACAGCCGTCAGTCATCGCCAGGGCCTCGGTCAGCCCCGGCCGAAGGCGAGCTGGGGGCGTGAAGACCACCGACGGCACACCGGTGTAGTCGACCGGGCCGGGCTCGGACGGCCGCGCCGGTGCCGTTGTGTGCGCCCGCCCGCCCTACGCCTGCCCACCACGCAGACGAACCGCGGAGTTCCGGTCACCTCCGTGGCGGCGGAGGATTCGCGGATGGGTTGGTGCGCTGCTCCTCGTCGGCGCGGACGAAGCCGCCCTCATTCGGTCCGACCCGGCCAGGTCCCAGCCCTAGCCCGTCGGTGTGGGGCTGTCACCCGATCGCCACTAGCATCGTGTGCCCGGCCACGCGGTGTCCGCCGTCTGTGGTCACGACGATCTGCACCTTGCCGGACTCGACCGCGGTGGCGCGTTCGTCGACCACCCTGGTCCCCTCGTCGGCGAACACCCGATGCAATGCGCCGGAGACCTCGGTGCCGATTGAGTCGCCCGACGGGGGCCGCGCGCCGAGGTGGAGGAGGGCTGGGTCTGCTCCAGGCCCCACCGCCGATGACGACCGGCGAAATGGGCAGCTCGGTCAGCTCCATCGCAGTGGGCGAGGTCAGCCAGTTTCACCTCATCCAGCCGAGCAACTCGGAGCGAACGGCTCGGCACCGGTGGCGATCAGGTAGGCGTCGGCGGCAGTGGCTCCCCTCGACGGTCAGGGCTCTCCTCGTCCGTGACCCGAGCCATCGCGAGGGGACCTCGATCCGTAGGCGGCAGCCACGTCGGTGTACTTGGCCTGCCGCAGCCGCTCGACGCGCCCATTCTTCTGCCCGGCCAGCGCGCCCAGATCGATCCACCGGGCCCTGCGGACACCCAGACTCCCGGTCAAGGGGCGCCGGACAACGCCGTGTGCCGGGCGGCCGCCGCGGCGACCAGGATTTCGGCGGCACGCATCCGGCGTTCACGCAGGTACCGCCAAACGTCGCCTACTCGACCAGCACCGCTGACCTCACTTGATAATGGAATCTCCCGATTATGACAGGACAGCCGGATAGACGCCCTACTCCTTGCTGCTGCCGGGAGCTGGAGCTTTGACAACTTTGAACAGTGTGCGGAGGTCGAGCGGCGGCCGACGACCTGGACGGGGCCGTAGCGGAGCCGTCGACGCAGGTCGACGACCCCGCGAGGGTGACCACTCCCGCCGAGTATCGAAGGGTTGCTAGACGAGCCCATCGCCGGTGGGCTATACGCACAGCACGGGCAAGCTATACCTGGCAGACCTAACGCGCCGGTCTGCTGGGTCAAGGAGCGGGCGCGTCGGGTGTGGCGTTGTCGCCGGGGTCGGGGTTTTCGGAGAGTAGCCGAATCAGTTCTGCGCGTTCGGTCTCGGTGAAGACCTCCCGGATCGAGGCTGCCGCTCGGGCCGGGCTGGAGACCGCGATGCTGCGTCGCGTCCGGCGGGGTGGCTCCGGCCGCGCCTCGACGGGGCCGGGGGTGCGCTTGCGGTAGGGCGACCCCGCCGCGGCAATCGCTTGCTGTTCGTGCTCGGGTAGGGGGCCGAACTGGCGCGCCTGTTCGACCTTCAGTGTTCCGAGCTCGAGGGCTTCGCGCAGTGGTGGGATCAGGCCGAGGAGTGCGATGCGCTGGCTGACATACATCGGGGTGCGGCCGATCCGGGTGGCCAGGGCACGCTGCGAGATACCGGATTCGGTGATCAGCCGCTGCATGGCCTCCGCCTCGTGCAGTGGGCCGAGAGCCTTGCGGTGGCTGTTTTCCACCAGCATGACCTCGTACATCGACGCGACGCGGTCGTCGTTGACCATCGCGGGGATCCGGGTCAGTCCGGCGACGGTGGCGGCCCGCAGCCGGCGGTTGCCGATCAGTGCTACCCAAGATGCCCCGTCGACGGCTTCCCGCTCGTCGGGGTAGCGGTCGGCGAATGCCGCGGCCGAGCAGACCACGATCGGCTGCAGCACACCGTGGCCGCGGATGGTGGCTACGAGCTCGTAGAATTCGGCGTCTTCGTCGTCGGCGGCCGCGCGCTGGTTCAGGGGGTTGGACACGATGTCGGCCACCGGCAGCATCGCCGTGTCCGGTCCGGGCTCTGCTTCCCCGGTCCGGGTCTCGACACTTCGTAGCGTCGTCGGCGCTGGCTCGGCCGCCGACGTCGGCGGCGTGTAGTCGTCCGGGACTTCCTCGCGGGCCAGATCGGCCAGGTTCACCCGCCGGCCCACGACTCAGACCTCGCCTTCGGCGTAAACGGCGTTTACATCGCCGGCATGCCGGGGGCCGTTGCCGCCGCTGCCCAGTACTTCCAGTGCGAGGCGGAAGAAGTCCTGGCGGGCTTCGAGCGCGACCCGGTTCTTGGCGTACTGCACTACGGTGACGCCCTCGGCCGAGGCGCGGGTGTGCAGCTTGTAGTGGCGGATCACCGTGCGGAACGCCGGCCAGCCGCGGGCCTCGACGTACTCACGGGTCTGGTCCAGATCTCCCGTCCCGTCCCGTGGATCCCAGTTGTTGAGCAGCACCCGCCATGGCACTCCGGCGGGTTCAATGACCCGCTGGATCGACCGGGTGGCCGGGGAGAAGGACATTGGTTCTGGCTCCAGCGGCACGATCACGTCGTCGGCCTGGGTCAGCACGGTCTGCAGGATCGACTCGTCCTCCAGGCTGCCGGGCGTATCGACGAAGATGTGCTGGTACTGCTGGATCTCCCGCAGCTTCCCGAGTAGCTCGGGGTTGTCGTGGCACTGCTCGAAGTCGAACGGTAGCTCGTCGCCGACCCGCTGGGCCCACTCCAGCATCGAGGCCTGCGGGTCCGTCGATACCCCGAGCACTGGTGAGGCATCGGCGGTACCGCCGAGCGTGTCGGCCACCACCGCGGCCAGATTCACGGTGACGGTGGTCTTGCCGACCCCGCCCTTCTGATTGGCGATGACATGGATACGTGCCATGGAGATGTTCCCTCCGTCTGCTTCCCGCCCTCGTCCACGGGCGGTACTTCGGATCGCCGCACATGATCGCAGACCGGTCAGCGCAGTTCGGGAACATGCCCTCCCTCGGCGTGCCGGTGGCCTTCCTGGGCGTGCCGGCGGAGCCCTCTGCGGCGCCGGCCCCGTAAACGGCGTTTACACCGTGGAACTAGAGCACTCTCGGGTGACACGGTCCTGACCGCACGACTGCGTAGAAGCAAGGCGGGCAAGTCCTCCAGCCAGGTACTGACGCGATCGCACAAGCGGTGGCCCGGATTGCTGCCGATGGCCTGACCACACCAGCACCAGCAATGCCATCAACGATCGCCTGCCACGACTCCTCACGCGGGCGTAGGGCCTGCGGATGATAATTACATCGTGTCAGTTTTATGACAGAGACTCCGTACCCGGGGCCACCCTCCAGTGACGCCTCCAACTGACACTGAGCCGCCGCTGCAGGGGCGCGCGTTGGCTGGCTATCGGTCGGTCCTTCAGCTCGTCGAACACGCGCGCCCAGCGAGTCCCTATCTCGGGGACGAGGGCCATCAGCAGGTGCGCGTCCTCGGCAGGGACCTGGGGCGGGAGCGCGGCGCGGCCCCCGCAGCCACGGGTGCACCGGCCCGCGGGGTTGAGCACATCGACGACGAGCAGGCGCCCGCACCAGGCACACCCGGAGCGCTGCAAGGGGGCGGGAGCCTCACGCATGACCGTCGCGACGGTTGCCGGTGTCGGGTCGGCCGCCGTGCCGATGCCACGTAAACGCCGTTTACCGCCCCTACGGAAGGAGCCAAGGCCCGGGAGGCTGGCGAAGCGATTGGCGGTGTCCGGCCGGGCGCACGCGGCGACGGTTCGTGGCGTGCCAGGTGATAGGAGGGTTGCGCGAACCGTGTCGGAGCCAGCGTAAACGGCGTTTATATGGTGCCAGGCGGGCTCTCGGGTCGTACGTCTTGGAGCGGCCACTGCACCCGCCGTACCGCACCTACGCCGATCTCGCCTACGGCGGCAGCGGTGGTTCCGCGCCGGCGGGCTTCGTCCTCCCGGTGCGTCCGGTAGGGCTGCCGTGCCGGTTGGTGTCCAGGCCCGGCGGCGCCGGGGCGTAAACGCCGTTTATGCCGTCGTGGCGACGGCAGATGCTGTGCTATGTGCTGGGCCCGGACTCGCAGCGCGCTGCCCTCGTCGAGGAACTCATGACACGCGGGCGCAGCTTCGCCGTAGGGGCCTGCCCGCGAGAGTTGTCGGCGCGCGGGTTGCCGGCGTTGTGCCGAGAATTCGTTGCCCACGGGGAACGGCCGACGCATAAACGGCGTTTACGAGACGGCCGGGCCTTCGCGGGCAAGGGTGTTATCGCTCTGCCGTCTCGGCGGCTCGCGGTCTCGTCCGTAGTAGATGGTAAGGGCGACGTGCTGGTTGCCTCGGACAGCAGCCTGATGAGCCCGGCGCGTTCGGCGTCGGTGAGACCTCGCGGTGGGAGGCTGCGGCCAGGGGCAGGGGTGGACACCGCCATGCTGCGGCGGCGGTCGAGGCGGGCTTGTTCCCGGGAGTGTGCGGTAGCAGGCGTTGGCTTCCGGTAGGGCGGGCCCGCGGCCGCGATCGCCACTTGCTCCGGCTCGGGTACATCGCGGTTCGCCCCGATCCGGGGCGAGCGCACGTTGCGCTCGCTCAACCAGCGGGTCGTCGACAACGACAGCGCAGTGTTCTACGAGCTCGTCTCGACCATCCGCGGGCCACGGGGACGGGCCCAGCTGCGCCAGGTTCACGCGTCGTCCAATCGCGCGTCGTCCAATCGCTCAGCCCGCACCGTGGGCGTAAACGCCGTTTACGTCGGATAGGTGGCGTGGCGGGCCCCCGGAGGTCTCACTGCCGAGGACCTCGAGAGCAAGGCAGAAGAAGTCCTGTCGCGCCTCCAGCGCCACGTGGTTCTTCGCGTACCGCACGACCGTGACTCCCTCAGCGGAGGCTCGCGTGTGCAGCCTGTGGTGCTGGATCACCGTGTGAAAGCCCAGCCGGCGACGTGCCGTGACCAACTGGCGGGTCTGGTCCAGGTCCCCGGTCCCGTCTCGCAGGTGCCAGTTGTTCAGCAGAACGCACCATGGCACGTCGACGGGTTCAATGACCCGCTGGATCGAACGGGGCTGTCGGGGAGAGCAACGTTGGCTCGGGCTCCAGCGGCACGATGACGTCATCGCCTTCGGCAATGAGGGGCATCGGCGCGCCGCGACGTTGACGGTGAAAACGCCGTTTACGGAGCCGGAGGCCAGGACCTCGGCGGTGTGCTCGCCCAGCGCGGGCGGCGGCCCGATCGCGGCGCTCCTGGGCCGGTGCCACCTGCCCGACCAGGTGCTCCGGGCCAGCGACGGGTACGTGGCGATGGCCGCCGGCAACGACGGTCTCTGGCCCTCGAGCGATGCCACCGGCATCGTGCCCGGCGCGCCTTCGCCGCCGGCGCCTCTCGATCCTGACCGGGACGGCGCGCTCTCGCGCCGCGACCGACAGACGGCGAAGCCTGGAGCCCTGATCGAACAAATGTTTGGATATTGGTTGCCTTCGCGGGTCACGCGAGCTGGCTCCCAGCCGATACACGCCCCGCTGTCGGTGCCGGTCTCTACAATCAATCTGCTTCGTGCTCACGTTTCGGCGTCGACGGGGGAGGTGGCGCACGTGGCCAAGTTTGTGCGGCATGGGCGCTTCGGTGAGACCCACGTTGAGCCGACGGTGCTGTTCGACGGGACTGATCCTGCGGCCGCCCCGCCACCGGATGCGCATGATGTGCAGTTCCGCGCGCCGGTGTCGCTGTCGGTGATGCTTGATGGGATGGCCGAGGCCGATCTGGACCATGAGGTGGCCGCCTGGGGGCGGGCCTACAGCGAGCTGCTGACCGGGCTGCTGCGCGAAATTCAGCGTTCGTGTGGCTGGGTGGTTGACCCGGCCGCGCCGGCGGTGTTGGTGCCGGGTCGGCTGGCGTTGGCGGCGGTGGTCGAGCCGCACGTGCCCGGGTTCGCCCAGGCGCGCTGGCACGGTCACGTCTATGTCGGTGCCACCGCCCCGGTACTGGCAACGGGTGAGCTGTCGACGGTCCCGGGTGACTGGCTGCAGGAAGGGATCTTCTCCATGCAGTCGGAGCATCTGAACGCCGTGGAGGACCTCGCCGAGCGCGAGTTCGGCGTGACCTGGGGGAAGGCGCAGCTCGGGGCCGCGAAGCGCGAGATCGTGGAACCCCCGTGGCACGAGTACATCGGTGATGACGACCGTGGGGTGTGCCCGGGGCCGTGGCCGACCACGGGTGCCCGGGTGCTGGCCGACGAGCGATTCTTGCGGCTCTCGGCCGAGGCCGAGGCCACGACCCGCGCCGATCTGGAGTCGGGCCGGTACGACCCGCGCCCGGACTGGCGTGTGGCGCGGGAGTTCTGGCTCAGCGCCTTCACCCGCTGACGCCCCTGGCCCCGGCCCGCCACGGGCCGGCCCGATCCGGAGCGCCACCCGTGCGCTGACCCCGTGGTGCGATCGATCCTAGTAGTCGTCGTCGGGGTCGTAGCCGTACTCGGCGTGGTCATGGCCAGGGTCGTCGTGGCCGAGCTGGTGATCGAAAGCGCGCCCGCCGCGACTGTGCTGCTGGCCGGTGCGCCGCTCGGCTTCGAGGGCCAGCTGGTCGCGGTGGGCTCGTGCGGTGTAGGCGTCGCGGGCCGCCTGCCGGGGATCGGGCTCGCCGCGCTCCGGAGCGGTGGGGCGGTCCTGCCCGAGGGCTTGGTCGCGCGCGGCCGCGCGCAGCTGGGTGAGTGCGGCCGTGGTGCGGGCAGCGGGGTCCTCGCCGGGGTCGGCCTCACCATTGTAAGAGGGCTCGGTGTCTACGTCGTGCTCGAGCACCGTTCCGGGAGCCGGAGTGACCGGCTGGTCCGGCGGCCCGGCCGCGTCCATCGCCGCCACAGGGGCAGCGTCCGGCTCGGCCCTGGGGTCGCCGATGGCCGAGGTCAGCGACTCGTGCTCCTCCTGCGGCGCGACGGTGGGCGCGTCCGTGCCTGGGTCTGCCACCTCTGGTGCCCCGACTTGGCTGGCCTCGGCGGCCGCCTCGGGGCTGGGTGCGGCCTCGAGCAGGTCGAGTTGTTCGCCGCGCTCGGGTCGCTGGCCGGGGAGGGGGCGCCAGGCCGGCAGGTTGCGGCGCTCGAGTTCGGTGGCCGCGGCCTGGTCGGCCTCACGCAGTGGAGCGACCTGTTCCCACCACCGCTGCCGCGCCTCGTACTCGCTGGCCAGCGCGGCGGCCTGCTCGGAGTAGTCCTCGGCGAGGTCCTGGTAGCGCTGGGCGGTGTCGAGCAGTTCGGCGCGCCGTTCCGGGGTGTGTTCGTCGGTGAGGGCTTCGGCGCGAGTGATCAGGGCGTCGTCCCGGATCTCAGCGGCCAGCCGTTGGGTGGAGGCCAGTTCCTCGCCGACGGGACGGGGCCCGTATTCGTCGGCGTGATAGAGCGCCAGCGCCCAGGCCTCCCGGGCTCGGTACAGCTCGCTGGTCTCCTTCTGTTGCCAGGCGAGCGCGGCTGGGTCCGGGTCCAGGGCTTCGGTCGCTGAACGCCACAAGGCGTAGGCGAACGGCTGCTGTGCCGGCGGTGCCTCACCGAGCGACGACTGGTGGTCAGGGACACCGCGGTACTCACGGTAGGCCGCGATCAGTCCGGCCCGCCGTTCCCAGTCGGCGCGCTGCTCGGGTGCCGCCTCCGCGTCGGGAATCGCGGGAAGCCGGTCATGCGCCCACTGCGGCGGCTCGGCCGCGATCTCGGCCCCGAGAACTTGCTGCCGTTCCACAGCGCGGTCGCCGAGCCGCTCGAGGTAGTCGCGGACCGGGCCGGGGGCCAGCGTCTCGGCGACGGTGTCCCACTCCGGGCCGTGGGTGGCGGTGTGCTCGGGTTCGCGGTCTTCGAGAAGTCGGCCGATGCGCCAGTGCAACACCTGGGAGACGGCCTGGGCGTCGTCGAAACCGCGCATGGCTATGGCCTCGGGCACCAGCGCCCTCGGGTCATGCCCGTCGAGCTCGGCGGCATAGACCCTGGTCAACAGCCGGCCGTAGGCGTCCTCGCCCTGCAGGCGTTCGGCCAGATCGTCCGGCAGCAGTTCGGTGAGGATCTCGGCGTTGCGGGTGCCGGAGGCCCGCATGCTGACCTGGTTGATCAGCGCGCCGAGGGTGGCGAACGACTGCACGTCGTGCTCGGCGCTCTCGCGGAGGGTCAGGGCGGCCTGGTCGATGTCGCTGCGGGCCAGCAGGTCGGCCAGCCCTTGCGCCGCCGTGTCCTCGATACGGCGTTGGTCGTGGGCGTCCGGGGCCTGCTCGGTGACCAGGTAGAGCAGGTTGTACTCCCGGCCGCGAGTGATGGCCGGGTAGGCCGACTCCCGTGTGGCGTCCCGGTCGATCAGCGCGCGGGCAGCCTGGACGGTGACGCCCTGGGCGGAGTGGTTGGTGACCGCATACGCCAGCGTCACGTGCTCGCCGACATACTCCCTTGTTAGGTGTGCGATCGCGCCGTGGTCGTCCTTGGCGAGCAGCTGCCCCTGCCGGTCGAGGCCGAGCACGGTGTAGCGCTCCTTGTTCGTCACCGGCCGCAGGGCACCGTCAGGGCCGGGGTCGACGCGGAGCCGGTTGTCGTTGCAGGTGGCCTGGATCAGGTCCCCGACCCCGATCTCGTTGCAGTCGGCTGCAGTGGCCAGGACCTCGGGGCCGACCCGCCCGAGCCGGACCAGCTCGTCGTGAACCTGCCGCGACAGACGGTGTGCCATCTGGTTAGTGCCCACGATCAACAGCGCCTGTTTCCCGTCGAGCATGTCGGCCAGGTGCCCGCGCACGGCGTGGGCGGCCAGGTCGTCGAGGGTGCCGGTACGGACCCGACCGCGGTCGGTGTAGGCGGCCACCGCGGCAACGTCCCCGTCGCGCAGTTGCAGCGACGCCTCGGCCTCCCAGTCGTTGACGAACCGGTGCACCGTGTCCAGCGTCAGCGCCTCGGGCTGCCCGGCCAGATGCGCGAACATGCCCCCGGCGCCGATCGGCTGCAGCTGGTGGTGGTCCCCGGTCAGCAGGACCTTGGCCCCGGCCGCAGCGGCCAGATCGGCGATCTCGGTGATCTCGGCGGTGCTGCTCATCCCGGCCTCGTCGAGCACGATCAAGTCGCCGGGTCCGAGCCGGTCGCGGAGCTGCCCGGTGTCTGGGTCCGGTACGAACTGTCGCCGCCACTGCGCGGTATTCAGCCCCTCCAGCCCGAGCCCGGTCAGGTTCTGCGCGGCCATCTGCGCAGTCGCCAACCCAAGCACCCGGCCCCCGACTTCGTGCTGCCACGCCGAGGCGAGCGCACCGACGGTGTGCGATTTCCCGGTGCCGGCCGGGCCGACGAGCACGTCGACGGTGCGTCCGGACCCCAGCACCCCGGCGACCACCGATGCCTGATCCATCGACAGTCCCCGTGCATCGAGTCCGGCCAGCACCGCCCCGATCCGGTCACCCGCGACCCGCGCGCCGGTATCGGTGTGCGTGTAGCCCAGGAGGCGCTCTTCGTCACCGATCGCGCGGAAGGTGGCATAGCGCTCATCGATGTGAGCGCGGAACATCGACCGCCCATCTCCGCCTGGCCCGAGTCGCCGCAACTCGTCGGGTACCGGCACCGGGTCGCCAGCCGAGACCTGCACGATCCCGTAGCGGCCGGGTTCGTCCAGCACGGCGTGCGCGAGCGCGGCCACGAACGCTGGCCGCTGCTCGGCACTCACCCCGACGGCCCCGGCGTGGTCACCGAGGTGGGTATCGATGGCCGCGATCAAATTCCCGACCGTCCACGTCGCGTACCGGTCCTGCACGTCGACGATCCCGGCGGCCAAGGCCTGGTCGACCACGAACCCGAGCATGGACAACTCGTCCACACTTCCGGCCAGGCGACCGACGCTGTGGCCGTTGCCGTGGCCGTCGCTGTGGCCGTCGACGGCCTGCGCGGTGGCCGCGTGGAACGTGTCGACCTCGGCCAGCACGACCTCGGCCACCTCCCGGCCGGTCAGCTGGCCGGTCATACCCTCCGGGACGGACATCCCCACGACGGCCGGGTGGCCGCCCCCGGCCGCGGCGCCCAGCACCGCCTCGTCGACCGCGTCCAACGCCGCCGACAACCGCTCCCGACGGCCACGCTCCCCGGTCGCCCAAGCCAGCACCGCGGCCGGCCCGGCCAACCCGGTCTTGGGCATCCGGGTGTCCTTGACGGCCTGTTCGACGAGTGCCCGCTTGGCCCGAGCCCCGGGGGGCCGCCCGTGCCGGGCGGTGTAGGCCTCCACCAGCTCAGCCACACGGGGGCGCACCTTGTCGTGGGTGCGGCTGCTGGCCGCGGCCAGCAGCTCGCGGTCGAACCCGGCGATCTCCCGCGCCACCCCGTCGGCACGCATCTCGAACACCACACCGAGCGACTCGGTCAACAGCTGCTGGTAGGCCCGCGTGTACGCGGCCGCGATCGCCTCCTTGACCGGCCGGAACGCCTGACCGTCGAGCGCCAGGACCCGGCCATCGACCGTGGCCGCCCGGTTCAGCACACCGGCGTGCGAGTGCAGCTGCGGCTCCCCGTCCCGGTTGGTGTGGTGGCAATAGATGACCCCGGCCAGCCCGGTGGCCGCTTCCCACGCCCCCACTGTCCGCCCAGACGGACCGCGACCCTCGTGGCGGCCAGAGCGGACATAGGCCACGTCCGCCTCGGCCGACGACAACGCGATCCGGACGGCCTGTTCGTGCGCCACCCGGACCGCCTCCGCGCCCTCGTCATCACCAACAGCCAGCAGCGCGGTGTAGTACAGCGACACCGACTTCACCGGTGAGAACGTCACGTCGTAGTAGGCCGTCGGAGTGCGGGTGTTCTTCTTCGCCGACACCTCGAGCTCGAAGCGGCGCTCCGCCGTCGCATCCGGCTCCTGCTTGAGCGCATCGGCCACGATCTGCGCCGCCGTGCGGAACTTCCGCGGCTTCGAACCGAGGTACACCGGGGTCTTCTCCGTCGACCCTTCGACCATGTGCTCGGGGTAGCGCAGCTGCCCGAAGATCGCCCGCACGTCCCCCGCGGTGGCAGTGTCACCGGCCGCCACCGGCAGCCCGAGCGCCTCCAGCCCGCCGCCGAACCACACCCCGTCCGGCTCCCCGTGCTCAGTCGCCGAGGTCAGATACTCCGCTGCACTGGCAGTACCGTGCGAATGTCCGGCCTCGTGCTGCGGGCCATCCAGACCGGGCGATTCGACACCCTGTCCCGAATCCCGCTCCGGGGGCTGTTCAGGGCGCGAATCGCAGCCGTGCAACAGGTACTCGACAGACCCGGGCGCCATCGCGGTCACGCGTACGACGCCCATGGCGAGGAGGCGA
>NZ_JACMTR010000002.1:0-255000 GCF_014267175.1 Pseudonocardia sp. C8
GCACGTTCCGGGAGTCGTCGTCCGGGCTGGCGGTCGTCGGGTCCGGCGGCGAGGTGCTGCTGCACAACCCGCGCGCCGAGGCGCTCGGTGCCGTGACCGGCGACCGGCTCGACCCCCGCGCCTGGGCGGCCTGCCAGCGGGTGCACGCCGGCGACCGGTCCCTCGAGGTCGACCTGTCGCCGCTGGAGCGCACCCCCCGCGGGCCGGTCGCGGTGCAGGCCCGGGTCCGCGCGCTCGGCGACGGGTTCGCCCTCGTCGAGGCGGTCGACACCTCCGAGGTGGCCCGCCTGGAGGCGACCCGCCGCGACTTCGTCGCCAACGTCAGCCACGAGCTCAAGACGCCGGTCGGTGCGGTCGGGCTGCTGGCCGAGGCGCTGCTCGACACGCTCGACGGCCTCGAACCCGCCGAGGGGTCCGAGCCCGATGCGGCCGAGGTCCGCCGGTTCGGCGAGAAGCTCCTGCGCGAGGCCACCCGGATGGGCAACCTCGTGTCCGAGCTGATCGCGCTGTCCCGGCTGACCGGTGCCGAGCGGCTGCCGGAGCTGGCCGCCGTCGAGGTCGACGACGTGGTCGACGAGGCGCTCGCCCGCAGCCGCAACTCGGCCGAGTCGCACAGCGTGGAGATCACCGCGGACGAGGCGTCCGGCCTGGTCGTCGACGGCGACCGGAGCCTGCTGGTCACCGCGCTCACCAACCTCGTCGAGAACGCGATCGCCTACTCGCCCGCCGACTCCTCGGTGTCGGTGAGCCGCCGCGAGGTGGAGGGGTCGGTCGAGATCGCGGTCACCGACCGGGGCATCGGGATCGCGCCGGAACACCAGAAGCGGGTCTTCGAGCGCTTCTTCCGGGTCGACCCGGCGCGGTCGCGGGCGACCGGGGGTACCGGCCTGGGCCTGGCGATCGTCAAGCACGTCTGCGCGAACCACGGTGGCGAGGTGCGGCTGTGGAGCCGCCCCGGCACCGGATCGACGTTCACCATGCGGCTCCCCGCCCGGATGGGGATCACCGGCGCCGTCACGGGCGCACCGGAACGGGCCGCGAGAACCGGAGGATGAGATGACCAGGGTGTTGATCGTGGAGGACGAGGAGTCCTTCGCGGACCCGCTCGCGTTCATGCTGCGCAAGGAGGGCTTCACCACGGCCGTCGCGGCGAACGGCAACGACGCGCTGAGCGAGTTCGACCGCAACGGCGCCGACATCGTGCTGCTCGACCTCATGCTCCCCGGCATGAGCGGCACCGACGTCTGCAAGGCCCTGCGTTCCCGCTCCGCCGTCCCGGTGATCATGGTGACGGCCCGGGACAGCGAGATCGACAAGGTGGTCGGCCTGGAGCTCGGCGCCGACGACTACGTCACCAAGCCGTACTCGGCGCGCGAGCTGATCGCGCGGGTCCGCGCCGTGCTGCGCCGCGGCGGCGAACCGAACGGCGAGGCCGAGGGCGGCTCCGGCGTGCTGGAGGCCGGGCCGGTCCGGATGGACGTCGAGCGGCACGTCGTGTCGGTCAACGGCGCCGAGGTCGCGCTCCCGCTCAAGGAGTTCGACCTGCTCGAGTACCTGCTCCGCAACGTGGGCCGGGTGCTGACCCGGGCCCAGCTGATCGACCGGGTGTGGGGCGCCGACTACGTCGGCGACACCAAGACCCTCGACGTGCACGTGAAGCGGCTGCGCTCGAAGGTCGAGGACGACCCGTCGAACCCGCGCTACCTGGTCACGGTCCGTGGGCTGGGCTACAAGTTCGAGGTGTGACGAAGGGGTTGCCCGGCCGTCGATAACGGCTCGGTAACCTGATCGCGTGCGCCTGGCCGTGCTCGACGTGGGGTCCAACACCGTCCACCTGCTCGTGGTGGACGCGCACCGCGGTGCGCACCCCACGCCGATGTCCTCGGACAAGGACCAGCTCCGGCTGGCCGAGCACCTCGACGCCGGGGGCGCGCTGGGGCCGGTCGGGATCAAGGCGTTGCTGGAGAGCGTGCACCGGGCCCGCGACATCGCCAAGGCCGCCGCCTGCGACGACCTGATGGCCTTCGCGACCTCGGCGCTGCGCGACGCCACGAACTCGGCCGAGGTGCTGGCGCTGGTGCGGCGGGAGACCGGGGTGACCCTGGAGGTGCTGCCCGGCGAGGACGAGGCCCGCTGGACCTTCCTCGCCGTCCGCCGCTGGTGCGGCTGGTCGGCGGGCCGCCTGCTGGTGCTCGACATCGGCGGCGGGTCCCTGGAGCTCGCGGTCGGCCGGGACGAGACCCCGGACATCGCCGCGTCGGTGCCGCTGGGCGCGGGCCGGCTGACCCGGGAGGCGTTCACCGCCGACCCGCCGTCGCGGGCCGAGATCGCGGCCCTCACCGAGCGGGTCCGCGACGAGCTCGCCCCGGTCGCCGGGCGGCTGCGCGCCGCCGGCACCCCGGACCGCGCGGTTGGGACGTCGAAGACCTTCCGGACGCTCGCCCGGCTGACCGGCGCGGCACCGTCCGGCGCGGGGCCGCGGGCGCACCGCGCGCTGACCGCGCAGGGGCTGCGCCAGCTGTCGGCGTTCGTCACCCGGATGTCCGGGCCGGACCTCGCCCAGCTGGACGGCGTCAGCCCCAGCCGGGCGCACCAGCTCGTCGCCGGCACCGTCGTGGCGCAGGCCGCGATGGACGCGCTCGGCGTCGACGAGCTCGACATCTGCCCGTGGGCACTGCGCGAGGGCGTGATCCTGCGCCGCTTCGACATGCTCGACGGAGCGAACGGGGACGACCGCTCGGCGCACGTTTCGCAGGGTGGGCTTGGACCCTTGACAACACACAGGGCACGGTGGTCGTGATGAGTGTCGACAGCGGAGAGCCCCGCCAGCGGACCGTCGCCGAGCTGCTGGCCGCCAACGGCGGCGCGCAGACCGGCGGGCGGCGCCGCCGCCGGCGTGCGGCCGAGGACGAGCCGGCCGGCGGCACCCCGCCGCCCGGTCCCGGTCGTCCCGCGCCCGACGCGCCGGCCGGAGCCGGGGCGCCGCCTCGGCCCGTGTCCGCCGACCGGCCGCGCCCGCCGGGACCGCCCGGCCCGGGTGGCCGGCCCGGCGAGGGGCAGGCCCCGGCCGAGCACCCGTCGTTCCCGTCCCGGCGGCCGCAGCCCGCCGACGGGCCGACCGGCGTGTTCCCCCCGCGCGGCCCGATGAACGGGCACGGGCCGCAGGCGTACGCGCCGAACGGTGCCCCGCAGGGCCCCGGCGAGCCCCGCCCCGCCCCGAACGGCTACGCGAACGGGTTCGACCGCGGCGGCTACGGCCCGCCGCCCGTTGACCCGCCCGCCCGCCCGGTCGCCCGCCCGCCCGAACCGCGGACGTCCGGCGACGGCGGCCCGTACGGTCCCGGCGGCGCCGACGAGATCCCGACCAGCCGGTTCGGGGCCCGCCGCCCCGCGGCCGACGCCGACGGCGGCCCGCCGACCCAGATCGGGGCCCCGCCGCTGGAGGACGACGCCGACGACCGGCCCGCGCCCGCCGACCCGGGCCCGCCGACCGGGGCCTACGACCCGTTCGTCGACGACGACGAGCAGGAGGGGCCGGACGGGGGCCGGACCGCCGCCCTCGCCGCCCCCGCCCCTCCGGACACCGGCGAGGACCAGGACGGCACCGCCGGGGACGACGCGTCGCGCGGCCGGCTCGGCCGCCGCCGTCGTCCGGAGGAGCCGGACGACGCCGGCGCCGCGGACGGGACCGAGCAGGGCCGCGCGCCCGCCGGGCTCGCGGACGCCGGGTCCGCCGGCGCCGCGGGCACCGGGCAGGCGTGGGCCGTGGTGATCGCGCAGTGGATCGGTGGTGCCGTCGCCGGGGCCGCGATCTGGGTGCTGTTCCGCTACCTGTGGTTCTCGTTCCCGATCGTGGCGCTCGCGCTGGCCGTGGTCCTCACCGTCGGCCTCGTGCTCGGCGTCCGCGCCCTGCTGCGCAACGACGACCTCAAGACCACGCTGTTCGCGGTGCTGGTCGGGCTGCTGTTGACCGTGTCCCCGGCGATCCTGGTGCTGCTGGACCGGTAACGATGCGCGATCGGGCGGCGACTCCAGGTGCGATGACGTCGCCCCCACGCGTGCCCGCCGTGCCACCGCCCTGGGTGCCGATCGCACTCTCGACCGCGTCGGTCTACCCGGAGGGGGTCGCGGCCGGGTTCGAGATCGCCGCGGAGCTCGGCTACGACGGAGTCGAGCTGATGGTCTGGACGGACCCGGTCAGCCAGAACCCGCGTGCGGTCGAGCGGCTCGCGGAGCGGTACGGCGTGCCGGTCCTCGCCGTGCACGCGCCCTGCCTCGCGGTGACCCAGCGGGTGTGGGGTGCCGATCCGGTGCTCCGGTTGCGCCGCACCGTGCAGGTCGCCGCCGGGCTGGGCGCGCGGACCGTCGTCGTGCACCCGCCGTTCCGCTGGCAGCGGCGCTACGCCGGGGTGTTCGCCGACGAGGTGGCCCGCGCCCGGGAGCACCACGACGTCACGCTGCCGGTGGAGAACATGTTCCCGGTGAAGCGCGGCGCGATCAGCACCGTGCCGTACGCGCCCGGTCACGACCCCACGGAGGTCGGCTTCGGCGCCTACACCCTGGACCTGTCGCACACGGCGGCCGCGGGCGTGGACGCGCTGGGGCTCATGGAGCGCATGGGGAGCCGGCTCACCCACCTGCACCTGACCGACGGCTCCGGCGCCCCGCGGGACGAGCACCTGGTCCCGGGCCGCGGCGGCCAGCCGTGCGCGCAGGTCTGCCAGGCGCTGGCCGACGGGCCGTTCGCGCGCAGCGGCGGCACCGTCGTCCTGGAGGTGTCCACCCGGCGCTGCCGGACCCGCCAGGAACGCACCGGCCTGCTCGCCGAGTCGCTGCTGTTCGCCCGCCTGCACCTCGCACCGACCGTCCGGAAGGAGTCCCGGCGGGTTCTCGCCGAACCTACTCGCAGGTAACGTGCGGGGCATGACCAGTACGACGGTCCGCACCGGGCGCCCGTTCGCGGACGCGCACGTCCTCGACGACCTCGGTGACGGCCGGTTCCGCGCCCGGCTCGACGACGTCTGGGCGGTCGGCCCGAAGGCGTTCGGCGGGCTGCTGATGGTGCTGATGGCGAAGGCCGGCCTGGCCCGGCTGGCAGCCGGCGACGCGCCCGCCCCCGACCCGCTCGCCGTCTCCGCGGACTTCCTGCGGGCCCCCGACCTGCGCCCGGTCGAGCTGGAGGCCACCCCGCTCAAGATCGGCCGGACCGTCTCGTCGGTCGCGGTACGGATGCTGCAGGACGGGCGGACGATGCTGCACGCGACGGTCACCGCCGGCGTCCTCCCGGACGGGGAGCCCCGCTGGGAGACCGGTGCCGCCCTCGCCGCCGAACCGGCCACCGACGCCGTGGACCCCGGATCCGCCGAGGGCGGGGCCCGTGGCCTGGCCGCGGCGTGCGAGCTGCGGTACCCGCCGGACGCGCTGCCGTTCCTGCGCGGGGAGACCGGACCGCCGGAGATGTCCGGCTGGGTGCGGCCGCGTGGCGAGGACCCGGACGTGCTGTTCGCGCTGCTGGCGGGGGACATCCTGCCGCCGACCGTGTTCAACCTCGGCGGGTCGCCGGCCTGGGCGCCGACCGTGCAGCTCACCGCGCTGCTGCGGGCGCGGCCGGTGCCGGGCTGGCTGCGGGTGGAGTCCCGCTCGCGGACCGTCGCGGGTGGCCAGTTCGACGAGGACGTGACCGTCGTCGACGCGGCCGGGCGCACCGTCTGCCAGGCCCGCCAGCTCGCCCTCGCCCCGCTGCCCCGGTAACAGCTTCCTAGGCTGCCCCCATGACACGCATCGCGGTACTGGGTGGGGGACGGATCGGGGAGGCGCTGCTCGGCGGCCTGCTGGCGGCCGGGCGGGACGCCGGGGACCTCGTGTTCACGGAGAAGGCGCCGGAGCGGGCCCAGGAGCTGTCCGCGCGGCTCGGGGTCGCCGCCGAGCCGGTGGCCGACGCGGTGCGCGGGGCCGACACGGTCGTCGTCGCGGTGAAGCCGCAGGACGTCGTCGCGTTGCTCGGGCAGGTGACCGGCCCGCTGGAGGACGGTGCGCTGGTGATCTCGCTGTGCGCGGGCCTGCCGACGTCGCTGTTCGAGGGCGCGCTGCCTGCGGGGACCCCGGTGGTGCGGGTCATGCCGAACACCCCGATGCTGCTCGGCGCCGCCATGTGCGCGATCTCCCCGGGCGCGCACGCCACCGACGAGCACCTCGCCCGGACCGAGTCGCTGCTCGGCACGGTGGGCTCGGTGCTGCGGATCGACGAGGCGAAGCAGGACGCCGCGACCGCCGTCTCCGGCTCGGGGCCCGCGTACTTCTTCCTGGTCGCCGAGGCGATGATCGAGGCGGGTGTCGGGCTCGGGCTGACCCGCGCCGCGGCCACCGAGCTCACGGTGCAGACCGCGCTGGGCGCCGCCCGGATGCTGCGCGAGACCGGGGAGCACCCGGCCGTGCTCCGGGAGAACGTCACCTCCCCGGCCGGGACGACGGCCGCCGGGCTGCGCGAGCTGGAGCGGCACGGGCTGCGCTCGGCCTTCGCGGACGCCGTCACCGCGGCCCACGACCGGTCCGTCGAACTCGGCCGGGGCTGAGCACCGCCCGTCGTCCCCCGTTCAGCGCATCGGATGACCAGGCGTCACCCTGACGCGCCGCAGCCATGCACGAACGGGCCACCCACGCAGGGACCGATCGTCACATCCGCACCGGTAGACTCCACCTGCATCCCCCACCACCGGGACATCCGGAAGGTCCGTACCGGGGGAGGAAGGCGGTGCACGATGCCGGCGGAACGTCCCGAGCCCCTGCGGCCGGCCCAGGTGCAGTTCCTGACGGTGGCCGAGGTCGCGTCCATGATGCGGGTGTCCAAGATGACCGTGTACCGCCTCGTGCACTCGGGCGAGCTGCCCGCGGCGCGGGTCGGCCGCTCCTTCCGGGTGCCGCAGCGCGCCGTCGAGGACTACCTGCGCAACGCCTACTTCGACGCGGGCTGAGGCGCGGGCCCGGCTCGCACGGTCCCCCGTCCGGGGGCCGGCGCGGACCCCGGTAGACTGGCGCACCGGCTGCCGACCCCCACCGGTCGCACCCCCGCACCGTTCGCACGGCGCGGGCGGCCCGCCTCGAGGTCACCCGGTGGAGCGGTCGCGGGCGATCTGCGTCGACACAGGAGGAGCACCCCATGGGCTCGGTCATCAAGAAGCGCCGCAAGCGGATGTCGAAGAAGAAGCACCGCAAGCTGCTGCGCAAGACCCGGGTGCAGCGCCGCAAGCTCGGCAAGTGACTCGCGCACCGGCCGCGTACCCGCTCCGTGCGGGTGCGCGGCCGGTGTCGTTCACACGGGCACCCGGCCGGCGTTCATCGACACGTCACCCGTGTCGGGCCGTCCGGACCGTGCCCGCTGCGACCGGCGAGGGCTAGCATCGACCCGGTCGTCCCCCGCTCGTTCCTCCTCGCTCAGTGAGGTCGCCCATGTCCCAGCCGACCCCGAACGTCGTGCTGGTCACCGGTGTGAGCGGATACCTCGGCGGGCACCTGGCCGCGCGGCTGGCCGCGAACCCGGACATCGACCGGGTGCTGGGCGTCGACACCGTCCCCCCGCCGCGGGACCTGCTGAAGCGGATGGGCCGCGCCGAGTTCGTGCGCGCCGACATCCGCAACCCGCTGATCGCCAAGGTCATCTCCACCGCCGGTGTCGACACCGTGGTGCACGCGTCGCTGTCGGCCAGCCCCGCCTCCGCGGGCGGCCGGGCGACGATGAAGGAGATGAACGTGATCGGCACGATGCAGCTGCTCGCCGCCTGCCAGAAGGCGGCGAGCGTGCGGCGGGTCGTGCTGAAGTCGACGACCGCGGTGTACGGCTCCAGCTCCCGCGACCCGGCGGTGTTCGACGAGGCGATCGGCGCGAAGGACCTCCCCAGCGGCGGCTACGCCAAGGACGCCGCCGAGATCGAGGGCTACCTGCGCGGGTTCAGCCGCCGCCGCCCGGACGTGACGACCACCGTGCTCCGGTTCGCCAACTTCATCGGGCCCCGGATCGACACCGTCCTGACCCGCTACTTCGCGCTCCCGGTGGTGCCGACCGTGCTCGGCTACGACGCCCGGATCCAGCTGCTGCACGAGGAGGACGGCCTCGCCGTCCTGGAGCGGGCCGCCACCCACGAGCTGCCCGGCGTCTTCAACGTCGCCGCGCACGGGGTGCTGATGCTGTCCCAGGCGATCCGCCGCGCCGGCAAGATCGCGGTGCCGGTCCCGAGCAGCGCCGTCAGCCCGGTGAGCCGGGTGCTGCGCGGCGCCCGGGTGGTCGACTTCTCCCCGGAGCAGATGCGCTTCCTCAACTTCGGCCGGGTCGTCGACCTGACCCGGCTCATCGACGAGTTCGGCTTCGAACCGCGCTGGACGACCACCCAGGCGTTCGACGACTTCGTCCGCGGCAAGGCGCTCAGCCCGGTGCTCGGCCCGGAGCGGATCGCCGCGGCCGAGCGGACCGTGCTCGGCCTGGCCCGGGCGCTGCGCTAGGCGGCGGCATGACGGTGCACGACAACGGGCAGCCGCGCGGGCGGCGCGGCGGGACGACGAAGGGCGACGGCATGGCCGAGGCGCGGGTGATCCCGATCCGGGGCAACCGGGGACCTGCCCGGCCCGCGCGGGCCGAGGAGCCGGTCCGGCCGGCGGCCGTCCCGCCGATGCCGGAGGCGCCCGACGACGAGACCGAGCAGCCGGCCTGGGAGTCCGCGCTGGAGCAGGTGCTGGAGTTCCTGCGCCGCCGCCTGGCCGGCGACTACCAGGTCGACGAGTTCGGGTTCGACCCCGAGCTGACCGAGGCGATGGTGCTGCCCACCCTGCGCCCCCTCTACCGGCACTGGTTCCGGGTCGAGACGATCGGTGCCCACCACATCCCGGAGACCGGCGGGGCGCTGCTCGTCGCCAACCACTCCGGGACGCTGCCGCTGGACGCCGCGATGACCACCGTCGCCGTCCACGACGACCACCCCGGGCACCGGCACCTGCGGCTGCTGGGCGCGGACCTGATGTTCCGGCTCCCGGTGTCCGGGTCGCTGGCCCGCAAGTCCGGGGCCACCCTGGCCTGCAACCCGGACGCCGAACGGCTGATGACCTCCGGGGAGCTCGTCGGCGTGTTCCCGGAGGGGTTCAAGGGCATCGGGAAACCCTTCCGGGACCGGTACAAGCTGCAGCGCTTCGGCCGCGGCGGCTTCGTCTCCGCGGCGCTGCGCACCGGCGTGCCGATCATCCCGTGCTCGATCGTCGGGGCCGAGGAGATCTACCCGAAGATCGGTGACATCGCGCCGCTGGCCCGGCTGGTCGGGGCGCCGTACTTCCCGGTCACCCCCACGTTCCCGCTGCTCGGCCCGGCGGGGCTGATCCCGCTGCCGTCGAAGTGGTACATCGAGTTCGGCGAGCCGATCCACACCGACCAGCACACCCCGGCCGACGCCGAGGACCCGATGCTGGTGTTCAACCTGACCGACCAGGTCCGGGAGACGATCCAGCACACGCTGTACCGGCTGCTGTCCCAACGCCGGAACGTCTTCCTCGGCTGAGCCGCGGTGGACGCGCCCCGCCGGCCGGGCCCGCTGCGCTGGCTGTGGTACGCGGCCGGGGGCCGGCTGCCCGCCCGCCACCGGGACTGGGTGCTGCACGACACCACCTGCCGGACCTGGCACGTGCGGCACTTCGCGCGCACGGTGGCGCTCCTGACCGTCCTGTCGGTCCCGATCGCGCTGCTGGTGCCCGGCCCGCTGTGGCTGAGGCTCACGGCGCTGCTGCTCGGCTGGCTGGTGTCGCTGCAGTACTCGCTGTTCGTGATGGAGGAGGCCGTCGAGAACCGGGTGGTGAAGGCCGGCTTCCCGGCCGGGACCGCCCGGGCGACACGGGCCGCCGCCACCGCGGGCGAGCGCGCCGCGGCGGCGCGGCGCTACGCCGAGCGCTACCGCGACGACGGTGCGGACCCCGGCGGGGACTAGCTAGCGCTTCCGGTAGGCCATCCCGGCCGCCACCGCACCCGCCACCGCGCCGGCGCCCAGCACCGACGGCACCCCGATCCGGGCCGCCTTGCGCCCGGTCCGGAAGTCGCGGATCTGCCAGTTCCGGGCCTTCGCCACGTCCCGCAGCTCGGAGTCCGGGTTGACGGCCACCGCGGTGCCCACCGCCGACAGCATCGGGACGTCGTTCACCGAGTCCGAGTAGGCGGTGCAGCGCCGCAGGTCCAGGCCCTCGGCCGCGGCCAGCGCGCGGACCGCGTGCGCCTTCGCCGGGCCGTGCAGGATCTCGCCGACCAGCCGGCCGGTGTAGAGGCCGTCGACCGACTCCGCGACCGTCCCGAGCGCCCCGGTCAGCCCGAGCCGGCGGGCGATGATCCGGGCCAGCTCGACCGGGGTCGCGGTGACCAGCCAGACCCGCTGTCCGGCGTCCAGGTGCATCTGGGCGAGCGCCCGGGTGCCGGTCCAGATCCGGTCGGCCATCAGCTCGTCGTAGATCTCCTCGCCGAGCGCGACGACCTCGTCGACCGGCCGGCCCGCGACGAACGACAGCGCGGTGTCCCGGTGCCCGGCGATGCCGCCCTTGTCCTCCCGGCCACCGATCCGGAACTTCAGCTGCTGCCAGGCGAAGCCGGCCAGGTCGGAGGTGGTGAAGAACTTGCGTGCGGCGAGCCCGCGGGCGAAGTGGAAGATCGACGCGCCGACCATCATCGTGTTGTCGACGTCGAAGAACGCCGCCGCGGTCAGGTCCGGCGGCGGGGCGTCGGCGTCGGGCTCCTCGAGCCGGGCGTCGGCGTGCTCGGCGGCGACCGCGGCGGCGGCCGAGGCCTGCCCGGCCCGCTGCGCGGAGTCGAGCGCGGTCGCGCTCTCCAGCACGCCGGGCTCCTCCGCCAGCCCGGTCTCGCGCCCGGTCGGGTCGAGGTTGACCTCGTCGGGAACGGACCCGGGATCACTCACCACGGCGGCCTTCCTGGTGCGACGGCGTCACGCGCCCTGAGGATGCCCGGGCGCGCTCCCAGCCTACTTGCGCGCGGGCGGAACGCGGATCAGTCGCCCGTGGCCGAACCGAGCCCGGGCAGCAGCGGCGGGAGCGTGATCGGCGGGAGCAGCTTGCCGTCCGGCGACGACGGACCCTGCGACGGCGTGCTGCTCGGCGAGCTGCTGGTGGGGACCCCGGGGTCGCCCAGCAGCGGCAGGCCGCCGCGGCTCGTCTCGCCGCTCTCGGTCGTGCTGGTCGGGGCCTCCGACGACGACGTCTCCGGGCTCGTGGTCTCCGCGCTCGGCGACCCGGTCCCGGACGGTGTCGTGGACTCCTCCGGCGTCGACGTCGCCGACTGCCGGGAGGCGTCGCCGCTCGTCGTTCCGCCCGTGCGGCACTCGCCGGGGACCGGCCCGAGGTCGTCGACGGTGCCCCCGCCGTCCGTGGCGCAGCCGCTGCCCGCGCGCAGCGCCTCGGCCCGCGCCAGCACCCGGTCGAGGAGCTCGACGGCGTCGGCGGTCGCCGGGCGGCTCTCGGCGGGCAGCTCCTCCTGCAGCCGGGTGAGCCGGCCGGACTGGGCGGCCGCCCACGTCCGGAGCTCGGCGAGCCGGGCGGAGCCGGCGCCGTCGGTGCCGGCGTCGGCCAGCATCAGCCGGCTGCCGGTGCCGGTGGCCCGGTGGAAGTCCTCCATGGCGGCCGCGACCTCGCCCGGCGACGGCGGGGTCGCGCGGGCCACCATGCTCTCCAGCTCGTCCACCCGGGACCGGGCCAGGTCGAGCTGGCGGGCGGCCTCGGCCTGCTCGCCGACGGTGAAGACCCCGCCGACGCTCTCGCTGGCCCGCTTCATGCCGTACATGGTGTCGCCCGGCAGGGCGTCCCGGCTGACCGTCGAGGTCACGCCGGCGATCACCGCGATCGCGGCGAACCCGCCGACCACGATGCCGAAGCGCTTGCGCACGCTCGGGCGGCGGCGCTCCAGCATCCGCGGGCCCGACGGGCGGGCGGCCTCGTCACGGCCGGGACCGGCGTCGGTGTCACGGGCCGGGCCGGCGGCCGCGGCGGCCGTCGACCGCTCCGGGTGGTCCGGGTGGTCGCTCGGCAGCACGTGCCGGCCGCGGCGCGGGCGCGGCGAGCGCGCACCCGGGTCGTCGGCGACGGGCGTGCGCTCCCCGGCGGAGCGCCGGCTGGACACCGCGTCCCAGTCGAGGTCATCGGCGATCGGCGGGCCGATCGGCGCGGTCAGGTCGCCCCGGTCGGCGTGCGGGCCGGTGGGCCGGCCGCCGTGCGACGGCCCGCTCCCGGGCTGCTCCGCACCCCCGATACCCTCCCGCGCGAGCACGTCGAAGAAGCGCTGCCGCATCCGGTCCGAGGCGTGCGGGTCCGGCGAGAGGTCACGGCGCGAACGGTCGAGCGCCGCGGCCAGCGCGACCTCGTGCGCCAGCTCCTCCGACGCAGGAGCGCCCGCCGGGGCCCGGTCGAAGCCGTCCTCCGCCGGATACCTGTCGTCCCATGCCCTGGGCATGCCGTCCGTCCTCACTGCAGTCTCGCGCTGCTCGTCGGCGCGTACCTGGCGCGCTCGTCTGCACAACGACCGACCGGCCACGAGGTTACGGCCCCGCTACCGTTCACCGCATCGAGTTGTGCGCTCACCGCAGTAACCCGCAGCGTCCCTCGTGCTGCGGCCGTTCCGGCCGCTGCGCCGCTCACCGCAGACCGTCCGGGAGCAGCTGGGCGAGCCGGCGGACGGCCCGGTGCTGGAGGGCCTTCACAGCCCCCTCGTTGCGGTCCATCAGCTCGGCGGTCTCGGCGACCGAGAGGCCGCGCAGGAAGCGGTACTGGATGCACTCGCGCTGGTCCTGGTTGAGCTTGGCGATCGAGGCCAGCAGCTCCTCGTTGGTGGCCATGTCGAGCACCTGCTGCTCGGGGCCGCCGGTCGCCGGCGAGAAGTCGACCATCTCGGAGGTGGTCTGCTCGAGCCGGTACCGGCTCGACTTCACATGGTCGAAGATCAGGTTCCGGGCGATCGTGACGAACCAGGCCCCGATGTCGCGGCCCTGGTAGGTGACCGAGGAGATCCGGCGCAGCGCCCGGACGAAGGTCTCCTGGGTGACGTCCTCGGCGAACGCCCGGTCGCCCATCCGGAACAGCACGTACCGGTACACGACGTCGTGGTAGCGCTCGTACAGCTCGCCGAACGCCCCGGCGTCGCCGGACTGGCAGGCCTCGACGAGGGCCCAGGAGCTGTTGGCGTCCTCGACCGCGCGGGCCGCCTCGGCGGCGGGGTCGCCGTGCTCGGGTCGCGGCACGTCCTGCGAGATCTGCGGGGCCCGGCGGGGAGCCGGCATGTTCTGGTCCGTACCGGGCAGGGCGGTCCGGTTCGGGTGGTGCGGGGGAGCGTCGACCAGGGGAGCGGACGCGATCGGCCCCGTCGGCGCGGACGGTGCTGAGGTCGCTGAAGTCACGGACACCTCCCCGTCCGGCTGGGGGCGGACGGCGTCGGGTCGGTCCCGTCCGGGGTCGGGGGCCCGGTCGGGACGGACGGCTGGGTCGGCTGCGGTCTCGGGGTGTTCGGCGTGCCGGGGGGACCGGTGCGGGCGCATCGGTCGGGTCATGGGTCCCGAGGGCTCGGGCGCCGGCCGGTACGGCACCGGTCGGTGGGCCCGGCGCGGCGCAGGACGTCGCACCTCGCTCCGTGTGCGGCGCGGCGCTCGGCGCCGGCACCGCGTGGCGGTGCGCTGGCGATCTGCATGCCACTCCCTCGGGTGAGTCGCGCGACGAACCGGCGGTTCGCGCGTTGAACCTCATGTAGCGGCGGAGCATAGACGTTGATCGAGTGGCGCATGGCACGTCCTGCCTCTCACCGCGCCTCGGTCCGCCGAGCGGCCGCATGTGCGCGGTCAGCGAACCGTTAGCTCAGTGTGACTGAATTGACACGGTACGTATGCAGCGACGAGCGGTGCGTGCGCGCGGCGGCCGTTTGCCAGACTGACCGCACGCGTCACGAGTCGTGTCGAGAGGAAGACCTCCCGTGCCGAGTTCCCAGCCAGCACCCGCCGAGGGGTCGATCGTCCACCTCGCCGACCTGATCGCCCGCAACGCCGCCGACCGGCCCGGGCACGACGCCGTCCGCGACCTGTCCGGCGCCGCCCCGCTGACGCTGTCCTGGGCGGCGTTCGACGCGGCGGTGAGCGCCGAGGCGGCCCGGCTGCGGGCCTCCGGGGCCCGGCCCGGCGACCGGGTCGCCGTCGGGTTGCCGGACGGCGCCGCCTACTGCGTCGCGGTGTTCGGCGCGCTGCGCGCGGACGCCGTCGTCGTGCCCTTCGCGGCCGGATCGGTCACCCGCGAGCTGGAGGTCGTGTTCGGCCAGGCCGAACCGGTCGTCGTCGTGGCCGGGCCGGACGACGAGGCGGCCGCCGGGTGCGCGGAGGGCTGCGGGGCGCGGCTACTGGCGCCGCCGGACCCGTCGGCGCCCGCCCCGGACGTCGCCCCGCAGCGGGCACCCGCGGACCCCGAGCGGCTCGCCGTGATCGTCTTCACGTCGGGCACGACCGGGCGCCCGCGCGGGGTGCAGCTGAGCCACCGGGCGCTGCTGGCGAACCGCCGGCAGGCCGCCGAGCTGCGGCCGGCCCCGGTGAACGGCGTCGACCGGGTGCTGCTGGCCCTGCCCCTGTTCCACGTCTACGGCCTCGCCGCCGGCCTGCTGCAGGTCTGCTGGGCCGGGGCGACCGTCGTCCTGCCCGGCCGGTTCGACCCGGAACGGATGGTGGACGCCGTCGTCGACGAGCGGGTGAGCGTGATCGCCGGTGTCCCGTCGATGTTCCGGGCCCTGCTCGGGCTGCCGGCCGAGCGGCTCCGGTCCGCGATGGGCGGGGTGCGGCTGTGCACCTCCGGCGGCGCCCCGCTGCGCGCCGACTGGCTGGCCGACTTCCGCGCCGCGACCGGGCTCGACCTGCACGAGGGCTACGGCCTGTCCGAGGGCGGCCCGGTGATCACCAGCAACGACCTCGGCCGGCCGGCGAAGCCGGGGTCGGTCGGCAAGCCCCTGCCGGGTGTGGAGCTGCGGCTGGTGGATGCGGCCGGCCGCCCGCTCGACGAGCCGGAACCCCCGGCGGACGACGAGGAGATCGACCTCGACGTCGGCTCCGACACCGGCGACGACACCGGCCTGATCGCGCTGCGCGGGCCGAACCTGTTCTCCGGCTACTGGCCGGACGGCTCCGGCGGTCCGGGCGAGGACGGCTGGTTCGTCACCGCCGACGTCGGCTACCTCGACGCCGACGGCGACCTGCACCTGGTCGACCGGTCGTCCGACCTGGTGATCGTGAACGGGTTCAACGTCTACCCGCGCGAGGTCGAGCAGGTCGTCGCCGAGCTCGACGCGGTCGCCGAGGTCGCCGTCGTCGGGGTGCCGGACGACCGGACCGGCGCCGCCGTGAAGGCCGTCGTGGTCGCCGTGCCGGGGTCCGGGCTCACCGAGGAACGGATCGTCGAGCACTGCGCGGCCCGGCTCGCCCGGTTCAAGCGGCCCGCGGTCGTCGCGTTCACCGACGAGCTGCCCCGCACGCCCACGGGCAAGATCGCCCGCCGGACGCTGGCGTGGATGTGACCGTGCGGGTGCGGCTGCTGACCCGGGCCGGCTGCCACCTGTGCGCCGACGCCGCCGAGATCGTCGCGCGGGTGTGCGCCGAGACCGGCACCGGATGGGACACGCTCGACGTCGACACCGACCCGGAGCTGCGCGCCGAGTACGGCGACCAGGTGCCGGTGGTGTTGCTGGACGGCCGGGAACACGACTCGTTCCGGGTCGACGAGGCCCGGTTGCGGGCGGACCTGTCGGGCTGACCCGCAGGTGCTCGTCGCCCGTGGGTCGATCAACACGATCAGGCCGTCGCCGGGGCGAGATCGTGCATGTCGTCCCACGGACTGATGTCGATCTGCACGTATCGGCCGTGCTCGGGGCGGAAGCGTGCGCGTGGACGGTGGGTGCGGAGTCGATCTGCGCGGTGGTGCCGGCACGGGGGCGGATTCGTGCGAGCGGACGGCCTGCCACGATCCGATCAGCACGTACCGGCCGTAGTCGGGGCAGGAACGTGCGTGTCGACCTGAGGCCGGGGTGTCGATCAGCACGCTGCTGCCCGTATCCGGGGGACGTGTGCGCGTCGAGGGCCGCTCCCCCGAGGCGGGTGGTGTTCACCGCACCCTGGTGTCCGCGGGATCGGGCCGCGACGCGTTCGGCGCACGGCTGGGCGCGCTCGCCGCCGGCGGCCGCTCCGGGCCCGGGGCCGCGCAGGACCACGGGCGCGAAGGGGCGGCAGCGCGAGCAGAACGCCGATCGTGGCGTGGGCCTCGGAGTGCCCTATGTCGCACGGTGAGCGGCCCCTGTGCATCGACCACCGGTCGTTCCTGGTCAGAGCGGTGCGTGAGCACGGAGCGGACCAAGATCGCAACTTTGTGCGTGCCTTCACAAGCGGCTACCGTGGGTTCCCGTCGCCGGGCCCGCCCGTGACGCGTCGACCGGCCGCCCGCGGCCGGTCCGCGACCGGGCACCGGCGACCGTGTCCCCGCCGGCCCTGCCGCCGGGGGTGCGGCCAGCGAGAGCCCCGACCGGAGCACGAACAGTTTCGATGACCGACCGTCCGCGAACAACCCCCGCGAGCCGGACGAGCGACGGAACCCGAGCGCGCCCGCGACCGACGCCGGAGGAGGACGGCCCGTGAGCCTGCCGCCCACCACCCCCGGCAGCACCGACGGCGACGCCGCGGTGGCCGAGGCGGCGTCGGACGGGGAACGCCCCGCCCGCCCGGTGCCCGAGGCGACCGTGTCCCGGCTCGCCGTCTACCTGCGGGTGCTCGGTGACCTGCGCGAGTCCGGGGTCGAGACCGTCTCCTCCGAGGAGCTCGCCGGGGCGTCCGGGGTGAACTCGGCGAAGCTCCGCAAGGACCTCTCCTACCTGGGCTCCTACGGTGTCCGCGGGGTCGGGTACGACGTCGCGTCGCTGCAGGAGCGGCTCCGCGGGGAGCTCGGCATGGACCACCGGCAGTCGGTGGCGCTGGTCGGGGTGGGCAACCTCGGCCTCGCGCTCGCCGGCTACGCCGGGTTCGCCGGGCGCGGCTTCCCGGTCAGTGCCCTGTTCGACGTCGACGACGACCTCGTCGGCGTCGAGATCAACGGCATCCTGGTGCGGCACGTCCGGGACATCCCGGAGGCGTGCGCCGAGGGCGGCGTCACGATCGGGATGATCGCGACCCCCGCGCACGCCGCCCAGTCGGTCTGCGACCTGCTCGTGCGGGGTGGGGTGCAGTCCATCCTCAACTTCGCGCCGGTGCTGTTGCAGGTGCCGGATAACGTCGAGGTCCGCAAGGTCGACCTCTCGGTCGAGCTGCAGGTTCTCGCGTTCCACGTGGCCCGCCGGCACGGCGCCGGTGTGCCGGGCTCCGCCGGCGGTACTGATGAGCCGGGCTCCGCCGGCGGTGCCGGCGAGCCGGGCCCCGCCCCCGGCAGCAGGGCCGGCGGCGAGGCGATCGTCCCGGCAGGCGGCCGGGACACGAGCGAGACGAACGGATCGGTGGTGTCCCCGCGATGAGCGTCCTCGTCGTCGGCCTGTCGCACCGCAGCGCGCCGGTCGAGGTGCTGGAGCGCCTCGCCGTCGCGCCGGACGACGTGCCCAAGCTGCTCGAGGAGATGCTCGACCGCACGCACGTCGAGGAGGCGGTGCTGCTCTCCACGTGCAACCGGATCGAGGTCTGTGCGGTCGTGGACGCGTTCCACGGCGGCCTGGGCGACGTCACCGACGTCCTCGGCGGCCACGCCGGCTTCCCGATCGGCGAGCTGTCCGACCATCTCTTCGTGCACTACGCCGGCGCGGCCGTCCAGCACCTGTTCCAGCTGGCGGCCGGCCTGGACTCGATGGTGGTCGGCGAGTCGCAGATCCTCGGCCAGCTCCGCGGCGCCTACGCCACCGCGGACGAGTCGGGCGCGGTCGGCAAGGTGCTGCACGAGCTGGTGCAGCAGGCCCTGCGGGTCGGCAAGCGGGTGCACGCCGGCACCGGGATCGACGAGGCCGGGGCCTCGGTCGTCTCCGAGGCCCTGCGCGACGCCGACCGCGAGCTCGGCGGTCCCGGTCTCGACGGTGCCCGGGCGGTGATCGTCGGGGCGGGTGCCATGGGTGCGCTGGCCGCGGCGCACCTGCGCCGGGCCGGGGCGGCCGAGGTCGTCGTCGTCAACCGGTCCGCCGACGGTGGCGAGCGGCTGGCGGAGAAGGTGCGCGAGCACGGCACCTCCGCCCGGTTCGCCCCCCTCGACGACCTCTCGGCCGAGCTGCGTGACGCGGACCTGCTGCTCGCGTGCACCGGTGCGATCGGGCACGTCGTGGACGCGGACCACGTCACCGCGGCGCTCGGCACCGGCCGGGACCGGCCACTGGTCGTCTGCGATCTGGGGCTGCCCCGTGACGTCGACCCGGTCGTCGGCGAGCTCCCCGGCGTGCGGATGGTCGACCTCATCACCCTGCAGCGCCGGTTGCTCGACGCGTCCGACGACGTCGACGGCGGCTCCGTCGGTGCGGCGCAGCGGATGGTCGACGAGGAGGTCCAGCAGTACCTGGCCGGTCAGCGCTCGGCGGAGGTCACCCCGACCGTCACCGCGCTGCGCCGCCGCGCCTCGGAGGTCGTCGACGCCGAGCTGCTGCGGCTCGACTCGCGGCTGCCCGACCTGGACGACAAGGTGCGCGACGAGCTGTCCCGCACCGTCCGCCGGGTCGTCGACAAGCTGCTGCACACCCCGACGGTGCAGGTCAAGCGCCTGGCCGAGGGCCCGGACGGCGACAGCTACGCCGCCGCACTTCGCACCCTGTTCGAGCTCGACCCGCAGGCCGCCGCGGCCGTCGCCGCACCGGTCCGCGGGGCCGACGCCCGCGTCGACGGCACCGACGTGGGGGCCGCCCTGCGCTGGTCGGGCCCCGACGCCGTGACCCCGCCGCTCGGGTCCCGTCCCCCGGAGCAGATCTCGTGACCCCACTGAGGATCGGAACCCGGCCGTCGAAGCTGGCGGTCGCCCAGACCACCACGATCGCCGACCGGCTCACCGCCGCCGGGTACCCGTGCGAGCTCGTCACCGTCGCGACCAGCGGTGACCGTTCGACGGCCCCGGTGACCCAGCTCGGGGTCGGGGTGTTCGTGTCGGCGCTGCGGGACGCGCTGACCGCGGGTGACATCGACGTCGCCGTGCACTCGTTCAAGGACCTTCCCACCGCGCAGCCCGAGGACCTGCGGATCGCGGCCGTCCCCCCGCGGGAGGACGTCCGGGACGCGCTGGTCACGAACGGCCGCGTGCTGGGCGAGCTGGGCCGCGGCGCCCGGGTCGGTACCGGGTCCCCGCGCCGCGGCGTGCAGCTGTACGCGCTCGGCCAGGGCCTCGAGGTGCTGCCGATCCGCGGCAACGTGGACACCCGGATCGGGAAGGTCCGTTCCGGCGAGCTGGACGCGGTGGTCGTCGCCGCGGCCGGGCTGCGCCGGCTGGGCCGCATCGAGGAGGCGGACGAGCTGATCGATCCGCTGCAGATGCTGCCCGCCCCCGCCCAGGGCGCCCTCGCGGTCGAGTGCCGCAGCGCCGACACCGACGTGGTCGACGTCCTGCGCGCCGTGCTCGACGACCCGGCCGTGCGGGTCGCGGTCACCGCGGAGCGCGCCGTACTGGCCACCCTCGCGGCCGGCTGCACCACGCCGGTCGGAGCGCTGGCCGACGTCGTCTCGGACCTGGACGACGAGGGCCACGCGGTCGACCGGCTGTCGCTGCGCGCCGTGCTGGGGGTCGGGGACATCGCGGAGGGCGCCGTGGTGCGCGCCTCCGCCACCGCAGAGATGGACGCCGCCGAGAAGCTCGGAGCCGCGGTCGCGCACGAGCTTCTCGACCTGGGAGCCGAGGACCTGCCCGCCGCGGGTCTCGACAGCTCCGCCAACCGCTGGATCGGGAGTTCGTAAACGATGACAGGACCTGCCAACACCTCGGGGCGGATCGCCTTCGTGGGCAGCGGACCGGGGGATCCGGCGCTGCTCACCGTGCGCGCCCGGGACGTGCTCGCCGGCTCGCCGCTGGTGATCACCGACCCGGACGTCCCGGAGGCCATCCTCGCGCTTGCCGCCGACGGAGCCGAGGTGCGACCGGCCGTCGGACAGCCCACCGACATCGCGAGCGACCTGCTCGGCGAGGCCGGGCAGGGCCGGTCGGTGGCCCGGCTGGTCTCCGGCGACCCGCTCACCAACGACGCGGTCGTCGCCGAGGCGATGGCCGTCTCCGCCTCGGGCACCCCGTTCGACGTCGTGCCGGGCGTGCCGGCCTCCACGGCCGTCCCGGCCTACGCCGGGGTCGCGCTGGGCTCCGCGCACGTCGAGGCCGACGTCCGCGCGGGCGTCGACTGGGCCGCGCTCGCGGCCTCCCCGGGGCCGGTCGTGCTGCACGCCACCGGCGCGCTGCTGGCCGACGTCGCCGCCGGGCTGTCCGCGCAGGGCGTGCCCGCCGAGACCCCGGTCGCGATCACCTCCGGCGGCACCACGTCCACCCAGAAGACCCTGTCGTCGTCAGTCGGCAAGCTGGCCGCCGACGGCGGTGACCTGGAGGGGGCGCTCGTCCTCACCGTGGGCGAGGCCGCCGGCCGCCGCGGCGAGCTGTCCTGGTGGGAGTCCCGTGCGCTGTACGGGTGGCGGGTGCTCGTGCCGCGGACCAAGGACCAGGCCGGCGTGATGAGCGAGCGGCTGCGCATGCACGGTGCGATCCCGGAGGAGGTGCCGACGATCGCCGTCGAGCCGCCCCGGTCGCCCGCCCAGATGGAGCGCTCGGTCAAGGGCCTGGTCGACGGCCGCTACCAGTGGGTCGTGTTCACCTCCACCAACGCGGTCAAGGCCGTGTGGGAGAAGTTCGCCGAGTTCGGCCTCGACGCCCGCGCGTTCTCCGGCGTGAAGATCGCCTGCGTCGGCCGGTCGACCGCGGAGAAGGTCCGCGAGTTCGGGATCCAGCCGGAGCTGGTCCCGGACATCGACGAGGCCCAGTCCTCCACCTCGGAGGGCCTCCTGGAGATCTTCCCGCCGCACGACGACGTCCTCGACCCGGTCGACCGGGTGCTGCTGCCGCGGGCCGACATCGCCACCGAGACGCTGTCGGCCGGGCTGCAGGAGCGCGGCTGGGAGGTCGACGACGTGACCGCCTACCGGACCGTCCGCGCGGCCCCGCCGCCCGCGCCGATCCGCGAGGCGATCAAGACCGGCGGGTTCGACGCGGTGTGCTTCACCTCGTCGTCCACGGTGCGGAACCTGGTCGGCATCGCCGGCAAGCCGCACGCCCGCACCCTGGTCGCCTGCATCGGCCCGGCCACCGCCGAGACCGCCCGCGAGTTCGGCCTGCGGGTCGATGTGCAGCCCGAGGAGGCCCGGGTCCCGACCCTGGTCGACGCGCTGGCCGCGCACACCGCCAAGCTGCGCGCCGAGGGCAACCTGCCGCCGCCGAAGAAGGTCAAGGCCCGCCGCCGCTGACCGCCGCGCCACCGGAAGCCCACCGGCTGCGCCCACCGGAAGCCCACCGGCAGCGCCCACCGGAAGCCCACTCATGGCCCTTTGGTCCCGTGCCACGGGACCAAAGGGCCATGAGTGTGTTCAGGGGTGGGGCACGTGAGACCGGTGTGACGGGCGAGGTGAGGCGCGTGCCCGGCGCCGCGGGGCCGGTCGTACGCTGGCCGGCATGGCTTTCCCGGCGCACCGTCCCCGTCGGCTGCGGAGCACCCCGGCCGTGCGACGGCTGGTCTCGGAGACCGAGGTCCGGCCCCGGCACCTGGTCCTGCCGATGTTCGTCCGGGAGGGCGCGACCGAGCCGGTGCCGATCTCCTCGATGCCCGGCGTCGTCCAGCACACCCGGGACACCCTGCGGAAGGCGGCCGCGGAGGCGGCGTCGGCCGGCGTCGGCGGGGTGATGCTCTTCGGCGTGCCGGAGCACCACGACCCGACCGGCTCCGGCGCCGTCGACCCGGACGGGATCCTCAACGTCGCGCTGCGCGACGTCCGCGCCGAGGTGGGTGACGACCTCGTCGTCATGTCGGACCTGTGCCTGGACGAGTTCACCGACCACGGCCACTGCGGCGTGCTCGACGACGCCGGCGGGGTCGACAACGACGCCACCCTCGAGATCTACGCCCGGATGGGTGTCGAGCAGGCCCGCGCCGGGGCGCACATGGTGGGCCCGAGCGGGATGATGGACGGCCAGGTCGGCGTCATCCGCGCGGCGCTCGACGAGGCCGGGTTCACCGGCACCGGGATCCTCGCCTACACCGCGAAGTACGCCTCGGCGTTCTACGGCCCCTTCCGCGAGGCGGTGAACTCGCAGCTCAAGGGCGACCGCAAGACCTACCAGCAGGACGGCGGCAACGCCCGCGAGGCGCTGCGCGAGCTCGCGCTCGACCTCGACGAGGGCGCCGACATGGTGATGGTCAAGCCGGCGCTGGCCTACCTGGACGTGCTGGCCCGGGTCGCCGACGTCGCCGACGTCCCGGTCGCCGCGTACCAGATCTCCGGGGAGTACGCGATGATCGAGGCCGCGGTCGCGAACGGCTGGCTGGACCGCGAGCGCACGATCCTCGAGACGCTCACCTCGATCCGCCGGGCCGGCGCCGACGTCGTGCTCACCTACTGGGCGACCGAGGCCGCCGGCTGGCTGGACTGAGGCCCGGCGGTCGAGGGCCGAAGCAGCGGCACTGAGGCCGAAGCGGCGGCACTGAGGACCCGACCGGGTTCGCGGTACCGCCGAACGTGGCAAACCGGACACCCGTCCGGCTACCGTGGGGCCGTGAGCAACGACCCCGGAGAGCAGGGCACTCCGCGGTACTACCGGCCCGGACCGTCGTCGGGGACCTACCCGCAGTACCCGCAGAACCCGTACCCGCACGGCTGGACCCCGGGTGCGCCACCGCCGCCGTTCCCGGCGCCGCCGGCCGGTCAGACCCGGTGGAACGCCGCCGGTGACGCGCCTGCCGGGACCGGCCGTCCGCAGGGGCGGGTGGCACGGCCCCCGCAGGTCGTCACCGCACTGGTCCTGCTGCTCGCGGCGGCGCTGCCGTTCGTGCTGATGGGTGTGGCCGCCATGCTCACCCCGGTGGACGAGTCGGTGCTGAACCAGGCCGGCATCCCGCGGGCCGAGCTCGACGCGATGATGGCGCAGGCCCACGTGACGTTCGCCCAGCTCACCCAGATGGTCCGGGTGATGGGCGGGATATTCCTGGTGCTCGCCCTCGCCTACGGTGCGCTGGCGGTCGTGGCGTTCCTCGGGCGTGGCGGGGCCCGGCTCGCCCTCGCGGTCCTCACCGGCGTCTACGGGCTGCCGCTGCTGCTGATGACCGCACCCACGCTGCCCTGGTTCGCGGTGCTCGTCGTGGCGGTCGCCGCGGGCGGTGTCGTCCTGCTCTACGGCCGCCCTGCCTCCGAGTGGTACGCGGCCCGGAAGGCCGGGGCCGGGCAGCGGCCCGGGTGAGGGCTGCGAGACTGGCGCCGTGAGCAGCGCGCAGAACCCGGAACCGAAGGAGTCGGCCCGCCTCTTCGCACGGGCGACGGAGCTGATCCCGGGCGGGGTGAACTCCCCGGTGCGGGCGTTCAACTCGGTCGGCGGCACGCCGCGGTTCATGGTCTCCGGCGAGGGGTGCCGGCTGACCGACGCCGACGGCGCCACCTACGTGGACCTCGTCTCGTCCTGGGGCCCGATGATCCTCGGGCACGCCCACCCGGCCGTCGTGGAGGCGGTCCGGGCCGCGGCGTCGCAGGGGCTGTCGTTCGGCACACCCACCCCCGGCGAGCTCGACCTGGCCGAGGAGATCGTCGCCCGCACCCCGGTCGAGCAGGTCCGCCTGGTCAACTCGGGCACCGAGGCCACCATGAGCGCGATCCGGCTGGCCCGCGGCATCACCGGGCGCAGCGTCGTCGTCAAGTTCTCCGGCTGCTACCACGGCCACGTCGACGCGCTGCTGGCCGACGCCGGCTCCGGCGTCGCGACCCTCGGCCTGCCGACCAGCCCGGGCGTCACCGGCGCGCAGGCCGCGGACACCGTGGTGGTCCCGTACAACGACCTCGACGCCGTCCGCGCGGTGTTCGACGCCCGCGGCGGCGAGATCGCCTGCGTGATCACCGAAGCGGCCGCCGGGAACATGGGCGTGGTGCCACCGGTCGACGGCTTCAACGCCGCCCTGCGCGACCTGTGCCACGCGAACGGCGCGCTCCTGGTGATCGACGAGGTGATGACCGGCTTCCGCGCGTCGAAGCAGGGCTGGTACGGCTGCGACGGCGTCGCGGGCGACCTCTACACGTTCGGCAAGGTCATGTCCGGCGGGCTCCCGGCCGCCGCGTTCGGGGGCTCGGTCGAGCACATGTCGTTCCTCGCCCCGGCCGGGCCGGTGTACCAGGCGGGCACGCTGGCCGGGAACCCGGTCGCCGTCGCGGCCGGGCTCACCACGCTGCAGCACGCCGACGACGCGGCCTACGCGACCCTGCAGGCCCACGCCGACCGGCTCGGTGCGCTGATCACCGATGCGTTGGCGCGGGAGGGCGTCCCGCACACGATCCAGTACGCGGGCACCATGCTGTCGCCGTTCTTCACCGACGAGCCGGTGACCGGCTACGCGGACGCGAAGGCCGCCGAGACCTGGCGGTACCCGGCGTTCTTCCACGCGATGCTCGACCACGGCGTCTACCCGCCGCCGTCGGCGTTCGAGGGGTGGTTCGTCTCGACCGCCCTGGACGACGACGCGTTCGAGCGGATCGAGACCGGTCTCGCCGCCGCCGCGAAGGCCACCGCGTCCGCCACCCGCCCGGACGGGGCCTGACCGTGGGCGACCGCACCAGCCCCGCCGCGAGCGGCCCGGTGACCGTCGTGCACCTGCTGCGGCACGGCGAGGTGCACAACCCGGAGGGCGTGCTCTACGGCCGCCGTCCAGGGTTCCGGCTCTCCGACCACGGCGAGGCGCAGGCCAAGACGGTCGCCGCCCACCTGGGCGGCAACGACGTCGCCGCCGTCGTCGCGTCCCCGCTCCTGCGCGCCCAGCAGACCGCGCAGCCGATCGCCGACGCGCACGGCGTGGAAATCTCCACCGACACCGGCCTGATCGAGTCCGGCAACCTGTTCGAGGGCAAGCAGTTCGCCGTCGGCGACGGCGCGCTGAAGCGCCCGCACGTCTGGCGGTTGATGCGGGACCCGTTCACCCCGTCGTGGGGGGAGCCGTACCTGGCGATCGCGCACCGGATGCTCGGCGCGGTGCACGCCGCGCGGGCGCTCGCCCCCGGCCGCGAGATCGTCTGCGTGTCCCACCAGCTGCCGATCTGGACGCTGCGCCGTTACCTGCTCGGGCAGCGGCTCTGGCACGACCCGCGCCGCCGGCAGTGCGCGCTGGCGTCGCTGACCAGCGTCGAGTTCACCGGTAGCCGGATGACCGGCCTGCGCTACGCCGAACCGGCAGGCCCCAGCGGTGCGCGGGTGACCGGGGCGTGAGCCGGCTGGTCCTCGCGCTGTGCGCGGCGCTGCTCCTGCTCGCCGGCTGCGGGGTCGGCCGCGACGCGGTGGGCTCGGGCCCGCAGGAGTTCCAGTTCGTCGCCCCGGGCGGGCAGACCCGGATCGTCTACGACCCGCCGGAGAGCCGCAGCCGGATCACCGACCTGCGGGGGGAGAGCCTGCTGCGGCCGGGCACCGAGGTCGGGATCGGCGACTTCCCCGGCAAGATCCGTGTGATCAACATCTGGGGGTCGTGGTGCGGTCCGTGCAGGTCCGAGGCGCCCGAGCTGCAGGCTGTCGCCGATGCGGCGCGGGACGACGCCGTCGTGCTCGGCATCGACGTCCGCGACGACCGGCAGGCCGCACTGGACTTCGCGACCGCCCGCGGCCTCACCTATGACTCGATCTACGACTTCCCGGGCCGCACGCTGGCCCGGCTCGACGGCTACCCGCGCAACGTCGTCCCGTCGACGATCGTGCTGGACCGCCAGGCCCGGGTGGCGGCCGTGTTCCTCGTCCCGGTGGGCAGCTCGGACCTGTTGCCGCTGATCACGAAGCTGGCCGCCGAGCCGGCGCCGTCCGCGACCGGGTGACCCGGGTGCACTACAGGTTGTAGAACCCGCCTACCCTGGGATTCGATGGACGCGACCACCACGCTGGCGATCTCGGGGCCGTTGCTGCTCGCAGCACTGGTCTCGCTGGCCGCCGGGCTGGTCAGCTTCGCGTCCCCGTGCGTGCTACCACTGGTGCCCGGCTACCTCGCCTACCTGGCCGGGCTGGTCGGGGCGCAGTCCCCGCCGGTGACCGCGGTCGAGGCCCGGGAGCGTGCGGCCGCCCGCCGGGACGGTCCGGTGGCCGCCCCGGGGCCGGCCGGGGCCCCCCGTCCGGTGCCCGACGCCCGCTGGCGCGTCGCCGGGGCCGCGTTGCTGTTCGTCGCCGGCTTCACCGTCGTCTTCGGCGCGATCATGGTCGGGGCCGTGTGGCTGTCCGACGTGCTGGTCGACAACGAGGCACTGCTGCAACGGGCCGGCGGCGTCGTGATGATCGTGATGGGGCTGGCGTTCGCCGGGCTGATCCCCGCGCTGCAGCGCGAGTACCGCGCGCACTGGACCCCGCGGGCCGGGATCGCCGGCGCCCCGCTGCTCGGCGCCGTGTTCGGCCTCGGCTGGGTGCCCTGCATCGGCCCGACGCTGGCCGGTGTCGTCGCCGTCGCCGCCGGGACCGGCGGCGGGTCGCTGCGCGGCCTCGTGCTCATCGGCGCCTACTGCGCCGGGCTCGGGATCCCGTTCGTGCTCATCGCCCTCGGCGCCACCCGCGCGGTCGGTGCGCTGGGCCGGCTGCGCCGGCACACCCGCGCGATCCAGGTCGCCGGCGGGGTGCTGCTGGTCGCGGTCGGCCTGCTGCTGGTGTCCGGGCTGTGGGCGCGCTGGCTGGTCTCGCTGCAGGTCTCGATCGCCGGGTTCACCCCGCCCATCTAGATGACGACGCCGCCGACCGCCCCGCCGCAGCCGCCCCCGACGCCGCCGGACTCCTCCCGCGGCGTGCCCCGTTCCGTGCTCGCGTTCCTGCGCAACACCTGGCGCGGGCTGACCAGCATGCGCACGGCGCTGGTCCTGCTGTTCCTGCTGGCGCTGGCCGCGCTGCCCGGCGCGCTGCTGCCGCAGCGCTCGCTGAACGCGTTCCTGGTCGACGACTTCTACGCCGACCACCCCACCGCGGCCCCGATCGTCGAGGCCCTCGGCGGGTTCGAGGTGTTCGCCAGCCCGTGGTTCGCCGCGATCTACCTGCTCCTGATGATCTCCCTGGTGGGGTGCGTGCTGCCCCGCTCGCTCGAGTACTGGCGCGGGATGCGGCAGGCGCCGGTCGCGACACCGCGGAACCTGTCCCGGCTGCCGCACCACGCGGCCGCCGGCACGCCCGACGACCCCGACGCCGTGCTCGACCGGGCCCGGACGTTGCTGCGGGGCTGGCGGAAGGCCGAACGCACCGAGCCCGACGGGACCCGGACGATCTCGGCGGAGAAGGGCTACCTGCGCGAGACCGGCAACCTGGTCTTCCACCTCAGCCTGATCGGGATCCTGCTCGGGCTGGCCGGCGGGAAGCTGTACGGCTACGAGGGCGACGTCATCGTCCGCGCCGACGGCTCGGAGTTCTGCAACAGCTCGATCCTCGGCTACGACACGTTCCGGGCCGGCCTGCGCGTCGACGGCACCGGCCTCAACGAGTTCTGCGTGCGCGTCGACCGGTTCGACAGCACCTGGCTGCCGAACGGGCAGCCGGCGACGTTCGGCGCGGACGTGTCGTACCAGACCGGCGCGGACCTGCGCAGCGGCGTCACGACCTGGCGGCCGGGTGAGATCGCGGTCAACCACCCGCTGCGCACCGACGGCGACCGCGTCTACCTCACCGGCTACGGGTACGCGCCCCAGTTCACCGTGACCTGGCCGGACGGGCAGCGGCGCACCGGGAACATCCAGTGGCGGCCGGTCGACCAGGGCGGCTCCCAGCTCTCCGAGGGCGCGACGAAGTTCGAGCGGCCCGGGGTGACCGACCCGGAGGTGCGGCGTACCACGCAGCTCGCGGTGACCGGCACGTTCGCGCCGACCGGGGCGATCGACCCGGACGGCAGGCTCGTGTCGGTGCACCCGGACCTGCGGGCACCGACCGCGGACGTGAACGTGCTGCTCGGCGACCTCGGCATCGACGACGGCCGCGGCCAGTCGATCTTCACGGTGGACCAGCAGAAGATCGACGACGGCGAGCTGCGGCCGGTCGCGCAGGCCCGGCTGGGCATCGGGGACACCGTGCGGCTGCCGGACGGCACCGTCGTCCGGTTCGACGGCGTGACCCCGTGGGTGAACCTGCAGGTGGGCCACGACCCGGGGCAGGTCTGGGTGCTGCTGGCCGCGGTCGTGATGGTGGGCGGGCTGGCCCTGTCCCTGTCGATCAAACGGCGGCGCTTCTGGGTGCGCGTCCGCCCGGACGGGGACGGCAGCCGGATCGAGCTCGGTGGTCTGGCCCGGACCGACCGGGCGGGCTACGGCGAGGAGTTCGACCGGCTCGCGAGCGAGCTGGCCGTACCGACGGACGAGAAGGACGGTTGACAGCGATGCTCGTCGATCCGATCACCGCCATGTGGAGCGACCGGCTGTTCCAGGCCACGCTCGTGGTGCTGCTGCTGGCGATGGTGTTCACCACGCTGGAGTACGCGGCGGCCCGCGTCGCGCGGGTGGCCCGCCGGGAGGAGCCGGCCACGGTCGGCGCCGGCCCGGCGGACCCCGCGCCCGGCCCCGGCGACCCGGCGGAGGCCCCGGCCGGCGGGAAGCCGTCCCGGACCCGGGCCGACCGCTACGGCCGGATCGGCGTCTCGCTGATGGTCCTGGCCGTGCTGCTGCACGCCGGCTCGGTCGTGCTGCGCGGGCTGGCGACCTACCGGTGGCCGCTGGGCAACATGTACGAGTTCACCTCGGCCCTGTGCCTGATGGCGGTCGCCGCCTGGCTGGTGCTGGTCCACCGGCACCCGGCGTTGCGCCCGGCCGGGGTGTTCGTGCTGACCCCGGTCGTCCTGCTGATGTTCGTCACCGGCACGGTGCTCTACGCCGAGGCCGCGCCGGTCGTCCCGGCGCTGCAGTCGTACTGGATCCTCATCCACGTCACGACGATCACGCTCGCCTCCGGGATGCTGCTCGTGCCCGGGGTGGCGAGCCTGCTGTTCCTGATCAAGCGCAACGGGCGCCCGGCCGGCCTGGCGGCGAAGCTGCCGGGCGCGGAGGCACTCGACCGGCTCGCCTACCGGGTGACCGTGCTCGCCTTCCCGCTGTACACGTTCGGGATCATCACCGGTGCGGTGTGGGCGGAGGCGGCCTGGGGCCGGTTCTGGGGCTGGGACCCCAAGGAGACCGTGGCGTTCGTCGCGTGGGTGCTCTACGCCGCCTACCTGCACGCCCGCGCCACCGCCGGGTGGCGGACCTCGCGCGCGGCCTGGATCAACACCGCGGGCTTCGCCACGATCGTGTTCAACCTGTTCTTCATCAACATGGTGGTCGCCGGGCTGCACTCCTACGCAGGGGTGTGAGGCACCTCGACCACCGCGACCGGCCCGGCTACCGTCGTCGTCCGTGAGCGAGAACGGTTCCGGCGAGCAGCCCGACGGGTCGGTGGGCCGCTACGTGCGGGAGCGCTGGGGTGCGGCCGAGCCCGCCGGACGGTCCTTCGGACGGCGTCGCCGCACCGGCGGTGATGACGCCACGCAGTCGACGGTGCGGGAGCCCACGGCGCCCGAGCCGCGCCCGCCGTCGGCCGCGGAGCGGGCGGCGTCCGCGCCCGCACCCGGCCGGGCCGCCGTCGGCACCCAGACGCCGCCGGCCGGGTCGGCGTGGGGTACCGAGGTGCCCGAGATCGACGACGAGCTGGTCGAGGAGATCGACCCGTCCACCCCGCCGTACGGGACGGATCTCTCCGCGCTGCGCCGGCAGCAGGACGCCGCCGGCGGCGCGGAGCCCGGTCCGGCCGCGTCCCCGGAGGAGGGCCGGCATCGCGGTGCGCCCGCCCCGGACCCTGCGGCGTACGACCACGGGCCCGACGACACCGGCCTGTACCGCGCGGGCGGGGGTGCCGACCCCGAGCCGTGGTGGACGGCGGCCGCACCGGCCGTCGCCGACGACGACCCGGACGGCGAGGTGATCTGGCGCCGGCCGGACCGGTCCGCTGCGGATCCCGATGCGGCCGGTGTGGCGCCCGCAGAGCCCGCGCAGCCGGGCGCGGACGCGGGATCCGGCGGGTCCATGGAGCCGGGCACGGACGCGGGATCCGGCGTGTCCGCGGAGCGGGGGACGGCCGCGGACACCGAGCGGACCGCGCGCATGGGAGCCGTCGCGGACGAGGACCCGACCGACCGGGGGACGGCCCCGGCGGAGGCGGAGCCGACCGCGGTGCAGGGGCCGGGGTCCCGCACCGGGCAGCAGGACCCGGGACGGGACGCGGCCGGGGCCGAGCAGGACCTCGATCGGGACACCTCGGAACGTGGGGCCGGTACCGAGCACGATCCGGCGTCCGGCGGCGGTGCTGCGGCCACCGCGCGACCGCCGGCCCGCGCCGATCGGCCGTGGCGGTCCGCGTGGGACGACGCCGGCTCCGGGGCGCGGGCGCGGACCTCCCCGGAGTCCGGTACCCGCAGGCCCCGCTGGACCGCGCCCGAGGCCGTCGAGGCCCGTACGGCGCAGCACCGGCGCGGCGACGAGCCGCACGGCGGGCTGGACCTGGCGCCGTCGCGGACCTCGCACGGAAGCCGCCGGCCGCCGACGAGCGGGTGGCGCCGGCTGGTGTACATGCTGACCGGCGGGCTGGTGAACCCCGGGGAGAGCCCCGCCGAGCTCCGCCGGCAGGAGCTGGTGTCCCGGCTCAACCGCCCGCTGCTCACCGCGCACAAGATCGCGATGCTGAGCCTGAAGGGCGGTGTCGGGAAGACCACGGTCACCGCCACCCTGGGGGCGACGTTCGCGTCGCACCGGGGGGACCGGGTGGTCGCGGTCGACGCGAACCCGGACCGCGGCACGCTCAGCCAGAAGATCCCGCTGGAGACGACGGCGACCGTCCGGCACCTGCTGCGCGACGCCGACAAGGTCCGCCGCTACACCGACGTGCGGGCCTACACCTCGCAGGGCGTGTCCCGGCTCGAGGTGCTGGCGAGCGAGCAGGACCCTGCAGTGTCCGAGGCGTTCAGCGAGGAGGACTACCGGCGCGCGGTCGACCTGCTCGAGCACTTCTACAACCTGGTGCTCACCGACTGCGGCACCGGCCTGATGCACTCCGCGATGTACGGGGTGCTGGGGCTGGCGGACCAGATCGTCATCGTGTCGTCGGGGTCGATCGACGGGGCCCGCAGCGCCTCGGCGACGCTCGACTGGCTCGACGCGCACGGCTACGGCAACCTCGTCCGCAACGCCGTCGTCGTGATCAACTCGGTGTACCGGCGGGCGGGGAGCGGCGTCGACCTGGACCGGGTCGCGGAGCACTTCGCGGGCCGCTGCCGGGCCGTCGTCCGGGTCCCGTTCGACCCGCACCTGGAGGAAGGCGCGGAGATCGACCTGGACCGGCTCGAGGAGCCGACCCGCACCGCCCTGCTGGAGCTCGCGGCGGCGGTGGCGGACGGCTTCCCGGTCTGAGCGCGGCCGATCACGCCCCGGACATGCCGAAGGGCGGCCCACCGGGCCGGTGGGCCGCCCTTCGTGACGTCGGCGGGTGGAGGGGCTGGACCGTCCGGGTCAGGGCCGGTCGGGCGGGTCCTCCTGGTTGCGGACCTTCTCGTCGAGCTCACGCAGGAAGTCGGGGTCGTCGTCGGGGCCGGCCGCGCGGGGACGCCCGGTGCGCTGCCCGGTCGCCCAGGGGAGCTCCGGTCGGGGGAGCCGGTCGCCGACCACCTGCTCCGACCGGAGGGTCCGGACGAGCAGCACCGCGACGACGGCCGCGCCGAGCAGAAGGATCAAGAACAACATCAGGCCACCTCCGCTGTCCAGCGTAGCGAAGGTGGCCTGACGTACGGGTGAAGTCGAGGGGTCACCCGATGGTCGTGCGGGTCAGCGCAGACCGGGCGTGGCCTCGCTGGTGAGGTCGGCCAGCAGGCCACGGACCTCGGACTCGCGGAAGCGGCGGTGACCGCCGGGGGTGCGGATCGAGCCGATCCGGCCGGCGGACGCCCACCGGGTCACGGTCTTGGGGTCGACGCGGAAGAGCGTGGCCACCTCACCCGGGGTCAGCAGTCGCTCGGGGGACTGCGGAGCTGCCATGAGATCCTCCCGGAAATGCAGCGTGGTGCCGGTGTCGCGGTGGTCGCCGTGCGGTCACCACCCGGTCGTTTCCGGGCCATCGTGACACCTCGGACCCCGGGTACTCGAACGGTTGTCTGTTAGTAAAGGGACCTTAAAGGGCAAATCGGGCGGACTTGGGCTGCGCCTCGTGAGCGGTCAGCGGGGCCAGGGCCCTGATAGCCACTCACGAGCGCATCGCGCCTTCATGACGACCGTTGACTCGGCAATACATGGCGCCTTACGCTCCCGGTGTTCATCCACACTGAACGGCGTTCACCGAGGAGGGTCGTCATGGCGGACGACGCGACCGGGGCCGGTCCGGCGGTCGGCGAGCGCATCCGGCGTACCCGCGAGGAGCGGGGGCTCTCGGTGCGCGAGCTCGCGGCGCGGTCCGCGCTGTCGGCCGGGTTGATCAGCCAGGTCGAGCGCGGCATCACCGACCCGAGCCTGCAGACCTTGCGGGTGATCGCCAAGGTCCTGAACACCCCGCTGTTCGACTTCTTCGCCGACACCGAGCCGGCCGACGTCGCGATCATCCGGTCCGGCGCCCGGATGGCGATCCGCTCGCCGCACGGCGGGCTGACCTACGAACGGCTGTCACCGGGATCGGGCCGGATCGAGGTGCTGGAGGGCGTGCTCCGGCCCGGCGCGTGCTCGTCGGAGGAGCCCTGGTCGCACCCCTCGGAGGAGTGCGTCGTCGTGACAGCAGGCGAGCTCGTCGTCGAGGTGCGCGGCCAGGCCCACCGGCTGGGTCCGGGCGACTCCTGCTACTTCGACTCCCGTCTGCCGCACCGCTACCTCAACGAGGCCGGCGAGCCGACGCGGTTCACCCTCGCGATCACGCCACCCAGCTACTGACCCCTGGAGGACACCCCATGGAACACCCGACCCCGGCCGAGTTCCGGCGCCGGTTCCCGGCGTTCGCGGACACCGTGCACCTCGCGAGCTGCAGCCAGGGAGCGCTGTCGGACGAGCTGAGCTCCGCGCTCGCCGAGTTCCAGCACACGATCCGCGCGCACGGCGCGCCGTGGGACCTCTGGATGGGCACCGTCGAACGGGCGCGCACGATGTTCGCCGAGCTGATCGGGGCGACCCCGGACGAGGTCGCCGTCGTGCCGTCGGCGTCCGCCGGTGCCTACCAGGTGGCCTCGACCCAGGACTGGGGTGCCCGGCCCGGCCTGGTCACGACCGATCTCGAGTTCCCGTCCGTCGCGCACGTCTGGCTCGCCCAGCGCGAGCGGGGCGCCCGCATCGCGTTCGCCGACGAGCACGACGGCCAGGTCCGCGCCGAGGACTACGCGGCGGCGATCGGCGACGACACCGGGCTGGTCTCGGTGCCGCTCGTCTCGTACCGCAACGGTTACCGCTTCGAGGTCGCCGACGTCGTCGCCGCGGCCCACGCGAGGGGCGCGAAGGTGCTCGTCGACGCCTACCAGGGGCTCGGTGTCGAGCCGGTCTCGGTGCGCGAGCTCGACTGCGACTACCTCGTGTGCGGGGCGCTGAAGTACCTGCTCGGCATCCCGGGGATCGCGTTCCTGTACGTGCGTGGCGGGCTGGCGGACGCGGTCGACCCGCCCGCGACCGGTTGGTTCGGCCGGCGCGATCCGTTCGAGTTCGATCCCCGCAACCTCGACTACCCGGCCGGCGCCCGCAGGTTCGAGGCCGGTACGCCGTCGGTCCCGTCGGCGTACGGTGCGGTCGCCGGCCTGCGCCTCCTCGCCGGACTCGACGCGAAGGCCGTGCGGGCACACGTCACCGACCTCACGTCGTACCTCGTCGACGAGCTCCGTGCCGCGGGCGAGACCGTCGGGTCGCCGAGCGACGCCGAACGCCGCGGCCCGCAGGTCGCCGTGCGCGACGCCGACCCGGAGGCGCTGAGCGCGTACCTCAAGTCCCGCCGCATCGTGTGCAGCCCGCGCGGCGACGTGCTGCGGATCTCGTTCCACTACTACAACGACGCATCCGACGTCGACGCCGTGCTGCGCGCGCTCGCCGACCACCGTCGGACCCGGTGAGGGCAGACCGATGTTCGAACCACCCACCCTCGAGCACCCCGTCCGCGTCATGATCTTCGGCGCGTGCCGGGAGACCTGGTACGCCGCGAGCGACCGGGAACGCGAGGAGCAGGCGCTGCCCGCGCTCCGTTCCCTCCTCGACGACTGGCGCGCGATGGGGCTCGACCTGATCGCGTCGTTCGACGACGACTACTTCCTGGTCGGCCAGCCCGGGTCGCTGCAGTACGCGTTCTTCATCCTCGCCGAGGTCGAGTCGGTGGAACGCCTGGTGACGATCGTCAATCGCGCGCGGACGACCGTCGACGGCCTGCGGGCCGATCGCTGGTTCCGCTTCGAGGCGAGGGCCGGTCGCCGGCTCTTCCTCCTGGACAACTGAACCTTTCGGACAACGGAGTCGGATATGAGTTCCACCAGCACGCTGAGGTTCAGGACCGGCATCAGCGGTGCCTTCATCGCACCGTTGATCTTCCTCGTCGGCGCGACCGTGCACTTCGTGTTCCTCGGTGCGTTCGACATGAACGCGCTGACGATGTCCGCGCTGGTCGGGCTGATGCTCGCGGCCCTCGTCGCGAAGGACTACGCCCGGTTCTGGGAGAGCGTGATCGCCGGGATCGCGACGCCGATCGCGATGACCGTGACCCTGATCCTGTTCATCGTCGGACCGCTCGCCGCGCTCGTGGAGGAGACCGGTGTCTCGGAGGGGTTCGTCTGGCTCGCCACGGAGATCGGGGTCGGTGGCGGCGCGTTCCCGGCGGTCGTCTTCGTGGCGGCCTGCGCGATGTCGATGTCGACCGGAACCTCGCTCGGGACCCTCTTCACGGCGTTCCCGATCTTCTACCCGGCCGGTGCGGCGCTGGGTGCCGAACCGGCGCTGCTCGCCGGTGCGATCCTGTCCGGGGCGCTCTTCGGCGACAACCTCGCGCCGATCTCGGACACCACGATCGTCTCCGCCACCACGCAGCGGTTCCGGACCCGTCCGGGCGTCGCCGACGTGGCCGGGGTCGTCGCGACCCGTGCGAAGTACGCGCTCACGGCCGCGGGCGCCAGCTTGGTCCTCTACCTGCTGATCGGCACGGTGTTCCTCGCGGACGGCCCCGGTGCCGCGCCGGCCGCGGCCGACGCGTCACCGCGCGGCCTGGTGATGCTGATCCCGATCGTGGCGCTGTTCGTCGTCGCGTTCGTCATGCGGGACCTCTACCTCGCGATCACGGTCGGCCTGGTCGGCGGCACCGTCACGGCGCTCCTCGCCGGGCTGATGACACCCGCCGGCATCGTGTCCGCGAAGGACGGCACGGCCGAGGGGTTCCTGATCGCGGGGGTCGAGGACATGCTGCCGCTGATCGGGTTGAGCCTCATGGTCTTCGGCATGCTCGGTGTCCTGCAGGCCGCCGGCGTGCTCGAGCTGGTCGTCACCAGGATCTCCGAGTCCAGGCTCGCCGGCACGCCCGCCGGCGCCGAGGTGGCCATCGGCGGGGGCCAGTCGATCGTCACCGCGCTGTTCGCGGGGGTCGTCGGTCCGTCGATCGTGACGTTCGGGCCGGTCGTCGACCGCATCGGCGCGAGCGTCGGTCTCCACCCGTACCGCCGCGCGAACGTGATGGACTGCTTCGCGATGGGCGCGGCGTGCGTCCTCCCGGCACTCAGCGCGTTCCTGTTCATCAGCAGTGACCTCACCGGGGGCGTCGACGGGATGCCGGGCCTCTCGCCCGCATCGATCTTCCTCGCGTGCCTCTACCCGCTGGTGCTCACCGTCATCATGGTGTTCTCGGTCGTGACCGGATGGGGCCGCACGTTCGAGGGCCCGGACGGTGCGCAGGTCAAGGAACCCCCGTCCACCAGCCGGTCCGCCGACCGGCCCGCCTGACCCGTCCGCCCACCGCCGCCCGTCCCCGGCCGGCGGCTCTCTCCCCAGGAGGAATCATGTCCGTGCTCTCGGACCTGACCGCAGCGCTGCGATCCGGAGCGATCGAGGTGGTCGACCTCACCGCCCCGCTCTCCGCGCAGACGCCCGTCCTCGAACTGCCGCCGGAGTTCGGCCAGACCGCCCGGTTCGAGCTCGAGGAGATCAGCCGGTACGACGACCGCGGTCCGGCGTGGTACTGGAACAACTTCCGCACCGGTGAGCACACCGGGACCCACTTCGACGCGCCGAACCACTGGGTCAGCGGCAAGGGTCTCGACGACGTCGCGTCGGTGCCGGTGCGCCGGCTGATCGGGCCGGCCGCCGTGCTCGACGTCTCCGAGCAGGCGCGTGAGGATCCCGACTTCCTGGTCGAGGTCGAGCACATCCGCGCGTGGGAGGCGCAGCACGGGCCGCTGCCCGAGGGCGGGTGGCTGCTCGTGCGGACCGGCTGGGACGCCCGGTCGCACTCGCAGGAGGAGATGACCAACACCGACGCCTCCGGCTCGCACACCCCCGGCCTGTCGGTCGCGGCCGCGCGCTGGGTCGCCGAGGAGTCGCCGGTCGTCGGGATGGGTGTCGAGACGGTGGGCACCGATGCGGGAGCGGCGGCCGGCTTCGAGCCGATGTTCCCGTGCCACTCGATGCTGATGGGCAACGACAAGTACGGGCTCACCCAGCTCCAGAACCTCGCGTCGTTGCCGCCGACGGGTGCGGTCGTGATCGCGGGGCCGCTGCCGATCGTCACCGGCTCGGGGTCCCCGGCGCGGGTACTCGCACTCGTCGAGCGCTGACCGGACGGCCGGCGACCCGTCGGCCTTCCCCGGCCCGATCCGTATGGTGGCGGCATGACGTCTCCGACTCCGCCGCCGCAGGCCGCGGCGCGGGCCCGCGCGGGTGAGCCCGGGCTGGCCGCCACGGTGGCGCTCTACGCGCTCGCCCGGCTCGGGCTGGTCGCCGTCGTCGCGCTGGTGCTCACAGTCGCCGGGGCCCCGCTGGTGGTGGCGCTGCTGGTCGCGCTGATCGTGGCGTTGCCGCTGTCGATGGTGCTCTTCCGCGGGCTGCGCGGGCGGCTGGACCGGGCGATCGCCGCGTCGACCGCGACGCGGTCGGCCGAGCGCGAGGCGCTGCGGGCGCAGCTCCGGGGTGACGCCGACCCCCGGCCCGGCGACGGCGACCGGGTGCCCGGGAGCGCCGGTTCAGCCGACGGCGAGACCGACAGCGACGGCGACCGCCCAGGCCAGCAGCAGTAGCCCGGTGTCCCGCAGCGCCGGGACCAGGGCCGGGCCGTCCGCGCCGCCGAGCACCGTCCGCACCGGCCGCACCGCGGCGGGCAGGGCGAGCAGCACCACGAGCAGGCCGGGGCGGTCGAAGGCGGCCCCGAGGGCGATGACGAACGGGACGAGCGCGGTCGCGGTGTACAGCGCCCGCGTCCCCCGTTCACCGAGCCGGACGGCGAGCGTCCGCTTGCCCGCCACCCGGTCGCCCGGGATGTCGCGGAGGTTGTTGACGACGAGGACCGCGCAGGTCAGCAGGCCGGCGCCGACCGCGGCGCCGACGGCGGCGGCGTCCACCGTGCGGGCCTGGGTGAGCATCGTGCCGAGCACGGCGACCGGGCCGAAGAAGACGAACACCGCGACCTCGCCGAGGCCGGCGTAGCCGTACGGCCGGGCGCCGCCGGTGTAGAACCAGGCCCCGACGATGCACAGCGCCCCGACGGCGACCAGCCACCACTGGCCGGACAGCGCGGTGAGCGCGAGCCCGGCCACCGCCGCGACACCGAAGCAGGCGAACGCGGCGGCCTTGACGGTGCGCGGCTCGGCGGCCCGCGAGCCGACGAGGCGCTGCGGGCCGACCCGCTCGTCGTCGGTGCCGCGGATGCCGTCGGAGTAGTCGTTGGCGAAGTTCACGCCGATCACCAGCGCGACCGCCACCAGCAGTGCGAGCAGCGCGGCGCCGGGTGCGACGGCGCCCGCGCCGAGCGCGGCCCCGGTCCCGACGAGGACGGGGGAGATCGCGGTGGGCAGGGTGCGCGGGCGCGCGCCCTCGATCCATTCTGCGGTGGTGGCCACGCGACGAACCTATCCCGCTCGCCGGGCCGCCCCGCGCGTCCCGCTCCGCCTCGATGCTCGTCGTGCGCGCTCCACCCGGTCGATCGTGCCGGGCGGCCGCGAGGACGTCGGGCGTGGCCGCGAGTGGCGGTGACGTCCCCCGAGTGGCGCGCTGTCGCCCTCGGAGGGGCGGGTTCGTGCGCCTCGGTCGGCTCGGGGGCAGTGAGTGGCACGTTTCTGCCCGGTGGAGGGCGTGAGCGTGCTGATCGTCGGACGGGTGTGTGGTGAGTGGCGCGTTTTCGCCGTCGGTCGGGCCGGAAGGTGCTGATCGTCTTCGGACGCGGCCGCGAGCCGCGCGCCATCGCCTTCTGAGGGGCGGAATCGTGTGACTCGGTCGCTGACCGTTCGACGTGCACATGGTCGGGAGCACGTGTCCGTCCCCCGACGCTGAAACGTGCTCGTCCGCGAGGGTGGCAGCGACTGGTCGAGTGGAGCCGGCCCGGCGGGCTGTGCCGATGCACCGATCCGGCGCCGGCCCCGCCCGGCAGAGCCCTCCCGAGCGCCCGGCGAGCGCCCCGGGGACTGGCGCCGCGCCAACCCGCCCGGCCGAGGACTCCCGGGCGCCCGGCGAGTGCCCCCGGCGACCGCGCGCGCCGCCCGCCTGGCCGAGGTCCCCCGGCACCGGCGAGCGCCTCGGCGGCCGCGTCCGACACGAACCGAGCCCCGGCCGGGTCGGCTCAGCGCGTCCCGGAGGGTGCCCGCTGGGAGGACCCGGGCTGTCGCGGTGCCGCCGCGGCCTGGCTGTCTCCGGCCGGGACGCGGGCGTCGGCGGTCGGCGTGCCACCGGGTGACGGCGTGCCGGAGGTCACCCGGGCGGGTTCACCTGGCCTCGGAGCCGGAGCGGCGGGCCTGTCGCCCGATGAAGCGGTGCCGGGCGCGAACGCGGCGCCGGCGGGCGGGGTGCCGGGCGGGGTACCGGGCGAGCCGGCGGGCGCGGTTCCGGCGGGCGCAGTGCCGGCGGGCGCGGTCCCGGCGGGCGAGGTGCCGGGCGCCCCGGCGGGCGGGGTGCCGGGCGAGCCAGCGGGCGCGGTGCCGGGCGTGCCGGCGGCCGGGGTGCCGGGAACCGCGCTACCGGTGGGTGCGGCAGCCGCACCGGCGGCCGGGCGCGCACCCGGGCCCGGAGCGGCCCCGTCACAGCCGGGCAGGTCGGCGGGCAGCGGCCCGAACGCCGTCGTCGGCAGGTACTGGCCTTCCCCGATCCGGACGAACTCGCCGTGCCGGCACTGCACCGGCACGTCGGTGGCGTTCACCGCGATCCCGACCGACTCGGCACCGGCCTCCGGGCGGGCGAGGATCGGCACCTCCGGCGCGCCCTCGGCGCGGACCGCGGACAGCCGCTGCGAGCCGGTCCACAGGTACTCCACGTGCACCTGCGAGTTGTCCTTGAGGCCCAGGACGTCCCAGAAGATCCCGTCACCGAGGTCGATCCCGGCCGGGTTGGCGACCCGGCGGCCGAACTGGTCCTTGCCGCCGTTGTGCCCGTTGCGGGCCGCCGCGGCCTGCGGGACGCCCTGCGGCAGGTCCTTCCACATCTCGCGCTGGTGCGGCGGGTTCCAGTAGTCGTCCTTGGTGTTCCACGGGCCGATGTCCCAGACCGGCGCGATCGCGCAGCGGCCGTTCGCCGCGCACACCTTCACCGAGTAGTCGGTCTTGCCGTTGCCGGACAGCGCCCGCCGCGAGGGCAGCGCGACGAAGCGGTCCCGGGGCACGATCTTGTGGCCGTTGGCGGTGGTGCCGCCCACCAGGCCCTCCCGGGTGGCGAAGACCGAGTAGGCACGCGGTGCGGCCTCGGTCAGCGGCCCGGTCTCGGCCTCGGCCGTCGGCGCGGCGGACAGCGTCACCGCGCGGACGACGGGGGTCGCGTTCCCGGTCGAGGTCAGCACCAGGCGTCCCTGGACCTCGCGGACGGCCTGGGGCAGCTCGGCCCGGCCGCCGTCGGCCGGGATCCATTCGGTCCAGCCGCCGCCGGCCTTCCGCCCGCGGATGTCGACGGTCGCGCTCGATCCGGGTGGCGTGTCGGCGACCAGGGTGGATCCGACCTCGCGGGTCGGGGCGTCGAGGGTGCGCGGCGCGAGGGTGAGCAGCCCGGTCGGGACGACGTCCACCGGGCCCTGCACCGCCTCGGTGTTGCTGCTCTCGCCGGCCGGCGCCCCGAACGCGGTCGCGCGGTCGAACCGCGCCGCACCCCCGTCGACGACGACGCCGGTCCCGTTCCCGGTGAGCTCCGGTTGCCAGGTCGTGCCCGGCTCCGCCGCCACCGCCGGCACCACGGCGGCGGCGCAGAGCGCACCGGTCGCGGCGAGCAGACCGACGGCACGCAGCCCGGCCCGCGTGATCCTGCGCATGTGGACAACCCCCGCTGCATCGCTGTGACCCGTGTGACGACTGAGGACGTGGTGGTCTCTGTGTCGCCAGTGGCAGAAGCACACTCGATGTGCGGCCGGGGCGCAATGCACGTTCTGTGAAGAGACCCCAAGGTGTGTACGCCGGTCTCGCCGGATCGGGTGGCGTGGCGGCGCCGCCCGGGCACCGGTCCGTTGCTCTGCGCAGTCACCGATTTCGGACGGTGACCGCAGCACCCTCAGCGGTGGCGCTCCAGCAGCGCCGCGACGGCGGCCCGGTCGGGCTTCCCGATGCCCCGCTCGGGGATCGTGGCGGCCCGGTGCAGCACCCGGGGCACGGCGGCGCGCCCGCAGGCATCCCGGACGGCGGCGCGGAGCTCGTCGTCCCCCGGCCCGGGCCCGCCGGTGACGACGAGGGCCGCCACGACCTGGCCCCACCGGTCGTCGGGCAGCCCCACCACGCAGGCCCCGCACACCCCGGGCAGCGCCAGCAGCGCCCGCTCGACGGCGGCCGGGGCGACCTTCTCCCCGCCGGTGTTGACGACGTCGTCGGCCCGCCCGAGCACGGTGAGCGTCCCGTCGGGCGCGAGCGCGCCCAGGTCGGAGGTGCGGAACCCGTCCGGGGTGAACGCCTCGGCCGTCGCCTCCGCCGCGCCCAGGTACCCGGCCGCCACCACGGGCCCGCCGAGCACGACCCGCCCGGAGCCGGGCTCGAGCGTGACCGTGACGCCGTCGAGCGGGACGCCGTCGTACACGCACCCACCGCACGTCTCGCTCATCCCGTAGGTGGTGACGACCCGGACGCCGTGCGCCTCCGCCCGGGCGCGGAGCCCCGGGTCGAGCGCGGCCCCGCCGACCAGGACGGCGTCGTACCCGGCGAGGGCGTGCAGCGGCGCCGACCCGTGGTCGAGGACCCGGGCCAGCTGGGTGGGGACGAGGCTGGTGTAGCGGCGGGCACCGTGCCGCATCCGCGCGGTGGCGCGGGTGAGCCCGCCGGGCCGGAACCCGTCGCGGACGTCCTGCACCACGCAGGGCGTCCCGGACAGCAGGGCCCGCAGCACCACCTGGACCCCCGCGACGTGCTCGGCGGGCAGCGTCAGCAGCCACGTGCCGGGTCCCCCCAGCCGGTCCTGCGTGGCCGCGGCCGAGGCGCGCAGCGCGTCCCCGGTCAGCGCCACGTGCTTGGGCACCCCGGTCGACCCCGAGGTGGCGACGACGACCGCGAGCCCGTCCGGCAGCGCCCCTTCGGCGGCGGCGCGGGCGACCGGCTCCGGCAGCGGCGGCTCCGCGCCGGGGCGCGCCCGGACCGGGAGGACGGCGGGGCCCGCGCCGTCCAGCGCGGCCCGCAGCGCGGCCGCCAGCCGCGACACCGCCTCGGGGGACCCGTCGACCCCGATCGCCCGCACGCCCATGCCGATCACCCTTCCAGCGTGACGATCACGCACCGGCGTTGCCTCCGCACGGCGCTTTCATCACATCCGGGGATCGGTGTGGCCGGCGTGCAACACGCGGGAACCCGGGCGCGACGCAGCCGGTGAGAGTCGCGGCGCACCGGCCGCGCTCCCCGGAGTCGTGAGGAGCTCCCCATGCCGCACCCCGCAGCCACCGACCCGTCCCCGACCGGCGACCGGCACGCCGTGGGGTGCCGGCGTCCGGCCGGCTCGGGGCACCGCGCGGCCGCCGGTGAGCTCGCGGCGCTCGCGTTCCAGGTGCCGGCACCCCGGCCCGCGGCCGCGCCGCAGATCCCGCGCCCGCGCCCGGCCGTGGACTGACCGGATCGACACGTCGGCACGGGACCCGGCCGGGTCCCGCGCCGGATCGTCGATCACGCGCGTCAGTAGTGCCAGGGGAACGGCGACCAGTCCGGTTCGCGCTTCTCCAGGAACGAGTCGCGCCCCTCGACGGCCTCGTCGGTCATGTACGCCAGCCGGGTCGCCTCGCCGGCGAACAGCTGCTGGCCGACCAGCCCGTCGTCGGCCAGGTTGAACGCGTACTTGAGCATCCGCTGCGCCTGCGGCGACTTGCCGTTGATCTCGGTCGCCCACTGCAGGGCGGTCCCTTCCAGCTCGGCGTGCGGGACGACCTCGTTCACCGCGCCCATGTGGTGCATCTGCTCGGCGGTGTAGGTCCGGCCGAGGAAGAAGATCTCCCGGGCGAACTTCTGCCCGACCTGGCGGGCCAGGTAGGCCGAGCCGTAGCCGCCGTCGAACGAGCCGACGTCGGCGTCGGTCTGCTTGAACCGGGCGTGCTCGGCGCTGGCCAGGGTCAGGTCCGACACGGCGTGCAGCGAGTGCCCGCCCCCGGCCGCCCACCCGTTGACGACGGCGATGACGACCTTGGGCATGAACCGGATCAGCCGCTGGCACTCGAGGATGTGCAGCCGCCCGGCCCGGCCCTTCTCGACGGTGTCGGCGGTCTCCCCGGACGCGTACTGGTAGCCGGTCCGGCCGCGGATCCGCTGGTCGCCGCCGGAGCAGAACGCCCGCTTGCCGTCCTTCGGCGACGGCCCGTTCCCGGTCAGCAGCACGCAGCCGACGTCGGCGCTGGTCCGCGCGTGCTCGAGTGCCGTGTGCAGCTCGTCGACGGTGCCGGGCCGGAACGCGTTGAGCACCTCGGGCCGGTCGAACGCGATCCGCACCGCGCCGGTGGACACCGCGCGGTGGTAGGTGATGTCGCGGAAGGCGAACCCCTCGACCGGTGTCCAGGCGTCGGGGTCGAAGGTCTCGGAGACGGGCATGGCCGGAGCTTAGATTCCGGTGTGGCCGGCGGGGGACGCGCGGTGAGGGCAGGGCGGGTGACGTCACGAGCCCCACGTCGGACGAGCGCACCGGGGCCGCCGGGGTAGCGTCGTCGCCGTCCCGACCCGGCGAGAGGAGACCGGTGAGCAGCACGAGCGGATCGCGCAGCGGAACGGACAGCGCGACCACGACCGCGTACCGCGCCCTGGAGCACGACCTGCGTGCCGCGATCGGCGGCGAGGTCCGGTTCGACGCGGCCAGCCGTGCCATGTGGTCCGCGGACGCCTCGAACTACCGCGGCGTCCCGATCGGCGTGATCGCCCCCCGGGACGCGGGTGACGTGGAGGCCGCGATGGCGGTGTGCCGCGCGCACGACGTGCCGGTGCTGCCGGTCGGCTCCCGGACCTCGATCGCCGGGCAGGCGGTCAACACCGCGGTCGCGTTCGACTTCCGCACGCACATGGACGCGATCCTGTCGGTGGACCCGGACGCGCGGACCGCGACCGTGCAGCCCGGGGCGGTGTGCGACGCCGTGCGCGACGCCGGGAAGCCGCACGGGCTCACGTTCGGCCCGGACCCGTCGACCCACAACCGCTGCTCGATCGGCGGGATGATCGGCAACAACGCCTGCGGGTCGCACTCGGTGGCCTGGGGCAAGACCGTGGACAACGTCCGCGCGCTCGAGGTCCTGACCTATCGCGGCGAGCGGCTGACGCTCGGCGGCGACGGCACCGAGACCGGGCCGATCCCGGACGCGCTGCGGACGCTCGGCGCCGGCATGGCCGCCGATGTGGCCGCGCACGTCCCCGAACTCACCCGGCGGGTGTCCGGCTACAACCTCGACCAGCTCGTCCCCGGCAACGTGAACCTGGCGAAGGCGCTGGTCGGGACCGAGGGCACCTGCGCGACGATCCTGTCCGCGACGGTCGACCTGGTCTCCTCGCCGCCCGCGCGGGCGCTGGCCGTGCTCGGCTTCCCGGACGCCTACCACGCCGCCGACCACGTGATGGTCGTGCGCGAGCAGCGGCCGCTGACCATCGAGGGGATGGACGCCGGGCTGATCGCGTCGCTGCGGGCGCTGCGGCCGAACGAGACGACGAGCCGGATGCTGCCCGAGGGCGAGGGCTGGCTCTACGTCGAGACCGGCGGCGAGACCCGGGCGGCGGCCGAGGCGGCCGCGCAGGCGGTCGCCGACGCGATGCGCCCCTACACCACCGGCGCGGTCGTGGTCTCCGAGCCGGCCCGGATGGCGGCGCTGTGGCGGGTCCGCGAGGAGGGCGCCGGCCTGCTGACCCGCTCCCCGGACGGCGGCGAGGCCTGGCCCGGTTGGGAGGACGCCGCCGTCCCGCCGGAGCGGTTCGGCGCCTACCTGCGCGAGTTCGACAAGGTGCTGGAGCGCCACGGCCGCAAGGGCATCTACTACGGCCACTTCGGCGACGGCTGCCTGCACGTCCGGATCGACTTCGACCTGCTGACGAAGCCGGGAATCGCGAACTTCCGGGCGTTCATGACCGACGCCGCGGACCTGGTCGTCGCGCACGGCGGGTCGCTGTCCGGCGAGCACGGCGACGGGCAGGCCCGCGCCGAGCTGCTGCCCCGGATGTACCCGCCGCAGATCATCGCCGGGTTCGAGCGGTTCAAGGAGATCTGGGACCCGGACGACCGGATGAACCCGGGCCGGGTGGTCCGCCCGGCGACGATGGACGAGAACCTGCGGGTCCAGCTCGGCATGCCCACCATGCCCGACGAGCCGAAGCTGGCGTTCGGCCACGACCGCGGCTCGTTCCACCGCGCCACCCGGCGCTGCCTCGGCGTGGGCAAGTGCGCGATCGACACCGGTTCCGGGGTGATGTGCCCGAGCTGGAACGTCACCGGCGAGGAGAAGCACTCCACCCGCGGCCGGGCCCGGCTGCTGTTCGAGATGGCCAGCGGCGAGATCATCACCGACGGCTGGCGGTCCGACGAGGTCGCCGAGTCGCTGGACCTGTGCCTGTCCTGCAAGGGCTGCAAGTCCGACTGCCCGGTCGGGGTCGACATGGCCGCGTACAAGACCGAGTTCCTCGCGCACCGCTACCACCGCAGGCTGCGGCCGCGCTCGCACTACTCGATGGGGGCGCTGCCCCGCTGGCTGCGGGTCGTCGGGGCGCTGCCCGCGGCCGCCGTCGACGGCATCAACCGGCTGTCCCGGGTGCCGCTGCTGGCGAAGGTCGCGAAGAAGGCCGGCGGGATCGACGCCCGCCGCGCGATCCCGCCGATCGCCCGGGAGACCTACACCGCGCGGGCCGCCCGCGGGCCGGCGATGTCGCCGGTGCCCGACCTCGGCGTCGAGCCGGGCAGTCGTGGCCCGCTGCTGCTGTGGACCGACACGTTCACCGACCACTTCGACCCGGACATCGCCGCGGACGCCGTCGCCGTCCTCACCGGACTCGGCTACCGGGTGCAACTGCCGCCGCGCACCGTCTGCTGCGGGCTGACCTGGACCTCGACCGGGCAGGTCACCGCGGCCCGCCGGGTGCTGGCGCGCAGCCTGCGCGCCATCGGGCCGGCCCTCGACGCCGGCATCCCGGTCGTCGGGCTGGAGCCGTCCTGCACGGCGGCGCTGCGCTCCGACGCCGCGGAGCTGCTCCCGGACGAGCCACGGGTGCCGCTGCTCGCCCGGCAGGTGTCGACGTTCGCGGAGCTGCTCGCCCGGCACACCGACGAGCTGTCCGCCGCCGCAGGCGAGGGCAACGGCGCCGCGCTGGTGCAGATCCACTGCCACCAGCACGCCGAGCTCGGCAGCGAGCCGGACCGCGCGGTGCTCGCGGCCCTCGGCGTGGACGCGACCGTGCTCGACTCGGGCTGCTGCGGCCTGGCCGGCAACTTCGGGTTCGAGGACGGCCACTACGACATCTCGATGGCCTGCGCCGAGCGTGCCCTGCTGCCCGCGGTCCGGTCCGCCGACGACGCGGTCGCGCTGCTCGCCGACGGCTACTCCTGCCGCACCCAGGTCCGGCAGGCCGGCGAACGCGAACCGGTCCACCTGGCCCAGATCGCGGCGCGCGCCCTGCGGCCCGGCTGACCGGCCGGGGCCGGCGCATGCGATCCCGGCGGCACGGGTAGACAGGGAACATGGCTGTTCCCACCATCAAGCTGAACGACGGCAGGGAGATCCCGCAGCTCGGGTTCGGCGTGTTCCAGATCGAGCCCGGCCGCACCGCGGAGAAGGTGACGGCCGCCTTCGACGTGGGCTACCGGCACATCGACACCGCGCAGATGTACGGCAACGAGGAGGGCGTCGGGAAGGCGATCGCCGACTCGGGCATCCCCCGGGACGAGCTGTGGATCACCACCAAGCTCGCGAACGACGGGCACGGCCGCGAGGAGGCCGTGCGCCGCCTCGACGAGAGCCTCACCCGGCTCGGCCTCGACCACGTCGACCTGTACCTGATCCACTGGCCGCGGCCGCACGACGACCGCTACGTCGAGACCTGGCAGGGCTTCGAGGACGCGCTGGCCTCCGGCAAGGCCCGCTCGATCGGCGTCTCGAACTTCCAGATCCCGCACCTGGAGCGGCTCGCGCGGGAGACGTCGACGGTGCCGGCGGTCAACCAGATCGAGTTCCACCCGAACCTGGTCCAGCGGGAGCTGCGCGAGTACCACCAGCAGCACGACATCGCCACGGAGGCCTGGAGCCCGATCGGCCAGGGCAAGGGGCTGCTGGAGGCGCCGGAGCTGAAGGAGCTGGCCGCCACGTACGGCAAGACCCCCGCCCAGGTGGTGCTCCGCTGGCACATCCAGCTCGGCAACGTCGTCTTCCCGAAGTCGGGCGACCCGGGCCGGATCCGGGAGAACTTCGAGATCTTCGACTTCGCGCTGTCCGACGCCGACGTGGCCGCGATCGAGAAGCTGGACGCCGGCCGCCGCCTCGGCCCGGACCCGGACACCTTCGGCTGACGCCTCGTGAGTGGTTGCGCGGGCCAGGGCCCGCGCAACCACTCACGAGCGCTATGGCGCACGTCACACTGCGCGTTCCGGGAGGGCACGGCCTCACCGCTCACCCGATGGAGATCGACACGGGGGTGCCGCGGTGGACGCCGGTCGCGGCGCCCGTACGGTGGGGCCAATGTTGGCGATCACGGAGAACGCCGCCGAGGCGATCAAGACTCTGAGCACCGACGCGGAGCTGCCCGACGAGGGTGGCCTGCGCATCACCGCGCCGGACCCGGAGCAGGGGCTGGAGCTCGCACTCGCGCAGTCGGCCGACGCGCAGGACACGGTGCTGCGGGGCGAGGGCATCGCCGTCTTCCTGGAGCCGGGCGCGGCCCAGATCCTGGACGACAAGGTCCTCGACGTGCAGCCGGTCCAGACCGACGGCGGCGAGCAGGAGCTGCGCTTCGCCATCGTCGCGCAGTCCGACGCCGTCGAGCCCGAGCAGGCCTGACCGGGCGTCCACCCACCCACTCCTTTCCACCGATGGCCCTCGGTCCCGCCGGACCGGGGGCCATCGGTGTGTCGACGCCGTCAGCGTTCGACGACCGCGCCGTCGCGCACCTCCCAGCGGCGGGTGGAACGGACCGTGTCGAGCATCCGCCGGTCGTGGGTGACGAGCAGGACGGTTCCCCCGAACGCGTCGACGGCCCGTTCGAGCTGCTCGATCGCGGGCAGGTCGAGGTGGTTGGTCGGCTCGTCGAGCACCAGCAGGTTCACCCCGCGGGCTTGCAGCAGCGCCAGCCCGGCCCGGGTCCGCTCGCCCGGGGACAGTGACGACGCCGGGCGCAGCACCTGGTCCGCGCCCAGCCCGAACTTGGCCAGCAGGGTCCGGACCTCCGACTCCGGCCAGTCCGGCACCTGCTCGCCGAACGCCCGCAGCAGGGTCCGCTCCCCGAGGAACGCGCCGCGGACCTGGTCGATCTCCCCGGCGACGACCCCGGACCCGAGCCCCGCGCTCCCCGAGTCCGGCCGGACCCGGCCGAGCAGCATCCCCAGCAGCGTCGACTTCCCGGCCCCGTTCCCGCCGGTCACCACCACCCGGTCGGCCCACTCGACCTGCGCGGTCACCGGGCCGAGCACGAACTCGCCGCGCCGCACGACCGCGCCGTCGGCCCGCGCCACGACGGTGCCCGAGCGGGGCGCCGACGCGATCGTCATCCGGAGCTCCCACTCCTTGCGGGGCTCCTCGACGACGGTCAGCCGCTCGATCGCCCGCTCGGTCTGCCGGGCCTTCGCGGCCTGCTTCTCGCTGGACTCGGCCCGCAGCGCCCGGACGTTCTTGTCCGGGTCCTTGGTCTTGCGACGCGCGTTGCGGACGCCCTGCGCCATCCAGTTCCGCTGCATGACGGCCCGCTGCTTGAGCGCGTCGAGCTTGTCGGCGTACTCCTCGTAGTCCTCGCGGGCGTGCCGGCGGGCCCGCTCCCGCTCGGTCAGGTAGGCGTCGTAGCCGCCGTCGTAGATCCCGATGGACTGCTGGGCACGGTCCAGCTCGACGATCCGGTTCACGGTGCGGGACAGGAACTCCCGGTCGTGGCTGACGAGCACGGTCGGGGTGCCCTGCCGGGCGAGGCCGGTGACGAACCGCTCGAGGCGGTCCAGCCCGTCGAGGTCCAGGTCGTTGGTGGGCTCGTCGAGCAGCAGCAGGTCGTACCGGGACAGCAGCAGCGCGGCCAGGTTCGCCCGGGCGGCCTGCCCGCCGGAGAGCGCGGTCATGGCCGTGTCCGGGCCCGCGGTCAGACCCACCTCGCGCAGGACCTCGGTGGCGCGCTCGTCCAGGTCGGCGCCGCCGAGCGCGAGCCAGCGGTCCAGGGCGGCCGCGTACGCCTCGCCCGCGCCGTCCGCCCCGGCCGCCAGGCCCTCCGCAGCGGCGTCCATCGTGGACTGTACGGCGGCGACGCCGGTGCGCCGGGCGAGGAAGCTCGCGACCGTCTCCCCGGCGCGCCGGTCCGGCTCCTGCGGCAGGTGCCCGACCGTGGCGTCCGGCGGGGCGAGCGTCAGCCGGCCGGCGTCCGGGGACCGGCTGCCGGCCAGGACCGACAGCAGGGTGGACTTGCCGGCGCCGTTGGCGCCGACCAGGCCGATCACGTCGCCGGGGGCGACGACGAGGTCCAGGCCGGAGAACAGGGTGCGGTCGCCGTGGCCGGCGGCCAGGCCCGTCACGTGCAGGGTCGCGCTCATGTCGGGCGCAACGCTACTCCGGCGGTCCCCGCCGCCGAGGTCGTGCTCGCCGGAGTCCCCGGGATCAGCCCTGCCGCAGCGCGTGGTCCTCGTCGAGCCGGCGGGTCCGGGTCTCGGCGTACAGGGCGACGGCGATGATCGTCAGCACCGAGCAGGCCGCGATGTAGCCGGCGATCGCGTAGCCGGTGCCGGTGGCGGTCAGCAGGGACACCGCGATCACCGGGGCGAGGCCGCCGGCGAACACCGACGCCAGCTGGTAGCCGATGGAGACGCCCGAGTAGCGGACCTTGGTGCCGAACAGCTCGGACAGGAACGCGGCCTGCGGGCCGTACATGGCGCCGTGCAGCACCAGCCCGACGGTCACGGCGACCGCGGTGAGCGCGAAGTTCCTCGTGTCGACGAGGAAGAAGAACGCGAACGCCCAGATGCCGACGCCGGCCGCACCGAACAGGTAGACCGGCTTGCGGCCGACCCGGTCCGAGATCGCGCCCCACACCGGCGTCGTCACCAGGTGCACGGCGGCGCCGATCAGCACCGCGCCCAGCACGAACGACGACGACAGGTCGAGCTGCCGGGTCACGTACGTCGAGATGACGATCGTGAAGATGTAGTACGAGACGTTCTCGGCGAACCGGGCCCCCATCGCCGTGAGCACCTCGCGCGGGTACTGCCGGAGGACGTCGACGATCGGCATCGCGTCCTTCTCGCCGGCCGCGGCCCGGGCGGCGGCCCTCGCCTGGGCGTCCCGGAACACCGGGGACTCCTCGACGGCGAGCCGCACGTACAGGCCGATGAACACCAGCACCGCGGAGAGCAGGAACGGGATCCGCCAGCCCCAGGCCTGGAACGCCTCCTCCGACTGCACCAGCGCCATGATCGCGAGCAGCCCGTTCGCCAGCAGCTGTCCGGCCGGCGCACCGGCCTGCGGCCAGCTGGCCCAGAACCCGCGGTGCTCGGGCCTGCCGTGCTCGGAGACGATGAGCACGGCGCCACCCCACTCGCCGCCGAGCGCGAAGCCCTGGGCCAGTCGCAGCAGGACCAGCAGGAGCGGTGCGGCGAACCCGATGGTGGCGTAACCGGGCAGCAGGCCGATCGCGAACGTCGACAGGCCCATCATGAGCAGCGAGATGACCAGCAGCTTCTTGCGGCCGATCTTGTCGCCGTAGTGGCCGAACACCAGGCCGCCCACCGGCCGGGCGACGAAGCCGACCGCGAACGTGCCGAGCGCGAGCAGCGTCCCGGTGGCGCCGTCGGAATCGGGGAAGAACACCTGCGGGAACACCAGCGCCGCGGCGACGCCGTAGAGGAAGTAGTCGTACCACTCGACCGTCGTGCCGAGCATGCTGGCCGCGACCACCCGCCCGATCGGCGTGGGACGGTCGGACGTGGACGCTCGCCCGGAGCTCCCCCGTCCTGGGATGTCGCCGGTGTGCCTGTCGGACACGGAGTCCCCCTCGTGGCGGCTGGTGCTCGGTTCGGTTCCGTCACCGTATGTCGTCAGGGTGGTGCATTTCACCCCTTCCGGCCATATCGGTGACCCGACCGAGACGTTCCCCGGCCGCACGGGTGCCGGAGCGCCGGGCCAGACTGTCCGGCATGGCCGACGACGAGTACCTGCCGTTGCCCGAGGACGCCGACCGGGTGCTGGTCGTCGTCGCCCACCCCGACGACATGGAGTACGGCGGCTCCGGGGCCGTCGCGCGCTGGACCGCGCAGGGCAAGCAGGTCGCCTACCTGCTCGTGACCCGCGGCGAGGCGGGGATCGACTCGCTGCGTCCCGACGAGTGCGCCCGCGTCCGGGAGGTCGAGCAGCGGGTGGCGTGCGCGGCCGTGGGCGTCGAGGTGTGCGAGTTCCTCGACCACCCCGACGGGCTCGTCGAGTACTCGACCGCGCTGCGCCGCGACATCGCCGCGGGGATCCGCCGGCACCGGCCGCAGCTCGTCGTCACCGGGAACCACCGGGAGGCCTGGGACGCCGAGGGCCGCTTCCTCAACCAGGCCGATCACATCGCGGTCGGGCGGGCCGTGATCGACGCCGTCCGGGACGCGGCGAACCGGTGGATCTTCCCCGGTATCGGCGGCGAGCCGTGGGCCGGTGTGCACGGCGTCGCGCTCGCCGGGTCGCCGCGGGCCCGGCACGCCGTCGACATCTCCGACCACATCGACGCGGCGGTCGCGTCGCTGCGGGCGCACGAGCAGTACCTGGCCGGGCTGTCCGGACCGATGGCCGACCCGGACACGTTCCTGCGCGCCGAGGCGGAGCGGGCCGCGGCGCGGTTGCCGGGCGCCACCGCGGCGGCCGTGTTCGAGTACCTGACCCCGTGAATGCGTAGGAGGGTCGGGGCCCGCCCGACCGGTCACGACCTACGCTGGACCGTGTGAACGGCTCCACCGCCCAGGCTCGCGTCCTCGTGGACGAGCTGGTCCGCGCCGGTGTCACCGACGCGGTCCTGTGCCCGGGCTCGCGCAACGCGCCGCCCGCGCTCGCGCTGGCCCGCGCCGAGGAGCTCGGGCTGGTCGGGCTGCACGTCCGGACCGACGAGCGCGCGGCGGGCTTCCTCGCGCTCGGGCTGTCCCTGGCCTCCGGGCGCCCGGTCCCGGTGGTCGTCACGTCCGGGACGGCGGTGGCGAACCTGCACCCCGCGGTCCTCGAGGCCGCCCACGCCGGCGTGCCGCTGCTCGCGCTGACCGCCGACCGGCCGCCCGAGCTGGTCGGGACCGGGGCCAGCCAGACGATCGCGCAGTCCGGCCTGTTCGGGCCGGCCGTGCGCTGGTCGGGTTCGCTCGCGGTGCCCGGCGCGGTGACCGACGCCGAGGTGCGGCGGTGGCGGGCCACGGTGGCCCGGGTGCTGGCCGCCGCGGCGGGCACGGGGTCCGGCGCCCCCGGCCCGGTGCACCTCGACCTGCCCTACACCGAGCCGCTCGTCCCGGAGACCGAGGATGCTGCGCCGGGCTCCGACCTGCTCGGACCCGGCGTCCCGCCCGGCCGCGACGGCGGGGAACCCTGGACGGCCGTGCCGCCCCCGGTCCGGTCCCTGCCGCCACTGCCGCTCGACCCGGCGGCCCGCACGCTGGTGATCGCCGGTTCGGGCGGGCCCGCCGCGGACCCGGCACGCCTCGGCGGCGCACCGCTGGTCGCGGAGCCGTCGTCGGGCTGGTGGCCGCACGCCCTGCGCAGCGGGCCCTGGCTGCTGGACCGGCCGGAGCTGCGGCCGTCGCAGGTCGTGGTGCTGGGCCGGCCGACGCTGCACCGGGCGGTGGCCGCGCTGCTCGCCGACCCCGCCGTCGCCGTCCACGCCGATCCGGGGCCGCACGGGGCACCGTGGACCGACGTGCCGGGCACGGTGCGCGCCGTGGGCTCGCTGCCCCACCTGACCCCGCCCGACGACTGGACGTGGGCGTGGAGCGCGGCCGACCGGACCGCGGCGAAGGCCCTCGACACCGCCCTCGACGACGGCACCGCCGACGGCGCCCCCGGCCTGCGGCTGGCCCGCGACCTGGTCCGGGCCCAGCCGGACGGCGGGCAGCTGGTGCTCGGCTCCTCCAACCCGGTGCGCGACGTGGCGCTCGCCGCCGCACCCCGCGACGGCCTGGTCGTCCGCGCGAACCGCGGGGTGGCCGGCATCGACGGGACCGTGTCGACGGCCGCCGGCGCGGCCCTGGCGCACGACGGGCCGACGACCCTGCTGCTCGGCGACCTCACGCTGCTGCACGACACGACCGGGCTGGTGGGCGGCGGGCCGGCCGAACCGGACCCGGACCTCACGGTGGTCGTGCTCGACGACGACGGCGGCGGCATCTTCCACCTGCTCGAACAGGGCGGTCCGGAGCACGCGCACGCCTTCGAGCGGGTCTTCGGGACGCCCACCGGGGTCGACCTGCTCGGGCTCGCCCGGGCCACCGGCTGGGCGGCCGCCGACTGGACCGGGGACCCGGCCGAGCTGGCCGCGTGGCCGGGCTCGGGCCGTCGGCTGGTCCGCGTGGCCGCGGCCCGCTCCGGGCTGCGCGACGCGCACGCGGCCCTGCGCCGCACGGTCGCCGCCGCCCTGGCCTGAGCGCGGGTCGGCCGGAGCGCGGCCCCGGCCCCGGCGCGGTCCCGTCCGGGCGCTGCCGGATGAGCCCGGCCCGGTTCGCGCGCCCGGCGCGAGCGCGCCGCCGGCCCGCGCGCGGCCGGGGGTCAGCCGGCCAGGGCGTCCCTCACGGCGCGCATCTTGGCGGCGGCCTCCCGCACCTCGGCGTCCGGGTCGGAGTCCGCGACGATCCCGCAGCCCGCGAACAACCGGGCCGTGCACCCGTCCAGCTCGGCGCAGCGCAGGGCGATGCCCATCTCCCCGCCGCCGTCGGCGTCGACGTACCCGACCGGGCCGGCGTAGCGGCCGCGGTCGAGGCCCTCGATCTCGGCGATGAGCGCGGTCGCGTCCGGGGTCGGGGTCCCGCCGACGGCCGCGGTCGGGTGCACCGCCTCGACCAGGGTCAGCAGCGACGCCGGCCGCGCCGGGTCGAGCCGGGCCCGGACGTCGCTGGCCAGGTGGGACACGTTGGGCAGGGTCAGCACCGACGGCGCGTCCGGGACCTCGATGTCGGCCACCAGCGGGCGCAGCGAGTCGGCGAGCGAGTCGACGGCGTAGGCGTGCTCGCGGCGGTCCTTTGCGGACCCGGCCAGCGCGGCGCCCACATCGGACCCCCCGGAGCCCGGCCACGCGGTCCCGGCGAGCACCCGGGACTCGACCGTCCACCCGTCGAGCCGCAGCAGCAGCTCCGGGGTCGCCCCCACCAGCCCGTCGACGGCGAAGCTCCAGCAGGTCGGGTACCGCTGCGCCAGGCCGTGCAGCAGGAACCGCGGGTCGAGGGGGGTGTCGGCGCGCGCGAGCAGGTCGTGCGCGAGCACGATCTTCTCCAGCTCCCCGGCCCGCATCCGGCGCACCGCCTCGGCGACGGCGCCGCGGTAGCGGTGCGCGGGAACGTCACCGTCCGCGTAGCGCAGCCGGCCGCCGGGCCGGACCGGGGACGGCGCCGGCAGCACCGCGTCCGCAGCCGGTGCGTCGGCCGTGGTGATCTCGGTGACCCAGGCCCGGCGGCCACGCCGCCCGACGACCACCCGCGGCACCACCAGCACCGAGCCGGGTGCGTCGTCGTCGAAGGTGAAGGAGGCGAACGCGACGGCCCCGGTGCCGGGCAGCCCGACGTCGTCCCGCACGTCCACGCCGGACACCACCGTGCGCCACCAGCGGTCCGCCTCGGCGAGCCGGCCGGGCCCGGACGCGGTGAACCGGGCGGTCTCTCCCCAGCCGACCAGACCCTCGCCGCCGCGCACCCAGGACAGCGCGCCGGCGTCGCCGGGGAGCACGTCCAGGAGGGGTCCGTCGAGCCGCAGCGGGCGCGTACGGACGCGCAGAGCGCTGGCGGCCGGTGCGACAGTCACGCTCCCGAGGGTAGGCAACGGTGCCCGGCCGCGCGGCGAGGTCCCGGACACACCCGGGTGCGCGCCGCCTAGACTGGCGCGTCGTGACCAGTCCGACCGGCGACGTCCTGACCGAGACCCGGGCGGCCGCGAGCCGCCTGCTGGGCCGGGTGCGCTACCGCGTGCCGGAGATCGTCGCGGGGATCGGGGTCACGCTCACCCTGCTCGGGTTGATCGCGCTCGGCGGGGCGTTCCTCGACGACATCCGGATCGACGCCCACCGGGCCACCACCGCCGCCACGGTGCTGGACGGCTCGAGCTACTGGCGCTCGGTCGTCCGGTTCGTCGACCACGAGGGACGGCTGCAGACCCCCGGCTCCGGGATCTCCTACCCGGCCGGCCTGACCCCGGGCCAGAACATCTACGTCGAGTACGACATCACCGAGCCGACCCGGGTGCGGGTCGCGGGCCGGACCGCCCTCGACGGCGTCCTCCCGGTCGCCGGCGGGATCGCGGCCGTCTGGGTGGTGCTCGGCCCGCTCCACGTGGCCCTGCGCCGGCGCCGCGACCGCGCCGCCTGACTGCGCCTCGCCCGACCCGTGACGGTCCGTCAGGGCCGCCAGAGCGCGCACACCTCCGCGGCCACCTGCGGGGCGACGACGAGCAGCCCGCCCTCGGGCATCGGCGCGGACCGGCCGTCCCGGTCCAGCACCAGCGCGCCCGCCTCGGCGGCCAGGCAGAGCGCGCCGGCGACGTCCCACTCGTGGTAGCGGGTGAGCACCGCGGCGACGGCGTGCCCCAGCGCCACCTGCGTGATCGCCAGCGCGGCCGACCCGAGCACGCGCACCCCGGCGTGCGCGGCGCGGCAGCGGGCGACGAAGCCGGCGTCCGGGTCCTCGGCGCACACCAGGGAACCGGCCAGCCGGGTCGCCCCCGGCGCCGGCACCGGGACCCCGTTCGCCCGGAAGCCGCGCCCGCGGGCCGCGGCGTAGATCTGCCCCCGCCCCGGATCCGCGACGACGCCGACGGCCGGCCCGTCCCCGTCCACCAGCGCCAGGCTGTACGCGCACCACGGCAGCCCGGCCACGTAGTTCGCGGTCCCGTCCACCGGGTCGACCACCCAGCGCAGCGGTGCCTCCGCGGCACCGGCGTCGGCGCCGTACTCCTCGCCGACGACCGGGTGGCCGGGGAACTCCGCGGCCAGCACCCGGCGGGTGTGCCGCTCGAGGGTCCGGTCGGTGTCGGTGACCCAGTCGAACGGGTTGGCCTTGACCTCGCCGCCGTGTTCCCGGCCGAGCATGGCCGTGATGACCTCGGCGGCGTCGTTGGCCAGCCGTCCTGCGGTCTCCAGGGCGCGGGAGAGCAGCGCCGGGTCCACCGGGCGCGCGGACGGGGTGGTGTGCGGGACGGCCGTCATGTGCGCCGAGTGTCCGGGCGGGGGATGACCCGTCCGCGACCGCGAGGTGACGCCCCTGTGCCGGGCACGCCAACTCGGGTCGGCCCCACCCGATGTTCGCCGAGGGTTGGGCCGCCGATCATGCGGTGGACCCGGCGGGGCGTCCCGCCGCGAGCACTGTCTCCCCGTGCGCGTCGCAATCGTCTCGGAATGCTTCCTGCCGGTGGTCAACGGCGTCACCAACTCGGTCCTGCGGGTGTGCGAGCACCTGCGTGCCGGAGGTCACGACGTCCTCGTGATCGCCCCCGGGACCGGTGAGCCCGCCGAGCACGACGGTGTCCCGGTGGTCCGGATCCCGGCCGTCGAGCTGCCGGTGGTCAACTCGATGCCGGTCGGGGTCCCGAGCCGCCGGGTGCTCACGACGCTGCGGGCCTTCCGGCCGGACGTCGTCCACCTCGCCGCGCCGTTCGTCGTCGGCGCGCGCGGGCTGGCGGCCGCACGACGGCTCGGCATCCCCACCGTCGCGATCTACCAGACCGACGTGGCCGGGTTCGCCTCCTCCTACGGCCTCGGCCTGACCGCACGGGCCGCCTGGCGCTGGACGTGCCGGCTGCACTCGCTGGCCGACCGCACGCTCGCCCCGTCCAGCTGGGCGACCGGTGCGCTGCGGGAGCGCGGGGTCCCGCGGGTGCACCAGTGGGCCCGTGGCGTCGACACCCGCCGGTTCACGCCGTCCCGGCGCAGCGCGGCGTGGCGTGCCGAGCTGGCACCGCACGGGGAGCGGCTGGTCGGCTTCGTCGGCCGGCTCGCCCCGGAGAAGCAGGTCGAGCGGCTCGCGGTGCTGGGGGACCTCCCGGGGACGCGGCTCGTCGTCGTCGGGGACGGGCCCGCCGCGGAGGAGCTGCGGGAGCGGCTGCCCTCGGCGGCGTTCCTCGGGCACCGCGGCGGTGACGAGCTCGCCGAGATCTACGCCAGCCTCGACGTGTTCGTCCACACCGGGCAGGCGGAGACGTTCTGCCAGGCGGTGCAGGAGGCGCTCGCGTCCGGGGTCCCGGTCGTCGCACCGGACGCCGGCGGGCCGCGCGACCTCGTCCTGCCGGGCCGGACCGGCTACCTCGTCGCGCCCCGGCCGGACGGCGGCGAGCCCGGCGACCCCGCCACCGACGCCGCCGACCGGGAGCTGGTCGCCGCCGTCGCCGCGCTCTGCGAGCCCGGCCGCAACCGGGCGTTCGGTGCGGCGGCCCGGCAGTCGGTGCTGCGCCGCACCTGGACCGCGGTCGGCGACGAGCTGCTCGCGCACTACGGCCAGGTGATCCGCCCGGTCGCCGACCGGGCAGCCGCCGCCTGACGGAGGCCGGGGTGCGGATCGTCCAGCTGGCGAACTTCTACGGACCCCGATCCGGGGGACTGCGGACCGCGCTGACCGCGCTCGGTGCCGGCTACGCGGCCCGCGGGCACGACGTCGTCCTGGTCGTGCCCGGCCGGCGCCCGGGCACCGACCGGCTGCCCGGCGGGCCGGTGCGGATCACGGTGCCCGCACCCGAGCTCCCGGGCACCGGCGGCTACCGGATGGTCGACCCGTGGCGGGTGCAGCGGCTGCTGGAGCAGCTCCGCCCGGACGCGATCGAGGTCTCCGACCGGCTCACCCTGCGCGGGCTGGGGGCCTGGGCGCGGCGGAACGGGGTCGCGTCGGTCGTCGTCTCGCACGAGCGGCTCGACCGGTTGCTGCACCAGTTCCTGCTGCCCTCGCTGCCCGCGCGGGTGCTCGCCGACCGCGCGAACACCCGGATGGCCGCGGCGTACGACACCGTCGTCTGCACCACCGGGTTCGCGCGCGCCGAGTTCGATCGGATCGGCGCCGGGAACGTCCGGCGGGTGCCGCTCGGGGTGGACCTGGCGACGTTCTCGCCGCGGCACCGGGACGCGGCGCTGCGCCGCGACCTGGCCGCCGGCGCCGAGACGCTGCTGGTGCACGCGGGCAGGCTGTCGCCGGAGAAGCATCCCGAGCGCAGCGTCGACGCCGTCGCGGCGCTGCGCGACGCGGGGCACCGGGTCCGGCTGGTCGTCGCGGGGGACGGGCCCCGGCGGGGCGCCCTGGAACGGCGCGCGGCCGGGCTGCCGGTGACGTTCGTGGGCTTCGTGGGGGAGCGGCCGCGGCTGGCGACGCTGCTCGCCTCCGCGGACGTCTCGATCGCGCCGGGCCCGCACGAGACGTTCGGGCTGGCCGCGCTGGAGGCACTTGCCAGCGGGACACCGGTGGTGGTGTCGGAACGCTCCGCCCTCCCCGAGATCGTCGGCGGGGAGCACGCGGCCGCCGACACCCCGGAGGCGTTCGCCGCGGGGATCACGACGCTGCTCGCCGCCGACCCGGACGGCCGCCGTGCCGACGCCCGGTCCCGGGCCGAGCGCTACCGCTGGCCGGACACCGTCGACGGGATGCTCGCGGCCCTCGGGGCGCCGTCGCCGGCGTGATCCCGTGCGGGGTGCGCGTTCCGTAGTCGTGCGGATCCGCCGGTGCGGGGTGTCCGCGCAGGCTGGGCCGCATGCACAGCACCGTCGTCGTCGCACCGCAGGGCGAGCTGGCCGAGGTGGACACCTCGGCGGCGATCACCCTGATGCGACGCCTCCTCGACCGCAGCCCCGCCGTCCGCTCCGCGGCGCGGGCCGGCGTGCTCGCCGCGCCGCACCGCGCGCTGCCACCGGTCCTGTACGCCCTGTCCGAGAACCTGGTCGCCGCCGGCGAGCCCGCCGAGGCCGCGGCCTGGTTCCACGCGGGGCAGCTCCGCGCCCGGTTCGACGCGGCCCGGTGCACGGACCCGACGGCCGCCGCCGCGGTCGGTGCGCTGCGCGAGCGGTTCGGCGGGCCGGTGCACCACTGGACGTCCGGCGACCCGGCCCGGCTGCGGCAGGCCGTCGTCCGCGCCGCCGCCTGGGACCGCGCCGCCGGGCACGACTACGACCACCGCTGGATCGCCCTGCACGGCATGGGCGCGTTCACCGGGCCCGGGACCGGAGTGAGCATCCCCGAGCGGGACTGGCCGGCCACCGCGACCCGGGTGCGGGCCGAGTACCTGGCCGGGCTGCGCGCGCTGCTGCGGGAACGGTTCGGGGGCTGAGCACCGCGGAGGGAGATAGGCTCGTCGTCGTGCCCCGCGCCGAGCTCGACAAGGACCCGCACGACGTCGCCGCCATGTTCGACGGCGTCGCCCGGCGCTACGACCTCACCAACACCGCGATGTCCGCCGGGCAGGACCGGTACTGGCGCGCCCAGACCCGCCGGGCACTCGACCTGAAGCCGGGGCAGCGGGTCCTCGACCTCGCCGCCGGCACCGCCGTGTCGACCGTCGAGCTCGCCCGGGACGGCGCCTGGTGCGTCGCCGCCGACTTCTCGCTCGGCATGCTGCACGCCGGCGCGCACCGGGACGTCCCGAAGGTGGCCGCCGACGCGCTGCACCTGCCCTTCGCCGACGGCTCGTTCGACGCCGTCACGATCTCCTTCGGCCTGCGCAACGTCAGCGACACGGTCGCCGGGCTGCGCGAGATGGCGCGGGTGACCCGGCCCGGTGGGCGGCTGGTCGTCTGCGAGTTCTCGACGCCGACCTGGGCGCCGTTCCGCGCGCTGTACCAGGGCGTGGTGCTCGGCCACGTGCTGCCGGCGATCGCCCGCACGGTCTCGTCGAACCCCGAGGCCTACCTGTACCTCGCCGAGTCGATCCGGGACTGGCCGGACCAGCCCGCGCTCGCGCAGAAGATCGCGGACGCCGGGTGGGAGCGGGTCGCCTGGCGCAACCTCACCGTCGGCGCCGTCGCCCTGCACCGGGCCTCCAAGCCCGCCTGATCCTCTGCGCACCCGCGACGCGCCCCCCGGTATCGCGCGTCGCCCCGGAGCGCGCCGGGACGACCCGGCCCGTTCCCCCGCCGAGATGCAGTCGAGCGTTCGACGAAGATCGACAATTCGCGCTGAGGTGCACCTCGGCGAGGTCGATCCGGGCACGGACCGGTTCGGGGCACCGGCCCGGTACCGGTCCGGCGCCGGTCCCGGGGCTCGTACGGGGTGGCGCCTGCGCGGCGGATCCCGGTGCGCCGCAAGGTGTTCCCTCGCTCGCCCGATCCGACGACGCGGATCCTGGCGGCACGTCCTACACTCTCCCCAGTTCGTGAAGTTTTTCACAAGCATGACCCGCGACACGGTGGGTGGAGGGGGGCGACCAGCACGGATGCGGATCACACGTGATCCCCGTCCTCTCCCAGGTAAGGCTCGCCTGGGTTCTTCGTCACACGGTGGCGGACATAGGGTCCCCTCGACCGGCTTGTCGATCACCACCAACGGCGGTGACCGCGCGATCACGAAGGTGAACGGATGCTCGATCCCTATCTCCCGCTCGTCCTGCTGTTCGCGTTGGCGGCGGGCTTCGCGGTGTTCTCCGTCGCCGCTGCCCCGCTGGTCGGTCCGCGCCGGTTCAACCGGGCGAAGCTGGACTCCTACGAGTGCGGTATCGAGCCGTCGCCGCAGCCGGTCGTCGGTGGTGGCCGCGTCCCGGTCGCCTACTACCTCACGGCGATGCTGTTCATCCTGTTCGACATCGAGCTGGTGTTCATGTACCCGTACGCCGTCATCGCCGACGCGGTCGGTGTGTTCGGGTTCGTGGCCATCACGCTCTACATCGCCACGATCGCCTTCGCGTACGCCTACGAATGGCGGCGCGGCGGCCTCGAGTGGAGCTGACATGGGACTCGAGGAGAACCTGCCCAGCGGCGTCCTGCTGACCAGCGTGGAGAAGCTGGTCAACTGGACCCGGAAGTCGTCGCTCTGGCCGGCCACGTTCGGCCTGGCCTGCTGCGCGATCGAGATGATGACCACCGGCGCCCCGCGCTACGACCTGGCGCGCTTCGGCATGGAGGTCTTCCGGGCCTCGCCCCGCCAGGCCGATCTCATGATCGTCGCGGGCCGGGTGAGCAACAAGATGGCGCCGGTGCTGCGCCAGATCTACGACCAGATGCCGGAGCCGCGCTGGGTGCTCGCGATGGGCGTCTGCGCCAGCTCGGGCGGCATGTTCAACAACTACGCGATCGTCCAGGGCGTCGACCACGTGGTGCCGGTGGACATGTACCTCCCGGGCTGCCCGCCGCGGCCGGAGATGCTCATCGACGCGATCCTGAAGATCCACGCCAAGATCATGGATGAGCCGCTGGGCCCGAAGCGGGCCGCGGAGCTGGCCGAGTCCGGGCACCGGACGCCGATGGTCCCGTCCTCGGTGAAGTACGCGCCGAAGGCCAAGGGGCTGGAGGCGCTCAAGACCACGCCCACCCCGGACGTCCCGAACTACCTGGAGCCGGGTGCCCGGCCCAGGTCGGCCGCTCCCGCGCTGGCGGCCGGCGAGACCGCCACCGAGCTGCCGTCCCTGGCCGACGCGGCCCGCGCCACCGGGGGTGAGCAGAAGTGACCGGAACGTCCGAGAACGGCCAGGAGCCCACCGGCGGCGAGCACTCCTCGGCCGAGGAGAGCGGGGCCGCGCTCGAGCAGCACCGCGCGGCAGGCGGCCGGGACGCCCTTGCGGGTGTCCGTCCGGCCGCGCGCATCGGTCCGACCCGGACGCGGTCCGGCATGTTCGGCGTCCGCGGCTCCGGCGACACCTCCGGTTACGGCGGCCTGCGGCTGCCCGGATACGCCCCGGCGCCGGCGGAGCGGCCGTTCGGCGGCTGGTTCGACGAGTTCGCCGACGAGCTGGGTGCCGCGCTCGACGAGCGGAACATCCCGCGCGACGCGATCGAGCAGGTGACCATCGACCGCGACGAGCTGACCCTCTACGTGGAGCCCGCGAAGGTGAACGCGGTCGCCCGCACCCTGCGCGACGACCCGGGCCTGCGCTTCGAGTTCTGCTCGACGGTGTCCGGTGTGGACTACTCCGCGCCGGACGGCACGCCGGTCGACCGGCCGGTGCACGTCGTCTACCACCTGCTGTCCATGACCTACCGGCGCCGGATCCGGCTCGAGGTCGCGCTGGACATCGAGAACTTGCACGTCGACAGCGTCGTCGACGTGTACCCCACCGCGGACTGGCACGAGCGCGAGACCTGGGACATGTTCGGGGTCGTCTTCGACGGCCACCCGGCGCTCACCCGGATCCTCATGCCGGACGACTGGGACGGCCACCCGCAGCGCAAGAGCTACCCGCTCGGTGGCGTCCCGGTGGAGTACAAGGGGGCGGAGATCCCTCCGCCCGACGAGCGGAGGGCGTACTCGTGACCAGCACCGACCCGTACGCCGCGCCCGGCCGGGAGACGACCGAGGGCACCGTCTACACGGTCACGGGCGGTGACTGGGACACCCTGATGGACGCGGACCACGAGGACCGCATCGTCATCAACATGGGTCCGCAGCACCCGTCCACCCACGGGGTGCTGCGGCTCGTCCTCGAGCTGGAGGGCGAGACCGTCACCCAGGGCCGCGCGGTGATCGGCTACCTGCACACCGGCATCGAGAAGAACTGCGAGTACCGGACCTGGACCCAGGGGGTCACGTTCGTGACCCGCGCGGACTACCTGTCGCCGCTGTTCAACGAGGCCGCGTACTGCATGGCCGTCGAGAAGCTGCTCGGCGTCGAGGTGCCGCGCCGGGCCGAGCACATCCGGGTGCTGCTCATGGAGCTGAACCGGATCGGTTCGCACCTGGTCGCGCTGGCCACCGGCGGGATGGAGCTCGGCGCGCTGACCGGCATGACGTCCGGCTTCCGCGAGCGCGAGGAGGTCCTGCACCTGCTGGAGTTCCTGACCGGCCTGCGGATGAACCACGCGTTCTTCCGGCCGGGCGGGCTCGCCCAGGACCTGCCCGAGGGCTACCGGGAGCGGGTCACCGAGTTCCTCGACGTCATGGACTCGCGCATGCCGGACTACGACCGGCTGCTCACCGCGCAGCCGATCTGGAAGCAGCGCCTGGAGGGCGTCGGCTACCTGCCGGTGGACGGCTGCCTGGCCCTGGGTGCGTCCGGCCCGATCCTACGGTCCGCCGGGCTGGCCTGGGACCTGCGCAAGCACATGCCGTACTCGGTCTACGACGAGTACGACTTCGAGGTCCCGACGGCCACCGAGGCCGACTGCTACGCCCGCTACCGGCTGCGGGTCGCCGAGATCCACGAGTCGCTCAAGATCATGCGGCAGGCGCTCGGGAAGCTCGACGACATCGGGCCCGGCCGGGTCATGGTCGACGACCCGAAGGTCGCCTGGCCGGCGCAGCTGTCGATCGGCAGCGACGGCATGGGCAACACCCTCGAGCACGTCCGCAAGATCATGGGTCAGTCGATGGAGTCGCTGATCCACCACTTCAAGCTGGTCACCGAGGGGTTCGCGGTGCCGCCGGGGCAGGCCTACGCGGCCGTCGAGTCCCCGCGCGGCGAGCTCGGCGCGCACCTGGTCTCGGACGGCGGCACCCGCCCGGTCCGGGTCCACCTGCGCGATCCCAGCTTCGTGAACCTGCAGACGATGCCCGCGATGAGCGAGGGCGGCATGGTCGCCGACGTCATCGCGGCCGTCGCGTCGATCGACCCCGTGATGGGAGGTTGCGACCGATGACCCTCCCGGGTGGTAACCCCGAGTCCAACGCGCCGGCGCACGTGACGCCGACCGAGCGCGATTTTCCCGCCCCGCCGGAGCCGTCGCCGGTCTCCCCGACCTTCGACGAGCTCACCCGCAGCCGGACCAAGGAGATCATCGCCCAGTACCCGGAGCCCCGTTCGGCGTTGCTGCCGCTGCTGCACCTCGTGCAGTCGGTCGAGGGACACGTCAGCCAGGACGGCATCCGGTACTGCGCCGAGGCCCTGGACCTCACCACGGCCGAGGTGTCTGCGGTCGTGACGTTCTACACGATGTACAAGCGCAGCCCGTGCGGTGAGCACCTGGTCAGCGTCTGCACGAACACGCTGTGCGCGGCCCTGGGCGGCGACGACATCTACGCCCGGCTGCGGACCCACCTCGGCTCCGAGGACCGCCCGCTGGGCCACGAGGAGACCGCGGGCGAGCCCGGCAGCCCCGGCTCGATCACGCTCGAGCACGCCGAGTGCCTCGCGGCCTGCGACCTCGGACCCGTCCTGCAGGTCAACTACGAGTACTTCGACAACCAGACGCCCGAGTCCGCGGTCGAGCTGGTGGACGCGCTGCGCCGGGGCGAGCGGCCGCAGCCGACCCGCGGGGCGCCGCTGACCGACCTGCGCACGATCGAGCTGGAGCTGGCCGGGTTCACCGACGACGCCGCGACCGTCGACACCACCGCCCGGGTCGAGGGCCCGTCCAGCGCCGTCGAGTCGGTCCGGGGCGTCCGGCTGGCCGAGGAGAACGGCTGGACCGCACCGGCGATGCCGCCGCAGCCCCCGGCGATGCCCGCGCGACCGGAGAAGAAGTGATCCCATGAGCACTGATGCCGAGACCGCCCGGCGGCCGGATCCGATCACCCCGGTGCTGACCCGCCGGTGGCTGGCCCCGCGGTCGTGGTCGATCGACACCTACACCGAGCTCGGCGGCTACAGCTCGCTGCGCACCGCGTTCGCCGCCCACCCCGACCAGCTCATCCAGCTGATCAAGGACTCCGGGCTGCGCGGGCGCGGCGGTGCCGGGTTCCCGACCGGGATGAAGTGGGGCTTCATCCCGCAGGACGACGGCTCCGGCACCGGGCCGGGTGCGAAGCCGAAGTACCTGGTCGTCAACGCCGACGAGGGCGAGCCGGGCACCTGCAAGGACATCCCGACGATGATGGCCGACCCGCACGCGCTGATCGAGGGCTGCATCGTCACCAGCTACGCGATCCGCGCCCACTTCTGCGCCATCTACGTGCGCGGGGAGGCGGTGCACTGCATCCGCCGGCTGCGCGCGGCGGTGCGCGAGGCGAAGGAGCGGGGCTACCTCGGCACGGACATCCTCGGCTCCGGCTTCGACCTGGAGATCGTGGTGCACGCCGGGGCGGGTGCCTACATCTGCGGTGAGGAGACGGCGCTCCTGGACTCGCTGGAGGGCCGGCGCGGCCAGCCGCGGCTCAAGCCGCCGTTCCCGGCGACGGCGGGCCTGTACGCCTGCCCGACCGTGGTCAACAACGTGGAGACGATCGCGAGCGTCCCCGACATCGTCAACGGCGGCTCCGGCTGGTTCCGCTCGATGGGCCGGGACAAGTCGCCCGGCCCGAAGATCTACTCGATCTCGGGGCACGTCGAGCGGCCCGGCCAGTACGAGGCCCCGCTGGGCATCACGCTGCGCGAGCTCCTGGAGCTGGCCGGTGGCATGAAGGACGGCATCCCGCTCAAGTTCTGGACGCCGGGCGGCTCGTCGACGCCGCTGCTCACCGCCGAGCACCTGGACGTCCCGCTGGACTTCGAGGGAGCCGCCGAGGCCGGTTCCATGCTGGGGACGACCGCGGTGCAGGTCTTCAACGAGACCGTCTCGGTGCCGTGGGCGGTCATGAAGTGGACCGAGTTCTACAAGCACGAGAGCTGCGGCAAGTGCACGCCGTGCCGGGAGGGCACCTACTGGCTGGTGCAGGTGCTGCAGCGGATGGTGCGCGGCGAGGGGACGACCGAGGACATCGACACCCTGGTCGACGTCTGCGACAACATCCTCGGCCGCTCGTTCTGCGCGCTCGGTGACGGCGCGACCAGCCCGATCACCAGCGCGGTGAAGTACTTCCGCCAGGAGTTCCTGGACCTGATCGCCGCGCAGCCCGACGTGGACCGTCCGGAACAGCTCGCCGACGTGGAGCGTGCGGAACGGACCAGCGGTACCGAGCTCACGGGAGCCTCGACATGACCCTCACCCCGGAGCGGAACGCGACCGACGAGACCCCGGTCCCCGAGGGACACGTGCGGCTCACCATCGACGACCAGGTCATCGACGCCCCCAAGGGCGAGCTGCTGATCCGCACCTGCGAGCGGCTCGGCATCGTGGTCCCGCGGTTCTGCGACCACCCGCTGCTCGACCCGGCGGGTGCCTGCCGGCAGTGCCTGGTCGAGGTGGAGATGGGCGGCCGGCCGATGCCGAAGCCGCAGGCCAGCTGCACCATGACCGTCGCCGACGGGATGGTGGTGCGGACCCAGCACACCTCCGAGCGGGCGGACAAGGCGCAGCAGGGCGTGATGGAGCTGCTGCTCATCAACCACCCGCTGGACTGCCCGATCTGCGACAAGGGCGGCGAGTGCCCGCTGCAGAACCAGGCGATGGCGCACGGCCGCGCCGACTCCCGGTTCGTCGAGCGGAAGCGGACCTTCCCGAAGCCGCTGCCGATCTCCACCCAGGTGCTGCTGGACCGCGAGCGCTGCGTGCTGTGCCAGCGCTGCACCCGGTTCTCCGAGGAGATCGCCGGTGACCCGTTCATCGACCTGCTCGAACGCGGCGCGAACCAGCAGGTCGGGATCGCCGAGGACCAGCCGTTCCAGTCGTACTTCTCGGGCAACACCATCCAGATCTGCCCGGTCGGTGCGCTGACCAGCGCCGCGTACCGGTTCCGGTCCCGGCCGTTCGACCTGCGCTCGACGCCGGGCACCTGCGAGCACTGCAGCTCCGGCTGCGACATGCGCAGCGACTCCCGCCGCGGGACGGTGCTGCGCCGGCTCGCCGGCAACGACCCCGAGGTCAACGAGGAGTGGCTCTGCGACAAGGGCCGCTTCGCGTTCCGCTACCTGGGCAGCCGGGGCCGGATCACCCGGCCGATGGTGCGCCGGGCCGACGGCGAGCTGGCGGAGGCCTCCTGGACCGAGGCTCTGCAGGTCGCCGCGCAGGGGCTGCTCGCGGCCCGGGAGAACGGCGGGATCGGCGTGCTCCCCGGCGGCCGGCTCACCGTCGAGGACGCCTACGCCTACGCCAAGTTCGCCCGGGTCGTCGCCCGCACCAACGACATCGACTTCCGGGCCCGCCCGCACTCGGACGAGGAGCTGGAGTTCCTCGCCGCGCACGTCGTCGGCGGGACGCCCGAGGACTCGGTGACCTTCGAGAAGGTCGAGAACGCGCCGGCCGTCCTCACCGTCGCGACCGATCCGGAGGACGAGGCGGGGATCGTCTTCCTCCGGCTGCGGAAGGCCTGGCGGAAGAAGGGGCTGCGCCACTTCCAGGTCGGGCCGTTCACCTCGGAGGGCGCCCGCAAGACCGGCGCCACCGTGCTGCACGCGGTGCCGGGCGCCGAGGCGTCGGTGGTCGCCGACCCGGGCGACGACGTCGTCGAGGCCCTGGGCCGGCCCGGCGCGGTGATCCTGGTCGGCGACCGGGCAGCCGAGTCCCCGGGGCTGTACTCGGCGGTGTCGGCGCTGGCCGCGCGGACCGGGGCGGCGATCGGCTGGGTGCCGCGCCGGGCCGGCGACCGCGGCGCGGCCGAGGCCGGCGCGCTGCCCACCCTGCTGCCCGGCGGGCACCCGGTGACCGACGCGCGCGCCCGCACCGAGCTGGAGCGGATGTGGGGTGTCGGTGCCGGCGAGATTCCCGCCGAGCCCGGCCGCGACGGCGACGCCATCCTCGCCGCGGCCGCGTCCGGCGCCCTGTCGGCGCTGGTCGTGGGCGGGGTGGACCCGCAGGACATGGCCGACCCGCAGGCCGCGATCACCGCGCTCCGCGAGGTCGGGTTCCTGGTGAGCCTGGAGATGCACACCTCGCCGGTGACCGAGCTGGCCGACGTCGTGCTGCCGGTCGCGCCGGACGCCCAGCGCTCCGGGAGCTACGTCAACTGGGAGGGCAGGCGCCGGGAGTTCGGCGTCGCGCTGGACGCCACGGGCGTCCTGCCGGACTGCCGGGTGCTGGACACGCTCGGCGTCGAGATGGACGCCGACCTGTTCACCCAGACCCCGTCCGCCGCCGCCGGCGAGCTGGCCCGGATCGGCACCCACCGCCCGGGCGGCACCCCGCCGGCGCACGCACCCGGGACGGCGCCCCGCCCCGGCTACGGCCAGGCGGTGCTCGCCACCTCCCGCCAGCTGGTCGACGACTCCTCGCTCGCGATCGACGAGCCCGCGCTGGCCGGCACGGCCCGGCGGCCGTACGTGAAGGTCAACGCGGCGACGGCGGAGCGGCTCGGCCTGGTCGAGGGCGCCGACGCCGCGGTCCGCACCGACCGCGGGACGATCACCCTCCCGGTCGCGCTGGCCGACCTCCCGGACGGCGTGGTGTGGCTGCCCACCTGCTCGCCGGGCTCGCACGTCCGGCCCACGCTGGGGGCCGGCCACGGTGACCTGGTCGGCGTCGCGCCGGCCGGAAACGGACAGGCGTCGTGAACCCGGTGAACCCGCTCCAGGTGCCCCCGATCGACGGGATGACCCACACCCAGCAGCTGCTGGCCGACGACCCGTTCTGGCTGATCCTGCTGAAGGTCGTCGGGCTGTTCGCGCTCGGCGTCGTGCTCACCCTGTTCATGATCAACTGGGAGCGCAAGGTCGTCGGCCGGATGCAGCACCGTCCGGGCCCGAACCGGACCGGCCCCGGCGGCTGGCTGCAGAGCCTCGCCGACGGGCTCAAGCTGGCGTTCAAGGAAGACATCATGCCGGCGCTCGCCGACAAGAAGGTCTACTTCATCGCCCCGGTCATCTCGACGATCCCGGCGTTCGTGTCGTTCTCGGTGATCCCGTTCGGCGGCGAGGTCACGATCTTCGGTGAGGAGACCGTGCTGCAGCTCGTCGACCTGCCGGTCGGCGTGTTCGTCGTGCTGGCCTGCTCGTCGATCGGGGTCTACGGCATCGTGCTCGGCGGCTGGGCGTCGGGCTCGCCGTACTCGCTGCTCGGCGCGCTGCGGTCGGCCGCGCAGGTGATCTCGTACGAGATCGCGCTGGGCCTGTCGCTGGTCGGGGTGGTGCTCTACGCCCGGTCCGGGTCCACCGCGGACATCGTGGCCGCGCAGGCCACGGGCTGGTACGTCTGGCTGCTGGTCCCGAGCTTCGTGGTCTTCGTGATCTCGATGGTCGGCGAGACGAACCGGGCTCCGTTCGACCTCCCCGAGGCCGAGTCGGAGCTGGTGGGCGGCTTCCACACGGAGTACTCGTCGCTGAAGTTCGCGCTGTTCTTCCTGGCCGAGTACGTGAACATGGTGACGGTCTCGGCGATGGCGGCGACGCTGTTCCTGGGTGGCGGGATGTGGCCGTGGCCGCTGAGCTTCCTCAACCAGTACGGCTGGCTGCAGTTCGTGGCGTTCATCGGCAAGGTCCTGTTCTTCCTGTTCGTGTTCATCTGGCTGCGCGGGACGCTGCCGCGGTTCCGCTACGACCAGTTCATGAAGCTGGGCTGGAAGGTCCTGGTCCCGGTCATGCTGGTGTGGATCGTCGCGATCTTCGGCATCCGCACGTTCCAGACGACCGGCGCCGACAACTTCGTGCTGCTGCTGTCGCTGATCGGGTTCGCGCTGGCCGTCGTGCTCGCCGTGGCGTTCCTGCTGCCGGACCGGCGGGTCGAGCCGCCGCCGGTCGAGCCGGCCTCGGACTACCCGGTGCCGCCGCTGGACCTCAAGGTCCCCGACGCACCCCCCACGCGCCGCAAGGCCGTCGGCGCCGGAAGGGAGAGCGAGTAGATGTTCGACTTCTTCAAGGGCTTCGGCGTCACCTTCTCGACGATGTTCAAGAAGGTCGTCACCGAGGAGTACCCGGAGGACTTCCCGCCGGCCGCGCCGCGCTACCACGGCCGGCACCAGCTCAACCGGCACCCGGACGGGCTGGAGAAGTGCGTGGGCTGCGAGCTGTGCGCCTGGGCCTGCCCGGCGGACGCGATCTACGTCGAGGGCGGCGACAACACCGAGGAGGCCCGCTACTCCCCGGGTGAGCGGTACGGCGCGATCTACCAGATCAACTACCTGCGGTGCATCGGCTGCGGCCTGTGCGTCGAGGCCTGCCCGACCCGCTCGCTGACGATGACGAACTTCTACGAGCTGGCCGACGACAACCGGCAGGACCTGATCTACACCAAGGAGCAGCTGATGGCCCCGCTGCTGCCGGGCATGGAGCAGCCGCCGCACCCGATGCGGCTCGGCGACGACGAGCAGGACTACTACGTCCAGGGCCCGACGCTGGCGAAGGTCTCCGCCCAGGACCCGACCAAGGAGCAGGTCCGATGAGCACGGCCGCCGTGCTCGCCCAGGCGGCGGGCGAGGTGACCACCGGCGAGGCGGTCGCGTTCTGGGTCCTCGGACCCGTCGCGCTGGCCGGGGCGCTGGGCCTGGTCTTCGCCCGGCACGCGGTGCACGCCGCGCTGCTGCTGGTGCTGACGATGTTCTCGATCGCGGTGCTGTACCTGGTGCAGTCCGCACCGTTCCTCGGCTTCGTGCAGATCATCGTCTACACCGGCGCCGTGATGATGCTGTTCCTGTTCGTGCTGATGCTGGTCGGGCGGGACGCGAAGGACTCGGTGATCGAGGTCCTGCGCGGGCAGCGGGCCGCGGCGCTGGTCTTCGGGGTGGGGCTGGCCGCGCTGCTGGTCGCCGGGCTCTCCCGGGGGCTGACGAACGTGACCCCGGCCGGTCTCGCCGCCGGCGGGCAGGGCTCCTACGCCAACGTCACCGGACTCGGCCGGCTGATCTTCACCGACTACCTGCTGCCGTTCGAGCTGACCGCGGCGCTGCTGATGGTCGCCGCGCTCGGCGGGATGGTGCTGACCGGGTCGCAGAGCACGCAGCACGCGAAGCTGTCCCAGCGCGAGACCGTGCTGCGACGGCTGCAGGGGCGGCACGCCCGCATCTCCCCGCTGCCCGGCCCCGGTGTCTACGCCACCTCGAACTCGGTCGCGGTGCCCGCGCTGCTGCCGGACGGGTCGGTCGCGCCGGACTCCATGGCCGAGATCATCGAGTCGGTCGCCGTCGAGGTCCCCGACACCACGACCCCGGACGCGCACGCCCTCACCGGGCGTCCCGCCCCCGACCGCACGATCGATGCCGGCGAGGCGAGCGACACGGGGGAGCAGCGATGACGCCCGAGTACTACCTGCTGCTCTCGGCGCTGCTGTTCACCATCGGCGCGGTCGGCGTGCTCGTCCGCCGCAACGCCGTCGTGGTGTTCATGTGCATCGAGCTGATGCTGAACGCGGTGAACCTGTCCCTGGTCACCTTCTCCCGGATCCACGGGGACCTCGACGGCCAGGTGATGGCGCTGTTCGTGATGGTCGTCGCCGCCTGCGAGGTGGTGGTCGGGCTCGCGATCATCACGGCGATCTTCCGGACCCGTCAGTCGTCCTCCGTGGACGACGCGAACCTGCTGAAGTACTAGGAGCCCGCGCGTGACTCAGCTCCCCGTCCTCCTCGCGCAGGCGGCCGAACCCGCCCCCGCGACCGGCGCCGCGTCGCTGGCCTGGCTGCTGGTCGTGCTGCCCGCGGCCGGCGCGCTGGTGCTGTTCCTGGCCGGCCCCCGCGCCGACCGCGCAGGCCCCTGGATCGGGGTCGGCACCGTGGCGGCCGCGTTCGCGGTCGGCGTCGTGATCTTCACCGAGACCCTCGGTCTGCCGCCGGACGCCCGGACCCGGGAGCTCGCGCTCTACGAGTGGATGTCCGCCGGTTCGCTCAGCGTCGACTTCGCGTTCCGGCTCGACCCGCTCTCGCTGACGTTCGTCCTGCTCATCACCGGGGTCGGGGCGCTCATCCACCTCTACTCGGTGGGCTACATGAGCCACGACCCGCACCGGCGCCGGTTCTTCGCCCAGCTGAACCTGTTCGTCGCGGCGATGCTGGTGCTGGTCCTCGGCAACAACTTCGTGCTGCTCTACCTGGGCTGGGAGGGCGTCGGCCTGGCGTCCTACCTGCTGATCGGCTTCCACCAGGACCGCCCGTCCGCGGCGACCGCGGCGAAGAAGGCGTTCCTCATGAACCGGGTCGGCGACGTCGGCCTGGCCATCGCGATCTTCCTGCTCTGGCTGGAGCTCGGGACCCTGCAGTACACGGAGGTCTTCGCCCGGATCGGCGAGGTGCCCGGCGGCACCGTCCTGGCGATCACGCTGCTGCTCCTGCTCGGCGCCTGCGGCAAGTCCGGCCAGTTCCCGCTGCAGGCCTGGCTCCCGGACGCGATGGAGGGCCCGACCCCGGTGTCGGCGCTGATCCACGCGGCCACCATGGTCACCGCGGGTGTCTACCTGATCGCCCGCGCCGCGCCGATCTATAACCTGTCCGAGACCGGACGCCTGGTCGTCTGCCTCGTCGGCGTCGTCACGCTGATGATCGGTGCGATCGTCGGCTGCGCCTACGACGACATCAAGAAGGTCCTGGCCTACTCCACGGTCAGCCAGATCGGGTACATGATCCTGGCCGTCGGGCTCGGGCCGGTCGGGTACGCGCTGGGCATCCTGCACCTGCTCACGCACGGCTTCTTCAAGGCCGGGCTGTTCCTCGGGGCCGGGTCGGTCATGCACGCCATGAACGACGACGTCGACATGCGGCGGTTCGGCGGCCTGTGGCGCAAGCTCCCGGTCACGTTCGTGACGTTCGGCCTCGGCTACCTGGCGCTGATCGGCTTCCCGTTCCTGTCCGGCTACTTCTCCAAGGACGCGATCATCGAGGCCGCGTTCGGCCAGGGCGGCTGGCAGGGCTGGGTGTTCGGCGGGCTGGCCACCCTGTCGGCCGGCCTGACCGGCTTCTACATGACCCGGCTGATGCTGATGACCTTCTTCGGGGAGAGCCGCTGGCAGGACCTGCGGTCCGCCGACGGCCGGGAGTACCACCCGCACGAGTCCCCGGTGACGATGACCGCGCCGATGATCGTCCTGGCGTTCGGCTCGGTCCTCGCCGGCGGCCTGCTGTACGGGATGCTGCCCGGCTGGCTGGCCCCCTCGGTCGGCGAGCGGGTCGAGGCCGGTCACGGCGTCGTGCCGCACGCGGCGATCCCGTGGCTGGTCGTCGGTGTCTCGCTGCTCGGGGTGCTGGTGGCGTACCTGGTCGTCGGGCGCCGGCCGGTCCCGGTGGAACGCCCGCAGCGGGTGTCGCCGGTGGTCGCGGCCGCCCGGGCCGACCTCGGGGCGAACGCGTTCAACGAGACGTTCCTCGAGCGGCCCGGCATCTGGCTGACCCGGCTGCTGGTGTTCTTCGACAACCGCGGGATCGACGGCCTCGTCAACGGCACGGCCGCCGCGCTCGGCGGCAGCTCCGGCCGGCTCCGCCGGCTGCAGACCGGGTTCGTCCGGTCGTATGCACTCTCGATGCTCGGCGGCGGGGTCATCATCGTCGCGGCGATGCTGGCGGTGAGGTTCGCGTGATGGTCGATCCGATCGTTCCCGGGTCCGGGGGGAACCCGTTCCTGCTGGTCCTGCTGCTCGTGCCGGTCCTCGGCGCGCTCGTGATGTACCCGCTGCGGCACAACGTCGGTGTGGCCAAGGCGGTCGCGATGGCGACGGCGCTGCTGGAGTTCGTGCTCGTCGTCGTCGCCTGGGGGATGTACTCGATCCCCGCCGCGGCGGCCGGCACCCGCTTCCAGCTCGAGTACTCGCTGCCGTGGATCCCGGCGTTCGGGACGCACTTCGCGTTCGGCGTGGACGGCATCGCGCTGTCGATGATCGCGCTGACCGCGTTCCTGGTGCCCGGCCTGATGCTGTTCGCCTGGGCCGAGAAGCTGCCCGAGGGGCGGTCGGCGGCCGGCTACTTCGCGCTGCTGCTGGCCACCGAGGCGACGCTGGTCGGCGTCTTCGCCGCCACCGACGTCTTCCTGTTCTACGTGTTCTTCGAGGCCATGCTCGTGCCGATGTACTTCCTCATCGGCCGCTTCGGCGGGCCGCGGAGGCAGTACGCGGCGGTCAAGTTCTTCCTGTACTCGCTGCTCGGCGGCCTCATCATGCTGGCATCGCTGATCGGCCTGTACGTGACGAGCGCCGAGCAGCTGGGCCGGGGTACGTTCACCTGGGCCGAGCTGCAGGCGATGGCGGCCGGGACGCCGACGTCCACCCAGATCTGGCTGTTCCTCGGCTTCTTCGTCGCGTTCGCGATCAAGGCGCCGCTGGTGCCGTTCCACACCTGGCTGCCGGACGCGGGCGCCGAGGCCCCGATCGTCGGCGCGGTGCTGCTGGTCGGCGTGCTGGACAAGGTGGGCACCTACGGGTTCCTGCGGTACCTGCTGCCGCTGTTCCCGCAGGCCAGCCAGGTCCTCGCACCCGTGGTGCTGGTGCTCGCCGTCGCCGGCATCATCTACGCGGCGCTGCTCGCGGTCGGCCAGAACGACATGGGCCGGTTCGTCGCCTACACCTCGGTGGCGCACTTCGGCTTCATCGCGCTCGGGGTGTTCGCGTTCTCCGGGCAGGCGTTCGCCGGCGCGACCCTCTACATGGTCAACCACGGCCTCTCGACCGGGATGCTGTTCGTGATGGTCGGCGTGCTGATCAGCCGGGGCGGGTCGCGCCTGATCTCCGACTACGGCGGCGTCCAGAAGCTCGCCCCGGTCATGGCCGGGTGCCTGCTGCTGGCCGGGATGTCGTCGCTGGCGCTGCCCGGCACGAACTCGTTCGTCTCCGAGTTCCTCGTGCTGGTCGGCTCGTTCCCGAACGCGCCGGTGTTCACGGTCATCGCCACGGTCGGGATCATCTTCGCCGCGCTGTACGTGCTGTGGTTCTACCAGCGCACGATGCAGGGCCCGGTCCGCGGTGACGCGGTGTTCGCGGCCCTGGAGCGCGGCGGTGCGGGCGGCCCCGGCTCGATGATCGACCCGGCGGTCGCCGCGGAACGCAAGGGGACCGGGTTCCCGGACCTGACCGGCCGCGAGATCGGCGTGCTGGCCCCGCTGATCGTCGCGATCGTCGTGCTCGGCTTCTACCCGGCGCCGGTCCTCGATCTGCTCAACCCGTCGGTGACGGCGACCATGCAGGAGGTCGGCCTGCCCGACCCGGTGCCCGCTGGAGGGATCGTCCGATGAGCCTGCCGACTCTCCCGGCGCAGGTGCCCACGCAGATCGAGATGCCGCCGATGGACTGGGCGGCGTCCGCGCCGTTGTGGATCGTGTTCGCCGGTGCCTGCGTCTCGGTGGTGCTGGAGGCGTTCCTGCCGCGGCACCAGCGCTGGCCGGTGCAGGTGCTGTGGACGGCGCTCACCCTGGTCGCGGCGCTGATCGCGCTGGCCGGGTACGCGCTGTCGGCGCCGGAGCCGGTGCTGACGTTCGGCACCGCGCTGGCCGTGGACGTGCCGTCGCTGTTCCTGTGGGGCACGCTGATCGTGCTCGCGATCCCCAGCCTGCTCCTGCTGGCCGACCGGTCGGTGGAGCCGGGCGGGACGTTCGTCGCCTCGGCCGCGGAGCGGGCCGCCGCCCGGGCCGGGGCCGGCGGTGCGGCCGGGGGCCCGCCGGAGCACGTCGACCGGTCGTACGGGACGCCGGACCAGACGCCGACCATGCAGACCGAGCCGTTCCCGTTCGTGCTGTTCGCGCTCGGCGGCATGATGGCGTTCGTCGCGGCCAACGACCTGCTGACGATGTTCATCGCGCTCGAGGTGCTGTCGCTGCCGCTGTACCTGATGTGCGGCATGGCGCGGCGCCGGCGGCTGCTCTCCCAGGAGGCGGCCGTCAAGTACTTCCTGCTGGGTGCGTTCGGCTCCGCGTTCTTCCTGTACGGGATCGCCCTGCTGTACGGCTACGCCGGCTCGGTCCGGCTCGCCGAGATCTCCGGGGCCGCCGCGGGCACCCTCGCCTCGGACACGCTGCTGTTCGCCGGGCTCGCGCTGCTGCTCGTCGGGCTGCTGTTCAAGGGGTCGGTGGCGCCGTTCCACACCTGGACCCCGGACGTCTACCAGGGTGCACCGACGCCGGTCACCGCGTTCATGGCCGCGTGCACCAAGGTCGCCGCGTTCGGCGCGATCGCCCGGGTGCTCTACGTGGCGTTCGGCAGCACCGTCTGGGAGTGGCGGGGCGTGCTGTGGGTGGTCGCGGTCGTGTCGATGGTCGTCGGCGCGGTGCTCGGCCTCACCCAGACCGACGTGAAGCGGATGATCGCGTACTCGTCGATCGCGCACGCCGGCTTCCTGATGCTCGGGGCCATGGCGCTCACCCCGGACGGCACCGCGGGCCTGCTGTTCTACCTCGTGGCCTACGGCTTCACCACCGTCGCGATCTTCGGTGTCGTGTCGCTGGTCCGCACCGCGGACGGCGAGGCGAGCCACCTGTCGCAGTGGGCCGGGCTGGCGAAGCGCTCCCCGCTCACCGCGGGGATCATGACGTTCCTGCTGCTCGCGCTCACCGGCATCCCGCTGACCAGCGGGTTCACCGCCAAGTTCGCGGTGTTCTCGGCGGCGTTGGCCGACGGTATGGCGCCCCTGGTCGTGATCGCGCTGGTGGCCTCGGCGGTGGCGGCGTTCTTCTACCTCCGGGTGGTCGTGCTCATGTACTTCAGCGATCCCGTCGAGGGCGGGCCGACCGTCGTCGTGCCGGGGGCGTTCACCACGGTGGCGATCACGCTGGGGACGCTCGCGACGCTCGTCCTCGGGATTCTTCCCACACCCGTGCTCGAATGGGCCGCCAGCGGCGCGTTCGCCGGCTGACATTCGTACGCTGTGGGGGTGGAGACACAGAGCGTGGCCGGGGTCCGGATGGCCGATCCGGCTCTGGCCGAGGCCACGGCGGACGGGCTCAAGCGGGTCGAGGACCTGCTGCACCGCGAGGTGCACAGCGACTACGAGTTCGTCACGGAGACGTCGCTGCACCTCATCGACGCCGGTGGCAAGCGGTTCCGGCCGCTGTTCACGCTGCTCGCGGCGCAGGTGGGGCCGCATCCCGAGCGGGACGACGTCATCACCGCGGCCGCGGTGGTGGAGCTGATCCACCTCGCGACGCTGTACCACGACGACGTCATGGACGAGGCCGCGATGCGGCGCGGCGCCGAGTCCGCCAACTCGCGGTGGGACAACTCGATCGCGATCCTCACCGGTGACTTCCTGTTCGCGCACGCGTCCCGGCTGGTGGCCGACCTCGGCCCGGACGCGGTCCGGATCATCGCCGAGACGTTCGCCCAGCTCGTCACCGGGCAGATGCGGGAGACCCGCGGCCCGCGGGCGTCCGACGACCCGGTCGAGCACTACCTGCGGGTCGTCGCCGAGAAGACCGGATCGCTGATCGCGACGTCCGGCCGGTACGGCGGGATGTTCTCCGGCGCGCCCGCCGAGCACGTCGAGGCGCTGCGGCGCTTCGGTGACGTCATCGGGACCGCCTTCCAGATCTCCGACGACATCATCGACATCGCCAGCCCCGCGGGCGACTCCGGCAAGACGCCGGGCACCGACCTGCGGGAGGGCGTGCACACGCTGCCGATGCTCTACGCCCTGCGGGACGGCGACGACTCGCCCGGGTCGCGGCGGCTGCGGCAGCTGCTGGCCGCGCCGATCACCGACGACGCCGAGGTCGCCGAGGCCCTCGACCTGCTCCGCTCCGGGGACGCGCTGGCCAGGGCCCGGGAGACGGTCGCGGGCTACGCCGACCGCGCCCGCGCCGAGCTCGCGGTCCTGCCGGCCTGTCCCGCGATCGAGGCCCTGCGCACCCTGACCGACTACACGGTCGAGCGGGTCGGCTGACAGCTCCGGGCGCTCCACCGCCCGGAGGGTGCCACCGGCCGGGCTTTGTTCCGGGGTCTACCGCCCTCGCGTCCCACACCCCGGGGCCGGACGTCGCACTCCGGGGCCGGGCGCGTCGCGCGACACGGCGGCCGCCGGCCGTCGCGTCGGCGTCCCCCGAACCGGCACCATGATCCGATGCGGACACGGGCGCGCGAGCGCCCGGAACCCGTGCCCGATCCGTGATATCAAGCACTGCGCCCGGGAGGGTCCCGGGCGGACGGAGGTCCGGTCATGGGCTGGATGTGGATACTGCTCGCGATCGTGGTCGTCCTGGTGGTGGCCGGGCTCCTGGTGGCCCGGGCGCGCGGGAACGCCGGGCGTGCGGGCACGACGGCCGATCCCGCCGCCGACGGCACCGGCGCACCCGACGGCCCCGGCCACGCCGCCGGCGCATTCGACACGGCCGGGACGATCGACCCGGCCGCCGCGGCCGCCGGGGCGCACACCCCTTCCCCGGACTCCGTCCCGGCCGAGCACCGGGATCCCCGTCCCGACGAGCGCGGGCCGGCGCCGGCCGACCGCGCAGGTTCCGAGGCGGCCGGGCCGCAGGACCGCACCCGTCCCGCGGGAGCCGCCGGTGCGCGGGACAGCGCCGCCGGGACGGCCGGGGCGTCGGCGGCGACCCCGGCCGGAGTACCCGCAGGTGGCGCCGGAACCGACCAGCCCCCGGACTCGACGGCGGACCGGGCGGGTGGCTCGGCGGCGGGTGAGGCGGACGCTGGGGGTGCTGCCACGGTCGATCGGCCGTCGGGGTCCGGGGTGGCCGCGGACGGTCCGGACGGCGCCGCGCGGACCGGTCGTCCGGACCGGCCCGGATCGGCCGGTGTCTCGGCTGTCTCCACCGGATCGGCACGTGTCTCGGGTGCGGTCGGCGCGTCCGAGACAGCAGGCGCGGCCGGCGATTCCGGAGCGGCCGGCGCCCCGGGTGCGGGGGGCGAGCCCCGGCCACCGGGCACCGCGGGTGAAGCCGGCACGTCCGGTGGGGCGAGCTCTCCCGGCCGGGCCGGTGCGGCGGAGACCTCCGGTGCGGCGACCCCGGCCGATGCGCCCGACGCGGAGCGCGCGACCGGCGGCAGGCCCGGACGGGCAGGCTCCACCGGTGAGGTGGACCCGACCGGGACCGCGGACGCGGCGGAGGCGGCCCGTGGAACCGCCGCGGAGGACACGTCGTCCGATGGCACCGGCTCGGCGGGCCGGGCGCGCACGGCCGCCGCTGACGGCGGCGGCCCGGTGAGTGGCGCCGCGGGGCACGCACCGACGAGCACGCCCACGGCCGGGCGCGCGGGCACGGAGGCCGGGGGAACCGCCGGCACGGAGGCGGGAAGTGCCACCGGCGCGGACGTCGGACGCGCTGCCGGCGCGGCGGCGGGCAGCACCGCCGGCCCGCACGGGGGACGCGCTGCCGGCCCGGAGGCGGGACGTGCTGCCGGCCCGGAGGCGGGCAGCGCTGCCGGCGCCGAGGCCGGGGGCCCCGCGGGCACGGAGGCAGGAAGCACCGCCGGCCCGGACGCCGGGGCACCGGATGCGGGTGGCACGTCCGGCGGGAACCGCTCGGCCGCGGGCGGTGCGACCCCCGGCGCCGGTGTCGCTGCTGCCGGCGCGCTCGGTGCGGCGGGCGCGATCGCCGCCACCAGGACGACCGGGGAGGCCGGTTCGGCCGATGCCCCGTCGGGCGCGCGCTCGGCGAGCACGGGCTCCGACGTCGGCGACCCGTCGGGCGTGCGGCCGGGGAGTGCTGGCACCGAGACCGGCGACTCGTCGGGCGCGAGTCCGGGGAGTGCGGGCTCCGAGGTCGACCAGTCGGGCGTGAGGCGGGGAAGCGCGGGCTCCGGGGCCGGCGACCCGCCGGGCGTGCGGTCGGGAAGCGCGGGCTCCGAGGTCGGCGCCCCGTCCGGCGCGAGTCCGGGAAGCGCGGACGTCGAGCCCGGCGACCGCGGTCCGGCCACGGGTACCGCGGGCGCGGTGCCGGCGAGTGCGGACGCGGCCGGGAACCCCGCGCGTACGGAACCCGGCGGTGCGACCGGTCGCGCGGACCACGCCGCTCAGGGCGGGCACGACGGGGCGGCCACCGACGTCCCCGGACCCGGTACGGCCACGACCGGGCCCGCGCGGGAAACCGGCGACGAACCCGTCACGACCGGCCGTCACGCGCTCCGCGAGGACGGCGAGCCCCGGCCGCTGAGCCAGGCCGAGCCGTCGGAGCCGTCACGCACTGCACCGGCCGGAACGGGGGAGCGCAGGCCCGCGACCGGAGGGTCGGCGCTCGCCTCGCTGGACTCGGGCCTGATCGGGCCGACGGCGTCGTCCGAACCGCTGCCGGAGGGCGTCCGCCCGGGCCCCTACCTGGGGTCGGTGCTGGCCCCGGCCGACGGGTCGGAGCCACCCGACACGCATCGGGTCAAGGTGCACAGCGGGTCGCGCCGCTTCCACACGCCCGAGTCGCCGTACTACGTCCGGACCCGCGCCGATCTCTACTTCACGGGCGAGGACGAGGCCCGGGCCGCCGGGTTCATCGCCTGGCACGAGCGCCCCGGCGCGCGCTGACCGGTCCCGCCCGACTCGGTGATCGACCGTTGTGGAGTGCAGCGTTCGCGACGCGAGCGCTGCACTCCACAACGAGTGATCATGGCTTAGAGGATGGTCCAGGTGTCGCGGCCGTTGATGAGCGCCTGCAGGTCGGCGCCGGGCTTCGCCTCGACGGCCTCCCGGACCTGGGCGCGGGCGGCGTCGTCGTAGGTCGTGCGGGCGACGTCGCGGAACACCCCGGTGACGGTGTGCGTCAGGTCCTGGTCGGACAGGCGCGACAGCGCGAAGGCGAGCTCGTGGTCACCCGCGTCGTGCACGACGATCTCGGACGGGTCGACCGTGTCGGCCTCGACGACCTTCAGCCCGAACCCGTCGCGGACGACGGCGTGCGAGCCGTCGGGCCCGAACCGGATCGGCTCGCCGTGGGTGACGGGGATGAGCCGGGTGGCGTTGTCGCCCTTGCGCAGGACGTCGAAGCTGCCGTCGTTGAAGATCGGGCAGTCCTGGAAGATCTCCACCAGCGCGGAGCCGCGGTGCTCGGCCGCGGCCTGCAGCACCGCCTGCAGGCTCTTGCGGTCGGAGTCCAGCGCGCGCCCGACGAAGGTGGCCTCGGCCCCGAGGGCCAGCGAGATCGGGTTGAACGGGTGGTCCAGCGAGCCCATCGGGGTCGACTTGGTGACCTTGCCGACCTCGCTGGTGGGCGAGTACTGGCCCTTGGTCAGTCCGTAGATCCGGTTGTTGAACAGCAGGATCTTGATGTTGATGTTGCGGCGGAGCGCGTGGATCAGGTGGTTGCCGCCGATCGACAGGGCGTCGCCGTCACCGGTGACGACCCAGACCGACAGGTCGGGCCGGGTCGTGGCCAGCCCGGTGGCGATCGTCGGGGCGCGCCCGTGGATGGAGTGCATCCCGTAGGTGTTGAGGTAGTACGGGAACCGCGAGCTGCAGCCGATCCCGGACACGAAGACGGTGTTCTCGCGGCGGATGCCCAGGGTGGGCAGGAACTGGCGGACCGCGGCCAGCACGGCGTAGTCACCGCAGCCGGGGCACCAGCGGACCTCCTGGTCGGAGGTGTACTCCTTGGCGGTCTGCTTGGCGTCGGTGGTCGGGACCCCGTCCAGGCCCCCCGAGCCGATGCCGGGGAGGCCGAGGTCGGTGGCGGTCATGCCTGTGCTCCAGTGATCTCGGTGGCGGCTTCCGGGTGGGTGCCGGTCAGGTAGTCGAGGAACACGTCCTGCAGCTCCTCGGCGCCGAACGGCAGGCCGGCCACCTTGGTGTAGCTCTTCACGTCGACGAGGTGCTCGGCGCGCAGCAGCATCGCCAGCTGCCCGAGGTTCATCTCCGGGCACAGCACCGTGCGGTAGCGCCCGAGGATCTCGCCGAGGTTGGCGGGCATCGGGTTGAGGTGCCGCAGGTGGGTGGTGGCCACCTTGTGGCCGAGCTTGCGCACCCGGCGGGCGGCCGCGTTGATCGGGCCGAACGTCGAACCCCAGCCGATGACGAGCATGTCGGCGTCACCGTCGGGGTCGTCGACGGTGAGGTCCGGCACCTCGACGCCCTCGATCTTGGTCTGGCGCAGCCGGACCATGCGGTCGTGGTTGTCCGGGTCGTAGGAGATCGAACCGCGCCCGTCGGCCTTCTCCAGCCCGCCGACCCGGTGCTCGAGCCCCGGCGTGCCGGGGACCGCCCACGGCCGGGCCAGGGTCTCGGTGTCGCGCAGGTAGGGCCAGAACTCGCCGGAGCCGTCGGGGGCGTTCGGCTCGGTGGCGAAGTCCGGGTCCACGGTCGGCAGCGAGGCGACGTCGGGGATCTTCCACGGCTCGGAGCCGTTGGCCAGCGCACCGTCGGACAGCAGCATCACCGGCGTCCGGTACTTCACCGCGATCGCCGCGGCCTCGACGGCGGCCATGAAGCAGTCGCCCGGGGTGGCCGGCGCGATCACCGGCAGCGGGGCCTCGCCGTTGCGGCCGTGCAGGGCCTGCAGCAGGTCGGCCTGCTCGGTCTTGGTCGGCAGCCCGGTCGACGGCCCGCCGCGCTGGACGTCGATCACCAGCAGCGGCAGCTCCAGGGCGACGGCCAGGCCGACGGTCTCGGCCTTCAGCGCCACACCCGGCCCGGACGTCGTCGTCACGCCCAGGGCGCCGCCGAACGCCGCGCCCAGCGCGGCACCCACGCCGGAGATCTCGTCCTCGGCCTGGAAGGTGGTCACGCCGAACGCCTTGTGCTTGGACAGCTCGTGCAGGATGTCCGACGCCGGGGTGATCGGGTAGGTCCCGAGGAACACCGGCAGCGAGGTGGTGCGGCCGGCGGCGATGATGCCGTAGGCCAGCGCGGTGTTGCCGGTGATCTGCCGGTAGGTGCCCGGGTCCAGCTGCGCGGGGGCGACCTCGTAGGTCACCGCGAACGACTCGGTCGTCTCCCCGTAGGCGTGGCCGGCGCGGAAGGCCAGGATGTTGGCCTCGGCCAGCTCCGGGCGCTTCGAGAACTTCTCCCGCAGGAACCGCTCGGTCGACTCGCTGGGCCGGTGGTACATCCACGACAGCAGGCCGAGGGCGAACATGTTCTTCGCCCGCTCGGCGTCCTTCTTCGGCAGCCCCGTCTCCTCCAGGGCACCCCGGGTCAGCGTCGCCATCGCGACACCGTGCACGGCGTAGGGCTCCAGCGAGCCGTCCTCGAGCGGGTTCTCGGTGTAGCCGACCTTGGTCAGGTTCCGCTTGGTGAACTCGTCGGTGTTGACGATCAGCACCCCGCCCTGGGGCAGGTCGCCGATGTTCGCCTTGAGCGCGGCCGGGTTCATCGCGACCAGCACGTCCGGCCGGTCACCCGGGGTGAGGATGTCGTAGTTCGCGAAGTGCAGCTGGAAGCTGGACACGCCGGGCAGCGTCCCGGCGGGTGCGCGGATCTCGGCCGGGAAGTTCGGCAGCGTCGACAGGTCGTTGCCGAAGTTCGCCGTCTCCGAGGTGAACCGGTCCCCGGTCAGCTGCATGCCGTCACCGGAGTCACCCGCGAACCGGATCACCACGCGGTCGCGCTGGACGACCTCGGAGTCGGGCGCCTCGACGGAGGTGTCGCTGGTGGTCATGGGCAGATCGGCCCCCGGATCTCCTCGAAAATGGGTGCTCACACGAGATTAACCCGCGGTTCGGACGGGCGTCCCGCCGCCCTGTCGCACGTCACAGCAGGACAGCAGGGCGAAAAAGTGAACCCGCTCACTTCTTGCTGATCCTCTTCTGGAGGGCGGCGACCCGTTCGGCGAACGCCGCCGTCCGCACGGTCTCGGCCTGGGCGCGGACCTCGATCTCGGTCGCGTCGGCGTGCGCGTCCAGCCTGGACGTCACCCGCATCGTCTCCTTCGTCGTCGTGATGAGGTCGCGCGGGGCCGCGGCGGCCCGCCCGGCCAGCTCCATCGCCCCCGCGTGCAGGTCCTCGTCGGTGTCGTAGGCGCGCCAGGCGAGCCCGGCCCGCTCGGCCTCGCGGGCGTCGAGGACGTCGCCGAACAGCGTCATCGCCGCGGCGCCCTGGGCCCCGAGTACCCGCTGCGCCATCCATGTGAACCCGCCGCCGGGGTGCAGTCCGAGCTGCATGAACCGCACGTCGAACCGGGCGGTCGGGCCGGCCAGGCGCACGTCGCAGGCGAGGGCGAGGTTGATGCCGGCGCCGACCGCGGGGCCGTTCACCGCGGCGAGGGTGGGCAGCGGCGACGAGGCGACGGCGAGGAAGCCGGAGTACACCTGCTTGAGCCGGCCGGGGTCGGCCCCCTGCAGCTCGGCCAGGTCACCGCCGGCGCAGAACGCCGGCGGCTCGCCGGTGATGACGATCGCGCCGACCTGATCGTCGGCGTTCGCGGCGTCGACGGCGTCGACCAGCTTCCCGGACAGCTCCAGGTTCAGCGCGTTGCGCCGCGCCGGGTTCGACACGGTGAGCACCGCGACGCCGTCGTTGACCTCGGACCGGACCTCGATGTCGCTCATGACCTCCGATCATGCACGTCCGGATGGCCTCCCTGCACGGGGCTCGGGTCACACGTGGGAACGCCGCGCCCGCGTCGCCCGTTCAGCAGGTGGACGGCCGCAGGACCGCACGGGAAGGGTGAGGGCGGCGTGCACAGTCACATGAACGGCCTGAAGACGGCCGTGCTCCTCGGCGCCATGAGCGCCCTGATCCTCGCGATCGGCGGGCTGATCGGGAGCCGCACGGGGCTGGTCGTCGCGCTGGTCGTCGCGCTCGGGATGAACGGCTGGGCCTACTTCAACTCGGCGAAGCTGGCGCTCCGCTCGATGCATGCCCAGCCGATCACCGAGGCCGAGTACCCGCAGCTGTTCCGGGTCGTCCGCGAGCTGAGCCAACGGGCCCGCCAGCCGATGCCGGCGCTCTACATCAGCCCGACCGACGCCCCGAACGCGTTCGCCACCGGCCGCAACCCCCGCCACGCCGCCGTGTGCGTGACGACCGGGCTGCTGCAGCTGCTCGACGAGCGCGAGCTGCGCGCCGTGCTCGGGCACGAGCTCTGCCACGTCCACAACCGGGACATCCTGATCTCCTCGGTGGCCGGCGCGATGGCGTCCGCGGTGAGCTTCATCGCCAACTTCGCCATGTTCGCCGGCATGTTCGGCGGCGGCGACGAGGACCGCCCCAACCCGATCGCGATGATCCTGATCGCGCTGCTCGGACCGGTCGCGGCCGGTGTCGTGCAGATGGCGGTCAGCCGGTCCCGGGAGTACCAGGCAGACGCCTCCGGTGCCGCGCTGACCGGGGATCCCCTGGCGCTGGCCTCGGCCCTGCACAAGCTCAAGTACGGCACGGCGGCGGCGCCGCTCCCGCCGGACCCGCAGCTCACCTCGCAGTCACACCTGATGATCGCCAACCCGTTCCGGCCCGGGGAGAAGGCGGCCCGGTGGTTCTCCACCCACCCGCCGATCGAGGACCGGATCGCGCGGCTGCAGGCCATGGTCCGCTGACGCGGCGGGTACCCCTGCGCTCCCTGCACCAGGGGGTTGCTTTTGCCTGGCTTTTACTTAGGATGCGCTTAGCTAAGTAAATGTCGACGGGTAGGCGTCCCGTCAGCGAGGAGCATCCGTGAGCAGCAGTACCCGCCGTCGCGTGGGCATGATCGTCGTGGGACTCGGCGCCGTCGTGACGCTGGCCGCCTGTGGAGCAGGCCCGGCAGCCGACGCCCCGGCCGCGGCCGGGACCGTCGAGGTCACCGACAACACCGGCACCGTGCGGGTGCCGTCCCCGGCCCAGCGGGTCGCCGCGACCGACAACCGGGCGTTCCGCACGCTCGAGCAGTGGGGGATACCGCTGGTCGCCGCACCGGTCCCGCTCCTGACGCAGGAGAGCAGGTACCGCAACGATCCCGCGGTCGCGGACCTCGGGACGCACCGCGAGCCGGACTTCGAGGCGCTGGTGGCGGCCAACCCGGACGTGCTCGTCAACGGGCAGCGCTTCGCCGACAAGGCCGCCGAGATCCGCGGGCTCGTCCCGGACGCCGCGGTCGTCACGTTCGACCCGGACGAGGCGAAGCCGCTCGACGAGGAGCTCGTGCGGCACGTCCGCGGGCTGGGCGCGACGTTCGGGCGGGAGGCGGACGCGCAGGCACTCGCCGACACCCTCCACGCCTCGGTGACCCGGGCGCGGGAGGCCTACGACCCCTCGCAGACGGTCATGGGCCTGCTGACCTCGGGCCGCACCATCTCCTACGTCGCACCGGGCACCGGCCGGTCGATCGGTCCGGTGTTCGACGTCCTGGGCCTCACCCCGGCGTTGGCGGCCCCCGCCGACGACGCGTCGCACGGCGACGACATCAGCGTCGAGGCGATCGCCGCGGCGCAGCCGGACTGGCTGTTCGTGATGGACCGCGACGCCCCGTTGGCCTCCCGGGGCGGCGACTACGTCCCGGCGAAGGACCTGATCGAGAACTCGCCGGCGTTGCAGAACGTGCCCGCCGTCCGCAACGGCCAGATCGTGTACCTGCCGTCGAACTTCTACCTCACCGAGGACATCCAGGCCTACACCGAGCTGTTCGAGGCCGCCGCTGACGCGTTCGCGAAGGCGCCGGCCGGCCGACCGGCGTCCTGACACCACCCGGCTCGCCCGGCCCGCGGAGGCCGGGCGAGCCCGTCGTGCGCGCCGGAGGTCGCCGCACATGCCCACCACCGACTCCCCGCCGGCCGCCCGCCGGCACCGGCGACCGCGGACGCTGCCGTTCGTGGCCGCGGCCCTCGGAACCACCGCGCTGCTGGCGCTGTCGCTGACCGTCGGTGCCTACGACGTGTTCGGCGGTGACGACGGCACCGCCATGTTCGGCATCACCCGCGTCCCGCGCACGGTCGCGCTCGTGCTCGCCGGTGCCGCGATGGCGATGTCCGGGCTGGTCATGCAGCTCCTGACGCAGAACCGCTTCGTCGAACCGACCACCACCGGCACCACCGAGTGGGCCGGGCTCGGCCTGCTGGCCACGATGATCGCCTTCCCGGGCGCGCCGGTGACCGCGCGGATGGCCGGGGCCGTCGCCGCCGCGTTCGCCGGCACGCTGGTGTTCTTCGCGGTCCTGCAGCGGGTGTCGCTGCGGTCGTCGCTGATCGTCCCGATCGTCGGGATCATGCTGGGCGCCGTCGTGGGGTCGGTGTCCACGTTCGTCGCGCTCAGCACCGACATGCTGCAGAACCTCGGGATCTGGTTCGCCGGCAGCTTCACCTCGGTGCTGCGCGGCCAGTACGAGCTCCTGTGGATCGTCGCGCTGGTGACGCTCGCCGCGTTCCTGGTCGCCGACCGGCTGACCGTGGCCGGGCTGGGCAGGGAGATCGCCACCAACATGGGTGTGAACCATCGGGCCGTGCTGCTCACGGGGACCGCGATGGTCGCCGTGGTGACCGGGGTGACGACGGTGGTCATCGGCGCGCTGCCGTTCCTCGGCCTGGTCGTCCCCAACGTCGTCTCGCTCTGGCGGGGTGACGACCTGCGCAGCAACCTGCCGTGGGTGTGCCTGCTCGGCGTCGCCGTCGTGACGGTGTGCGACCTGGTCGGGCGCACGGTCGTGATGCCGTTCGAGGTGCCGGTGTCGCTGGTCCTGGGCCTGGTCGGGGCCGTGGTGTTCGTGTTCCTGCTGCTGCGGCAGCGCCGCCGTGGCTGAGCCGGTGACCGCGCCTCCCGCCCGGCGGACCGGGCCGCTGCGCGACCGGCGGCACGCCGTGCGCTACTGGACGATCACGACCGTCCTCGCCGCCCTGTCGGTCACCTTCCTGGTCCTCCTGCTGACCTACGGCAACCGGTTGCCGGTCGGCTCGGCCGGCTTCTGGCGGATCGTCGAGATGCGGGCCGGCGACGTCGTCGTGATCGTCGTCGTCGCGCTGTGCCAGTCGTTCGCCACCGTCTGCTTCCAGACGGCGACGAACAACCGGATCGTCACCCCCTCGATCATGGGATTCGAGGCGCTGTACGTCGCCGTGCAGACCGCGGCGATCTTCCTGTTCGGTGTGGCCGGTCTCGCGCTGCTGGCCGGCCCGGTCCAGTTCCTGCTGCAGGCCGGGCTGATGGTCGGGTTCGCCATGCTGCTCTACGGCTGGCTGCTGTCGGGCCGGTTCGCGAACCTGCACGTCATGCTGCTCGTCGGCGTGGTCATCGGCGGTGGCCTCGGCTCGTTGTCGGCGTTCCTGCAGCGGCTGATCACGCCGAGCGAGTTCGACGTCCTGTCCGCACGCCTGTTCGGCAACGTCTCGAAGGCGCACACCGAGTACCTGGGCTACGCGATCCCGATCGTGCTGCTCGCCGCCGGCTTGCTGTGGTGGCGGGCGAAGCGGCTCGACGTCGTGGCCCTGGGCGGCGACACCGCCCACGCGCTCGGGCTCGACCACCGCCGCGAGCAGCGCCGCATCCTGCTCCTGGTCGCCGTGCTGATGGCTATGACGACCGCGCTGGTCGGCCCGATGACGTTCTTCGGTTTCCTCGTCGCCACGCTCGCCTACCAGCTCGCCGACACCTACGACCACCGTTTGCTGCTCCCGACGGCCTTCCTCGCCGCGGTGACGGTGCTCGCGGGCGCCTACGTCGTGCTCCGGCACGTCTTCGCCGCGCAGGGCGCCGTGACGATCATCATCGAGCTGGTCGGCGGGTCGGTCTTCCTCGTGTTCCTGCTCCGGAAGGGCCGCCTGTGATCACGCTGTCCGACGTCACCAAGACCTACGGGACGGAGGTCTCGATCGGGCCGGTCGACCTCACGATCCCGGCCGGTGGGGTGACCGCGCTCGTCGGCCCGAACGGCGCGGGGAAGTCGACCGTGCTGACGATGATCGGCCGGCTGCTGCAGCCGGACCGCGGCACCATCGAGGTGGGCGGGCACGACGTGCGGCGGACCGCCTCCTGCACGATCGCCCAGATCCTGTCGATCCTGCGGCAGGAGAACCATTTCGTCACCCGGCTCACCGTCCGCCAGCTGGTCGGGTTCGGCCGGTTCCCGTACTCGCAGGGCCGGCTCACCGTGGACGACGAGCAGCACATCGACGCCGCGATCGAGTTCCTCGACCTGGTGGACCTGCAGGACCGCTACCTCGACCAGCTCTCCGGCGGCCAGCGCCAGCGCGCCTACGTCGCGATGGTGCTGGCCCAGGACACCGAGTACCTGCTGCTCGACGAGCCGCTGAACAACCTCGACATGCAGCACTCGGTCCAGATGATGCGCCGGCTGCGCCGGGCTGCGGACGAGCTGGGGCGCACCGTCGTCGTCGTGCTGCACGACATCAACTTCGCCGGGCACTACGCCGACACCATCTGCGCGATCGAGGACGGCACGATCTCGGTCGTCGGTCGGCCCTCGGAGATCATGACCGGGGAGGTGCTGTCCCGGGTCTTCCGGACCGACGTGTCGGTGGTGGACGGACCGCGGGGGCCGCTGGCCGTCTACTTCTGACCGCCGCCCGCGCGAGGTCGCGGATTCGTAACGCCCGCGGGTCCCGCACGCGATCTACGGGGTAGCGGAGCTCCCCCCTGTGGAAGAGGACCCATGAGCCAGACGCCAGGTCGCAAGCCGCGACACGCGCTGTCCGACACCGGACCGTCCGTGCCCGCCCGGAGCGGGCCGCCGGACCCCGACGCGCGAGGGGACGAGCTGTCGTACGAGGGCACCGGCCGGTTGAGCGTGCCGGAGCAGCAGACCACCTCGCCCGGCGCCGGGTCCCCGGTGACGGCCGTCCCGCACCCCGCGCCGGCCGGGGACGACCTGTCCGGGGACGCGCCGACCCAGGCCCTGCCGGTCGTCCCGCGGCCCCGGGACGCCGACGCTGGCCGCGGGTACCCGACGGCGGTCACGGTCGCCCGCCTGCCCGAGCCGTTCCGCCCGGCACCCGTGCACGGCCTGGCCGCGGCCCCGGCGAGCAGCAGCGGGTTCCGGCTGCCCGACCTGCCGCCGACGGTGCGCCCCATGCTGCCGGCCGTGCTCGGTGCGGCGACCGCGCTGATCCTCGCCCTCGGCGTCGTCGCCGGGGTGAACGGTGCGCCGGACCCGGTGCCGGCCCCCGCGCCGCCCGCACCGGTGTCCAACCCCTGACCGGTCTGCTTCGATCACCCCATGGGGATCGGGTGGGAGGACTACCGCAGGCACGACGCCGTCGGCCTGGCCGGGCTGGTGGCAGCCGGTGAGGTGAGCGCAGCGGACCTCCTGGAGGCGGCGATGGCCCGCGCGGACGCCGTCGAGCCGGCGATCAACGCGATCCGGTACCGGATGACCGATCTCGCCCGTGCCCGGGCCCGCGGCCCGCTCAGCGGGCCGTTCGCCGGGGTCCCGTTCCTGGTCAAGGACCTGTCCCAGCACATTGCCGGGGTCCCGACGGGGTGCGGGTCGCGGCCGCTGGCCGGGCACCCGCGCGCGGAGACGTCCACGGTGGTCCGCCGCTGGCTGGACGCCGGGCTGGTGGTCTTCGGCCGGACGGCGACCCCCGAGTTCGGTGCCCGCGCGGTGACCGAGCCGGTCGCCGGCGGCCCGACCCGCAACCCGTGGGACCCGTCCCGCACCCCGGGCGGCAGCTCCGGTGGCTCGGCCGCGGCGGTCGCGGCCGGCGTCGTCCCGGCGGCCGGCGCGAGCGACGGCGGCGGGTCGATCCGCATCCCGGCCGCCGCCTGCGGCCTGTTCGGGCTCAAACCGGGCCGCGGCGTCGTCCCGTCCGGACCGGAGGTCGCCGAGGGTTTCCACGGCGCCGCCGTCCAGGGCGTGCTGTCCCGGACGGTGCGCGACTCGGCCGCGCTGCTGGACGTGATGGCCGGTCCGGCGCCCGAGAGCCCGTACCACGTCCAGCGTCCGGACCGCCCGTACGCCGACGCGGTGCGCGACGACCCGGCACCGCTGCGGATCGGGCTCACCGCGGCGTCCCCGCTGGGCGGCGCGGTCGACCCGCAGGCCGTCGCCGCGGCCACCGACGCGGCGGAGCTGCTGACCTCGCTCGGGCACGTGGTGGAGGAGTCGGCACCGGCCGTCGACGGTCGCGCGCTCGCCACCGACTTCCTCACCACCTGGTTCGCGATGGTCGCCGCCCAGGTGGAGGGCGCGATGGCGCTCACCGGCTGCGGTGAGGAGGAGTTCGAGACCGAGACCCGGGTCATGGCCGCGATCGGCCGGGCGACACCGGCGTCGGCCTACCTCGGTGCGCTGGGCCGCTGGCAGGTCCACACCCGCGCGCTGGCGGAGTTCCACGAGCGTTACGACCTGCTGCTCACCCCGACCCTGGCCCGGCCGCCGTGGCCGATCGGGGAACTCGACCTGGCCGGCCCGATGAAGCTGGCCGCGAAGGGCCTGCTGTCGGCGCGGGCGGGCGCGTTGCTGGGGCGGCTCAACCTGATCGAGGGCATGGTCGACGCGAACTTCGCGCCGGTCCCGTTCACCCAGCTGGCGAACCTGACCGGCCGCCCGGCGTCGTCGGTGCCGCTGTACCGGACCCCGGACGGGCTGCCGGTCGGCGTCCAGTTCGTCGGGCGGCCCGGGGCGGAGCCGCAGCTGCTGGCGCTGGCCGCGCAGCTGGAGCGGGCGCGTCCCTGGGCGCACCGGCAACCCGGGCTCTAGATCAGGCGGACCAGCTCCCGTACCCGGGCGCGCTGGGTCGCCGGGGCGGCCGGGGAGTGGTGCAGCAGCCCGTCGACGGCGTGTACGACCGTCCGCGCCAGCTCGGCGGGGTCCGCGCCGCCGGGGCGACGGGACAGGTGGAACGCGACCTCCCGGACGCAGTCCTCGCGCAGCGCGTCGACGGCCGCGACGCCGTCGGGGGTGCGGGTCGCGAAGGCGGCGAACAACGCGTGCAGCCGGGGGTGGTCGGCGTGCAGCGCGACGGCGGTGTCGGCGATCCGCAGCACCGCCGTGGCCGGGTCCGGCGGGTCGGCGCGCAGCGCGGCGAACTCGGCGTCCAGGGTGGACCGTGCCGCGGCGACGTGCCGGGTGACGAGCGCGTCGAGCAGCGCCTGCTTGTGCGGGAAGTACTGGTACAGCGACCCGATCGAGATCCCGGCCCGCTCGGCGACCCGGTTGGTCGTCGCGCCGAGGCCGGCCCGCTCGAAAACCTGAGCAGCCGCCGTCAGGATGATCTCCACGGTCTCGCGGGACCGGGCCTGACGTGGGGTTCTGCGCACGCTGCGGCCTCCGTGTCGATGGCGCGTATGCGAGTTGTCGCGGGCCATCCGACCACGAAGGCTGGGCCCGTGACCAGCGTGTTCCTCATCGACTACCCGTTGCGGCTCGCCCCGGGCGCGGTCGTGCTGGGCGTGACCTTCGTGGTGCTCGGGCGGTCGTCGCCGCTGTTGCGGATCGTCGTCCTGCTGCTCGGCTTCGTCCTGCTGCGCGACGCGATGACGCCGCTCGGCCTGTGGACGCTCGGCACCACACCGGGTGGGGCACCGTGGTTGCGGTTCGCCCCGGACCCGATCGTCCTCACCGGACTCGGGGCGTCCGGTGTGCTCCTTGCGCTCGCGGTCGCGTACGGGCCGCGGGACCTGCGCGGGCTGGTCGTGTGGGGCGGGCTCGGCCCGCGGGCGCTGGTGAGCGCGCTCGGCGCCGCCGCGGTGGTCCTGGTCCCGGTGGTCGCGCTGCTGTGGACGGTGCCGGTGCAGCTGCGCGGCGGCGAGGTGGCGACGGTGCTGCTCCCGGCCCTGGCGGTGCTCGCGTTCGGCGGGAACCTGATGGAGGAGGTGCTGTTCCGCGGGCTGCTGCAGGGATACCTGTCCGGTCCGCTCGGCCACGGACCGGTGCGGACCGTGCTGCTGTCCGGCCTGCTCTTCGCCGCCGGGCACGTCTTCCTCGCCTCGACCGTGACCGGTCTCGGCTGGCCGGTGCTCGCCTTCACCCTCGCCGAGGGCCTGGCGTGCGCGTGGGTCCGGCAGAGGCACGGGGTGCTCGCCGCGACCGTCACGCACGGGTCGGTGATCCTCGTCCTGGCCTCGGGTCTCTGAACGCCGCCGGTCCGGGTGGATCAGGAACGACGTTCCGGCGGCGGGCCCGTGTTCCTACCGTGGCGGCATGGAGCGCATGACCGGCCGCGCATGGGCGCTGTTCGCCGCGGTGTCCGTGCTGTGGGGGGTGCCGTACCTGTTCATCGGGCTCGCCCTCCGGGACGGCGTCGGTCCGTTGTGGACGGCGGCCGGCCGGGTGGTGCTCGCGGCGGCGGTCCTGGCCCCGGTCGCGGTCCGGCGGCGGGCACTGCTGCGCGGGCGCGGTGGACGGCTCGCCGCGCTCGCGGTGATCGAGATCGTGGTGCCGTTCAGCCTGATCCCGCTCGGGGAGCTGACGGTCGCGTCCGGCCTGGCGGGCGTGCTGATCGCGACCGAGCCGATGTTCGTCCTGCTCGTGGGGCTGCTGCTGGGCAGCCGGACCCGCCCCGGTCCGGTCACGGTCGTCGGGCTCGCGATCGGGTTCACCGGTGTGGTGGTCCTGCTCGGTGTGGCGGGGGCCGGTCCGGGCGTCCCGCTGATCGTGACGGCAGCCGCCTGCTACGGCGTCGGCGCCGTCCTCGTCGAGCGGTGGTTCTCCGACGTCCCCGCCGTCGTCGTGGTCGCCGGGGTGCTGGCGGTCGCGGCGCCGGTGCTGTCGGTGCTGGCGGTCGTCGCGGAGCCGGTCCCGTCGCCGTCGGCGGTGGGGGTGGGCGCGGTGGCCGCGCTGGGCCTCGGAGCGACGGCGGCCGGTCTGGTCTCGTTCTTCGCCCTGATCGGGCTGGCCGGCCCCGACCGCGCCGCGCTGATCACCTACGTCGCGCCGGTCGTCGCCGTCGTGTGCGGAGCCCTGCTGCTGGCCGAGCCGGTCGGGCCGCGCACGGTCGGCGGGACCGTCCTGATCCTCGCCGGGGCGTGGCTGGCGACCCGGACCGGCCGTCGGTGACGGAACGCCGTTCGGGAGCGGACGCGACCGCGCGACCCGATGAGTTCGGGGCCCGCGGCCGGTCCGAGTTCGTGACACCCAGGAAAGGACACCGCCATGGCCGAGCTTCTCGTCGACTTCATCACCTCCCTGGACGGCTACGCGTCGGGGGAGGGCTGGCCCGGGTTCTGGGGCCTCGAGGGCCCGGAGTACCTGGCCTGGCTCGGCGAACAGCCCGAGGTCACCTACCTCATGGGAGCGAACACCTACCGCCTGATGTCGGGTTTCGCCGCCGGCGAGGTCCCCAGTGGCCAGGACGAGTTCCGGGCCGAGGAGGAGGCGTCCGTCGACCAGCTCACGCGAGCGTCCAAGGTGGTGTTCTCCTCCTCGCTCGAGGGGCCGCTGACCTGGGCCAACTCCACCCTCGTCAGCGACGACGCCGTCGAGGCGGTCCGCGGCATGAAGGAGAACGGCCCGGGGATCCTCAGCACGATCGGCAGCCTCAGCCTGTGCCGGTCCCTGCTCGAGGCCGGACTCGTCGACCGCTTCCGGGTCGGGATGTTCCCGGTGATCACCGGCGCCACCGGCGCCGAACGCATCTACGACGGCTACCCGGACGTCGCCCTCGAGATGATCGATCACCGCACCTTCGACGGCCGCATCCAGATGGTCGAGTACCGGCCACGGGTCCTCGAGCACCCGCCGCTCGGCGCTCCTGCGTGACGTCGCCCTCGTGCCATCGGCCCCCGACCTGCAGGTCGTGCAGGTCAGGGCCGGTGGTCATCGGTAGTTCGTGAACTGTAGCGCGATCCCGAAGTCCTTCCCCTTCAGCAGCGCGATGACGGCCTGCAGGTCGTCCTTCTTCTTCCCGGAGACGCGCAGCTGATCGCCCTGGATCTGGGCCTGGACGCCCTTGAGCTTCTCGTCCCGGATCGCCTTGCTGATCTCCTTGGCCTTGTCCTGCGCGATGCCCTGCAGGATCTTGCCGTTGGCCTTGTAGACCTTGCCGGAGATCGCGGGTTCGTCGGCCTCGAACGCCTTCAGCGAGATCCCGCGCTTGACCAGCTTCTCCTTGAAGACGTCGATCCCGGCGCGCAGCCGCTCCTCGGTGTCCGACTCGAAGGTCACCGCCTCCTCGCCGGCCCACGAGACCGTGGTGTTCGTGCCGCGGAAGTCGAACCGTTGCGAGAGCTCCTTCGCGGCCTGGTTCAGCGCGTTGTCGACCTCCTGGCGGTCCACCTTGCTCACGACGTCGAACGACGGGTCGGCCATCTCGCTCCTCCTCGGGGGTGGGCCCCCTCGTCGGGGCCCGTCGGGTCGTGTCGTATCCTCGTTCACGCACTCAGCGAGAGCGATGTGCACCCCGGCTGGTTGCCCGAGCGGCCAAAGGGAGCGGACTGTAAATCCGTCGGCTTAGCCTTCCCAGGTTCGAATCCTGGACCAGCCACCAGGGATGAGGGAGGCCCCCGACCAGCGGAAACGCCGGATCCGGGGGCCTTTCTCGTCGTCCGGCGCCGTACCGGGTGCCGGCCCGGTCACGTGGTCACCGCGACCGTGCCGGACCACCGGGACCAGCGCCGCGGCCGGGCGGTCGCCGGAGCCGCCCGCGGGCCACCAGCTCGATCACCACGGCGACCGCGACGGACTCCGCGGCCAGCAGCGCGACCAGGACGAGGACCTGCGCGGCGGCGGCCTGGACCGGGTCACCGCTGCCGATCAGGACGCCGACGAAGGCGCCGGGCAGGGTGACGAGTCCGACCGTGCGGGTCTGGTCGAGCGCCGGGACCAGCGCGTCCGCGCCGGAGCGGCGGATCAGCAGCAGCGCCGCGTCCCGGGGGAGCAACCCGAGTGCCAGCGCGGCCTCGTACTCGCCGCGGCGTCCGGCGAGCTCGTCGAGGGCCCGGCGACCGGCCAGCGAGGACCCCGTCATCGCCCCGCCGATCACGATCCCGGCGACCGGGACGACCGCGATCCCGGTCAGCGGCACCGCGCCGAGTGCCAGGACCACGGTCAGCACCGGGCCGACGCCGGCGACGATCGCGACACCGGCCAGCAGCCCGGTCCGGTCCCGGGTCATGCGCCGCGCCGCGGTCCACGTCGCGACGCCCACCATCAGCGCGACGAACGCCGCCGTGCCGGACCACGTGCGGATCAATGCCACGATGACGGCGGCGACCGCGGCGAGCTGCACCACCGCGCGCACCGATGCGACGACGACCGGGCGGGCGGTGCCCAGCCCCGCACCCCGGCCGGCGGCCACGGCCAGGAGCACCAGGGCCACGAGCGCGCCCGCGAGGGGCCATCCGACCGTCACGCCGGTTGCCTCGCCCATGCCGTGTCCCCGCTCGTCGCCCGCCCGGCACACTCTGCCCCAGGACCGGTGGCGGCACCCGCACGGACCGGCCGGTGGAACCCGCGCCCCCGTGGGTGCGTCGCGGCACGCGGCTTGCCATGATCATCGGCATGAGCACTTCCGGGGGGAAGACCGAAGACATGTCCGGCCGCGCCGTCCCGGCCGCTGGTGGCGGCAACGGGTTCGGCCGGAGCGTGCTGGCGGCGGCCTGCTGGGCCGCGGTCAGCCTGATCCTGACCTTCGCGGTGGCCGGGGCCCCTCCGTCGGCGGAGGCGGCCGGTCGGGTCACGGGGTCGCTGCTGGTGGCCACGCTGCTCGCCGCGCTCGTGACCTGGCTGATCGTGCGCCGACGTGCCCGTTGGGCGTTCTGGAAGCTCGCGCTGCTGGCGCTGCCGTTCTTCCTCGTCCTCCGCGTGCTCGGCTCGGTCCCGGGCTGAGCCGGCCCGGCGCGGGCACGCCGGGCACACCGCCCGGGCGTTCGGTCGCGCGCGTGGGCGGGGTCGCGCGCCCCGCCCACGCACCGCGTCACCCGTGGCAGCACCCGCCCGGCGCCGCGGCCCGGCCGTCGTCGGGAACGCGTGTGCCGAGGTCGTCGGAGCGCCCGGCTGCGAGCCGTGACCACTGCGCCGTCGGGCGTCCGCCGGTCCGGAAGTTGTTGGTCCACTGCAGCGAACCGTCGACCTGGAACGGCCCCGGCCAGCCCGCCGGCGAGTCCTCCCAGGGCTCCTGACGCCCGTACACGGTGAGGTCCATCAGCGCGTAGCTGTAGTCCATGGCCTCGACACCGCGGCGGGTCGTCCAGTAGGTCTCGAACACCCGGTCGCCGTCGCGGAGGTAGCAGACCAGGTACATGAGGCCGATGTCGCGGCCGACCAGCAGGGACTCGACCGACCCCTGCACGGAGTACCAGGGCACCTCCCAGCCCATGAAGTCGCGGTACCGGCTGCTCTCGTCGTAGGGACCCTGGCAGAACACCGCGTAGGTGACGTCGCGGGAGTGCAGGTAGGACAGCTCGGCGACCTGGGTCGTGTAGTGCGTGCAGCCCTCGCACTGGTCCGCCGCCGGCCGTCCCGGGGACCACATGAAGTAGTAGGCGACGAGCTGGCGGCGCCCCTCGAACGCGTCCAGCAGCGTGACCGGCCCGTCCGGGCCGGTGAGCGTGATCGTCGGGTCGAGCTCCACCATGGGCAGCCGCCGCCGGGCCGCCGCGATGGCGTCGCCCTCCCGGGTGTGCGCCTTCTCCCGCGTCCGCAGCTCGTCGATCGCGGCCTGCCAGGTGGCCCGGTCGACGACCTCGGGAACGGGGGTGGTCGCGTCGATGCTCATGAGTGCGTCCCTTCGGGTCGGTGGTCCGTCGCCCCACCGACGAAGGGCGCCGCCCGGAATCGACACCCGGCCGGAACGATTTCCGGCGGGTTCACAGCCCCTGCAGGCGGCGCGCGAGGTAGCGGCGCTCGGCCTCCGTCGGGGCCAGTGCCAGGGCCTCCTCGTACGCGGCCGCCGCCTCGCCGGTCCGGCCGGCGCGGCGCAGCAGGTCGGCCCGGGTCGCGGGCAGCAGGTGGTAGCCGGCGAGCCGCCCGGACGCGGTGAGCTCGCCGACCAGCTGCAGCCCGGCCGGGACGTCGCCGGCCATCGCGACCGCCACCGCCCGGTTGAGCTCCACCACCGGGGACGGTGCGAGCCGGGCCAGCTCGCCGTACAGCTCCGCGATCCGGGGCCAGTCGGTCCGGGCGGTGTCCGGGGCGCCCGCGTGGTGGGCCGCGATCGCGGCCTGCAGCTGGTACGGCCCGGCCCGGCGCGCCGCGAGGGCCCGGTCGAGCACCGCCGTGCCCTCGTCGATCAGCGCACGGTCCCAGCGGGACCGGTCCTGGTCCTCGAGCGGGACGAGGACGCCGTCCCGGGTGCGGGTCGCGCGCCGGGCCTCGTGCAGCAGCATCAGCGCGAGCAGCCCGCCGGCCTCGGGTTCGCCGGGCATCAGGCCGGTCAGGACACGGGCCAGCCGGATACCCTCGGCGGCCAGGTCGCGGGTCTCGGCGGCGCCGTCGAGGAGCTCGTCGTAGCCCTGGTTGAAGATCAGGTAGAGGACCGCGAGGACGGCCGGGAGCCGCTGCGGGAGGAGCTCGGCGGGCGGCACCCGGTACGGGATGCCGGCCTCGGCGATCTTGCGTTTCGCCCGGACGATGCGCTGGGCCGTCGCCGGTTCGGCGGTCAGGAACGCCCGCGCGATCTCGGCGGTGCTCAGGCCGGCCAGCGTCCGGAGGGTGAGCGCGACCCGGGCCGGGAACGGCAGCGCGGGATGGCAGCACGTGAAGATCAGCCGCAGGCGGTCGTCGGGCACCTCGGACACCGGCGGCTCGCCCGGGTCCCGCTCCAGGACGGCGAGCTGGCGCAGCTTGGCCGCCCCGGCGGCGTCACGGCGCAGCCGGTCGGTCGCCCGGTTGCGGGCCGTCGCGGTCAGCCAGGCGCCGGGACGCTGCGGGACACCGTCGCGCTGCCAGGTCGTGAGCGCGCGGGCGAACGCCTCCTGCGCGCAGTCCTCGGCGAGATCCCAGTCCCCGGTCGCCCCGATGAGGGTCGCGACCACCTGGCCCCACTCGTCGCGGTAGGCGGCCTCGACCGCGGCCCGGACCTGCGCGCCGGACGCCGTCATTCCCAGACCGGGCGGATCTCGATGCCGCCGCGGCGCGCGTAGGGGTGGCCCTCGGCGACGGCGATGGCGTCGTCCAGGTTCGGGCATTCGATCATCACGATGCCGCCCACGACGTCCTTGGTCTCGGCGAACGGCCCGTCGCTCACGAGCGTCTCACCCTCCCGCACCCGCACCGTGGTCGCGTCCACCACCGGGCGCAGCCGCTCCCCGACGATCAGGCCGCCGCGCCGTTGCACGTCCTCCCACCACGCCTGGTGCACCGGGTCGTCGCGCAGCTCGTCGTTGGTGGGCGGGTCCGTCTCGTCGTCGCAGATCAGCAACACGTACTTCATGCGGCGAGTGTGCCGGTACCCGGCGTCACGCACCCAGCCGCCGGCGCACCGCGCGGACCCGCTTCCGCGTCCGCCTGCGGGTGCGCTTCGACGGCCGGGCGGCCGAGCTGAGCGCGCCGCGGATCTCGCGCACGTGCAGGCGCGTGCGCAGCCGGCGCTGCACGTCGGCCTTCCGTGGCAGCAGCAGCCGGAACCCGAGTGCCCACAGCCACAGCGCGGCGAAGCCGATCACGAGCCCGAGCGGCAGCAGCACCGCCGTCAGGCACAGCACGAGCGCCACGACGAGGAGCACGGTGCCCAGCACGAACAGCAGCACCGCGGCGACCGCCCGCAGCGCGCGGATCATCGCTCACCCCGCCAGGTGCAGGCGCCGGCGGAGCCGTCGACCGCGGCCCCGCAGCGCGTCCTCGCCCCGGCGGGCCAGTTCCTCGGCCCGCGTGCTGCCGGGGACCAGGAGCTTCGCCGCGTTCGCGTAGAGCGACAGCGCGAGGACCACGACCGGGATCCCCAGCGGCAGCAGCAGGATCGTCACGCAGAGAACGGCGCCGACCAGGAGCAGCACCGTCCCGAGCAGCGCCAGCACGAGCGCGAGCACCCCGCGCAGCACCGCCGAGAGCACGCCCGTCACGGCGCCGAGCAGGCCGGACACCAGCCCGTTGATTCCACGAAGCAGGCCCATCGCCCACCTCCTCCGGATCGGCCCGGATACCCCGGGCGCCGGGGACGTAAACGGTGCTCGCCCCTCGTCGAGCCACGCGGGTGCGGCCCCGTCAGTCGGTCCCGCGGTGCTCGGCGACCGCGTCCCGGACTCCCGGCGCGACCTCCTCGGCGAACCGGCGGATCTGCGTCACCGGGTCGCCGCCGTCCGGGCCGAACACGAACGAGTCCATGCCGCGCTCGACCACCAGCCCGGTGAGCTCGTCGACCCACTGCGCGGGCGGGCCGTGCAGGAAGCCGCCGGAGCGGTCGTCGATCGACCCGAACACGTTGTAGACCCGCTGCACCTGCGCCGGGTCGCGCCCGGCCGCGGTGGCCGCCTCGTCGATCCGGGCGTGGGCGTCCGCGAGCTTCTCGGGCGGGACGAAGGGCGTGGAGGGCACCCACCCGTCGGCGGAGCGCCCGGTCAGCGCCAGCATCCGTGGCCCGATCGCGCCGAGCCAGATCCCGATCGGATGTGCGGGCGCCGGGCCCGGGTGCACGCCTGCCAACCCGTAGTGGCGGCCCTCGACCCGCACGGACCGCTCGCCGGACCACATCGCCCGGCACACCGCGACGGCCTCCTCGACGGCGGCCACCGCCTCACCGGGGGTCCGGCGCGCGCCGCCCATCGCGGCGATCCCGTCCCAGAACGCGCCCGCGCCGAGGCCCACCTCGACCCGGCCACCGGTGAGCACGTCCAGGCTCGCCGCCGCCTTCGCCAGCATCGCCGGCGGGCGCAGCGGCAGATCGGCCACGTCGAGGAACAGCCGCACCCGCCGCGTCCGGGCGGCCGCGACCGCGAGCAGGGTCCACGCGTCGAGGTGCCGGGCCTGGTAGGGGTGGTCCTGGATCCCGGCCAGGTCGAGGCCCAGCTCGTCGGCCAGCAGGACAGGCTCCAGGACCTCGTCCGCGTCGCCGGCGTCCGGCGAGGGGAAGATCCCGAACTGCAGCGGCCGTCCGTAGTCGGACATGGTCTCCCTCCTGGTCTGACGGCGGGTCAGCCGGCCGGCAGCGCCGGGCCCGCCTTCAACCCGACCCCCGACAGCTTCAGCCGCCGCGCCTCACTCATCAGCAGCGCGAGCGTCGTCGCGGCTGCCGCGTACCCGGTCCCGTGCGGCGGCCGGACGTTGGAGATGCAGTTGCGTTCCGAGTCCCGTCGGCCGCGCCGGGCGTCGTAGGTGAAGTAGACGCCGAGCGAGTCGACCGAGCTCATCCCCGGGCGCTCACCGATCAGCACCACCACGCTCCGGGCGCCGACCGCGGTGGCGACCTCGTCGCCGAGGGCCACCCGCGCCTGGGTGGCGATGACGACCGGGGCCACCCGCCAGCCCGCCAGCCGGTCCAGGATCTCGGCGAGCAGCCCGGCGGCGTGCTCCTGCACCGCCGGGGGTGACAGCCCGTCGGCGACGACGAGGACGACGTCGTACTCGCCCCGCGGGAGCTCCACACCGGACGCGAGCCGGCGGCCGAGGTCCGGCCGCGTCAGGTACTCGTCCCGGTCGCGGGGCGCGCCCGCCGCACGCAGGGTCGGCACGCCGAGCCCGGCGATCTCCCCGGCCAGCGCGTCGACGTCGAGCGGGGAGTGGACGGCGTCCCGGGCGGCGGCGTGCGCGGCCCGCAGCTCCAGCAGCCGGGCGGTCGGTAGCGCGTCCCCGGCCCGGCCGAGGGCGACCCGGGCCCGGGTGGAGGCACGCAGGACCTCGAGCGGGTCGTTCATCGCACACCCGCCGTCAGGGCCTTCACCGCGGAGGCGGGGAGCTCCCGGACGCGGCCGTCGTCGTCGAGCAGGTCCATCGCCGAGAGCCAGGACGCGAACTCGGGCGCCGGGCGCAGCCCCAGCACCTGGCGGGCGTAGAGCGCGTCGTGGAAGGACAGCGACTGGTAGTGCAGCATCACGTCGTCCCCGCCGGGCACGCAGATCACGAACGAGCATCCCGCCGCCCCGAGCAGCGTGAGAAGCGCGTCGGTGTCGTCGGCGTCGGCCTCGGCGTGGTTGGTGTAGCAGACGTCGACGCCCATCGGGACACCCAGCAGCTTCCCGCAGACGTGGTCCTCCAGCCCGGCCCGGGTGATCTGCTTGCCGTCGCGCAGGTACTCGGGCCCGATGAACCCGACGACGGTGTTGACCAGCAGCGGATCGAAGGCACGGGCGACGGCGTAGGCCCTGGCCTCCAGGGTCTGCTGGTCGACCCCGTGGTGGGCGTCGGCGGACAGCGCGCTGCCCTGCCCGGTCTCGAAGTACATGCAGTTCGTGCCGACCGTGCCCCGCCCCATCGCCAGCGCGGCCTCGTGCGCCTCGCGCAGGAGCTCGAGGGTGACGCCGAACCCCTCGTTCGCCGCCTGGGTCCCCGCGATCGACTGGAACACGAGGTCCACGGGGGCGCCGCGTTCCATGATCTCGATCGACGTGGTGACGTGCGTGAGCACGCAGGACTGGGTCGGGATGTCGTAGCGGGTGCGGATCTCGTCGAGCAGGTGCAGCAGCTCGGTGGTGCGCTGCGGCGAGTCACCGGCCGGGTTGATCCCGACGACGGCGTCCCCGCAGCCCAGCAGCAGGCCGTCCACGATGGACGCCGTCACGCCGCTCGGGTCGTCGGTCGGGTGGTTGGGCTGCAGCCGGGTCGCCAGCGTCCCCGGCAGCCCGATCGTGGACCGGAACGCGGTGACCACCGGGGTGCGGCGGCCGACGGCGACCAGGTCCTGCAGCCGCATCAGCTTGGACGTCGCGGCGACCATCTCCGGGGTGAGCCCGGGTGCCAGCGCGGTGGTGTCGGTGGACGGGTCGAGCAGGTGTTCACGGAACTCGCCGACGGTCATCGAGGCGACCGGCGCGAACGCGGCCGGGTCGTGCGAGTCGAGGATCAGCCGGGTGACGTCGTCGTCGGCGTACGGGACGACGTGCTCGTCCAGGAAGACGTCCAGCGGCAGGTCGGCGAGCAGGCCCTGGGCCGCGACCCGCTCCTGCTCGGAGGACGCCGCGATCCCGGCCAGCACGTCCCCGGACCGCTCCGGGGTGGCCGCGGCCAGCAGCGTCTTCAGGTCCGCGAACTCGTAGGTGTGGCCGCCGAGTGCGGCCCGGCGCCGGGTCACGTCAGCTCCTCCTCCGCCGCCGCCAGCGCCGCGAACTCCTCGTCGGGTGCGGCGGCCACCAGGTGGTGTCTCGAGTAGCGGGTGAAGTACAGCATGAACAGGGCGAACGCACCCAGGGTCGCGCCCGCGGCGACCGGCGGACGGGCCGGGCGGCCGGCACGACAGGGTGACACGGTCACGCGACCGTGTCGGGAGGAGATCACCGAGCGTGATTTCCGGAAAGGATACGCGGCCGTTCGGGTCGATCACCGTGACGTCCCGTCGCGGCGTGCGTCCGGACGTGCCGGGAAAGCGAGAATCCGGATGCCGGAAAAGAGCAGTATCCTCGCTGAAAGTAGTGTCGCTCGTCCGATGGTGGTAAGGAATTCGTTGGATCGGGGAACGGCCCGATAGCGTTCCGTACATCGGCGGGGCTCCCGAAACCCACGCCGAACACGCAGGTCCGGAACGGGCCCCGTACACAACGGAGAAACAACTGTGCTGAAGAAGGCTGGAATCGTCACCGCCGGCGTCACCGCGGGCCTGCTCGCCGTCTCGCCGCTGGCGTTCGCCGGTGACGGTGGCCACGGTCACGGGCACGGCCACGGCGGCAAGGTGCACGCCGACCAGATCAACAACATCGACTCCGACCGCGTCAGCAGCCAGAACGGCCTGGTCAACGTGGGCGACGTCAACGCGCTGAACAACACCAACGTGCTGTCCTGCTCGCTGAACGACGCGGACGTCGCCGTCAGCATCCTGGGTGTGCTGGGTGGCCCGGCCACCAACGGGGAGGACGCGCCGAGCGTCTCCGAGTGCTCCCCGGGCTCGACCTCGCAGACCAACATCGACGACTGAGCCGACTGATCTGCGACCGGCCGTGCCGGCCCGCCGATTCCGGGGCCGTCTCCCCGGAATCGGCGGACCGTGCCGTTGCCGGAACCCCGCTCCGGAACCGGAGCGGGGTTCGTTCGTTTCCCGGTCAGCCGTGGTGCGGAAGCACCACGTGCGAGGGGTGGGCGGGCCCGTGCAGCACCTCGTAGCGGATCGGACGGCCGGTGACGGCCGCCGACGCGCGCTCGCCGGTGCCGTGGTTGCGGGCGAACCGCGGGAACGCGGCCGCGGCGACCTGCACCCGCAGCCGGTGCCCGGCCCGCACCCGGTACCCGGTCGGGCTCAGCGCCATCCGCACGACGATCGTGCCGTCCGGCGCGGTCGCCTCCCGGCCCGGGACGAGCCGGTGGATCGCGTCGGTGACGTTCAGCGAGGTCCCGTCCGGCGCCACGTCGCACACCCGGACGAACACGTCCCCGGTCCCGGAGTCGGTCCGCACGTACACCACGGCCGACACCTCGCCGAGCAGGTCCAGGTCGGACGCCAGCGGTGGTCCGGTGTAGACGAGCACGTCGTCGCGGGCCTCGACGGCGCGGTTGTCCTGCTGCTTCGACGGCGGCTGCAGCATCGGGCCACCGACGGTCGGTGTCGGATCGGCCGGGTCGTAGACGAACCGGTCCGGAGGGGAGGCCGCGGTCGCCGGTGCCTCCGGCTGGAGGCGGGAGCCCGGTGCGAGGTACCACTCGGTCGGCCGGGCGTCCGGCGGCGGCCAGCACGGCAGGTCGGCCCACCGGTCGGCGTGCTGGACGTAGGCACGGACCGGGGCCCGGCCGTCGCACCCACCGTCGCCGGTGAGGTGCACGCCGAGCCAGTGCACCATCTCGTGCGCGATCGTCCGCAGCGAGCCGCGGTCCCCGTGGGTCCAGGGCCCGACCGTGATCCGCGCGGTCGCGCCGCCCCGCTGCAGCGCGGTGAAGTCGACCAGCTGCCGGTCGACGAACAGGTCCCACCAGCCGGTGACCATGCAGACCGGGGGCATCGCCGCGGCGTCGAACCCGTCGTGCTCGGCCGGCGCCCAGAACTCCCGCGGCTGCTCGGCGTGCTCGACGAAGTCCCGCCAGAACACGACCGGGGCGCCGGTGAGCGCGACGTCCGCGGCCTGCAGCGGGAGCGCCGCCACCGCACGCCGCTTGCGGCGGCTGAACACCGGCGTCGCCAGGTAACCGGTGAGCGCCCCGAGCCGCTCCTGGCGCCCGATCTGGTTCACCCAGCTCGCCAGGTTCAGCAGGCCGGGCGCGCCGCCCGGGTAGAAGGTGCTGGTGAACTCGGACGCCGTGATGTCGGCATTCATCGAGCACAGGCCGGGGTCGGCGTACGGCGCGACCGCCCACTGGGTGTGCCCGACGTAGCTGGGGCCGACCATGGAGACGCGGCCGTCGCACCAGTCCTGGGCGCGGAGCCAGTCGAGGGTGTCGAGCCCGTCGGAGCTCTCGTGCAGGAACGGGCGGAACTGCCCGCCCGAGCCGAACGTGCCCCGCGTGGACTGGACGAGGACCTGGAACCCGCGGCGGGCCAGCAGCGACCCGATGAGCGTGCCGAGCCCGTCGCGGCCGTACGGGGTCCGCATCAGCACGGTCGGCCGGGGCTCGACCGGGCCGGGACGGCGGTAGAGGTCGGCCAGCAGCACGACACCGTCGGACACCGGGACCCGCAGGTTCCGTTCCCGGACGTACGGCGCGGGCAGGTCCCCGAAGCCCAGCCGCCGATCGATCAGGCGCTCCGCGAGCGCGGCCATCGCCACCTCCCCCCGTCGCCCCCGCGCGCTGCGGGGACGAGCCGATCGTAGGAGACCCCGGATACTCCGTCCGGCCCGCGCCCGATCGTGGCCGGCTGTGACCGCCCTCTCACCCGACGCTCGACCGGCCCGGAAGCGTCGGAGGGCGCGCGTACCGTGCGCGGCGTGCAGGTCGTGCGGATGTCGTGCTGCGGTCGGGAGTGGGTCGGGCCGGAGCGGGCCCACTGCTGCCGCCGTTTCGGCGGGTGTGGCGCCGTGTTCGACGACGCCGAGCTGTGGGACACCCACCGTCCCCGCGGCGCGTGCGTTGGTGACCCGCGCGCGCTCGGGTTGGTCACGACCCGCAACGGGATCTGGCAACGCTCCGGCACGACCCCGGGCGCGGTCAGGCGGCGACCCGGGTGATCCCGCGGAACACGGCGTCGCCGGTCCCGGGGTTGCGCACCGAGACCAGGTTCAGCCCGGTGAACCAGAGCACCGACCCGGCGCCGAAGGTGCGGCTGCCCCCGGCCGAGCAGCGGAGCTCGATCTCCCCGGAGTCGACGACGATCAGCGCGCCCCGCCACTCGTCCTCGTCGTGCGGGCGGACCTCGCCGGGCGTCAGCCGCACGGTCCGGGTACGGAACGTCGGTGCTCCCGGCATCGGACTCACCCCCTCCTCCTCGGACCGGTCCTGGTGCCCCGACCGGGAACACGACCTAGGGGAGTGACCGCCGGGACCCGCGGAAGTCATCGGTGCCGTAGACCGGCCGCCGCCGGTCTCGCAGGTCAGGCCGCGACGGCCGGCTCCAGCACACCCGCGACGGTCTCGCGGCCGATCCGGGCGGCCTCGGTGACCCGCTCCCGGTCGGTGGTCAGTCCGCGGACCCCGGCCGAGCCGTGCGGGGTCAGGGTCAGCAGGTGCGCCCCGGCCCGGTCCGGGTGGGCCGCGTCGGTGAGCAGCGCGAGGAACTCGCCGTGCCGGGACGCGTCCTGCGCCATCCGGCCGAGCCCCGGGGCCAGCCGGTCCAGCGAGCGCGCCCACAGCGGGGTGCGCGCGTCGACGGGCGGGGTGACCAGCTCGTCGACGGTGCGGGTCATGAGCGCGAGCACGTGCGTGGCCCCGCCGCGCAGCGCCCGGGCCACCGGGAGCGGGTCGCCGACCGAGCCGTCGATCCACTCGTCGTCGCCGATGCGGACCGGTGGCCCGGCGAGCAGCGGGATGGCCGCCGTGGCGCGCATCGCGGCCTTCCAGGTGCCGCCGTCGGGCAGCCCGGTCAGCACGTGCGGGGTCAGGTCCCCGGCCCGGGTGACCATGACCCGCAGCGGGACCGGGCTCGTCACCAGCGACGACCAGTCGGTCGGCTTCGACGACACGAGGATGTGGTCGAACAGGTGGTCCAGCGACACCATCGGCCGCCGGGTCCCGAACCGGCGCGGGTCGATGAACTCGCGGCACGCCATGTCGTCGGCGAAGATCCGGGCGGCGTCCGCGCCGTGCCCGAGCACCAGCGCCGTCCCGACGAACGCGCCCGCCGAGCTGCCCCACACCTCGTCGAAGCAGCCCGCGAAGCCGGCCTCCTCCAGTGCGTGCACCATCCCGCCGGCGTAGGCGCCGCGCATCCCGCCGCCACCGACGACGAGCGCGACCCGGTTCCCGTCCCGGTGGCTCCCGGCGCCCCGGCCGGCGGAGCGCCGCTGCTCCAGCACCGAGAGGACACCGGCGTCGCCGTGCGCCCCGGGCGAGAGGAAGTGGCTGCGCATGCGGCCCATCATGTCGGCCGGTCCCGGCCCCACCGCAGCCACGTGGCCGAACGCACGCGGCCGGACCGCTCACCGGCCACCGGCCGCCGTCCCGGCGCCGCCCACCGCCCCGACCGTGTCACGGCAGCCCGGCCGGGTAGGTTCCCGCGACCAGGGGGTACACGTGACGCAACGACGCCAGCCGCGGCTGGGGACGATCGAGTCGACGTCGCTACCGGCCGCGTCCGCGCGCGCCCGCGACTCGCGCCGGCGCCGGCCGGTGGTGGGCGATCCGGCGGCCGCGGGCCTGGCCGACGACCTCGACCTGGGGGACGCGCCGGGCCGCGCCGACACGCTCTGCACGCTGCTGCGGGGAGCCGTGCTCGACGAGTGGGTCCGCGAGTTCGCCGCCACGCACCCGGCCGGGACGGTGGTCGAGCTCGGCCCCGGACTCGATGCCCGCGCCGGCCGGCTCGGCCCCGACGGCCCCGCCCACTGGGTCGACGTCGAGCTGCCCGAGGTCGCGGACCTGCGGCGCGAGCTGCTCCCGTCGACGGCGCACCTGGTGGCCGGGTCGGCACTCGACGAGGACTGGATGGAGCTGGCCCGCGAGCTGCCCGGGCCGTACCTGCTGGTGTCCGACCAGGTGCTCACGCTGCTGCCCGAGCAGGGCGTGCAGCGGATCGTGTTCACCGTCGCGCGGATGCTCCCGGGCGCGACCCTGGTCACCGACGTCCTGTCCCGGGCGGCCGCCGACCGGCTGGCCGCCGGGGCGCTGCGCGGGGCGACGCCCGACTGGACCTGCGAGCACCCGCGCGAGCTGGAGCCGTGGGGGCTGCGGCTGCGGGACGTCTGCGACACCGGCACGCCACCGCCCGCGGTCGCGACCCGGCTGCCGCGCGCCACCCGCACGCTGGCCGCCGTCCTCGCTCGGATCCCGGCGCTGGGCGGGCACCGGCTGGCCCGCTACGAGGTCCTGCCCGGCTGAACCGCCGCCGGTAGGGTCGGGACGGTGACGGTTCCGAAGATCGAAGCGGACCCCGCCGAGGTCGGTCTCGACCCGGCCCGGCTGCGCCGGATCGACAGCCACTTCCAGCGCTACGTCGACGAGGGCAAGCTCCCCGGCTGGACGGTCGCGGTGGCCCGCGACGACCGGCTCGTCCACCTCTCGCACCACGGCCTGCGCGACGTCGAGGCCGGGTTGCCGGTCACCGACGACACGATCTGGCGCATCTACTCGATGACCAAGCCGATCACCTCGGTCGCGACGCTGATGCTGTGGGAGCGCGGGGCGCTGGAGCTCACCGACCCGGTCTCCCGCTACATCCCGGCGTTCGCCGAGCAGCGCGTCTACCGCGGCGGATCGGCCCTGAACCCGGGGACCGACGCGGCCGTCGAGCCGGTCCGGATCCACCACCTGCTCACCCACACCGCCGGGCTCACCTACGGCTTCCACCACGCGCACCCGGTCGACGAGATGTACCGGGCGAAGGGCTACGAGTTCGGCGCGCCGGCCGGGACGGACCTGCAGACGGCGGTCGACCGGTTCGCGTCGTTCCCGCTGCTGTTCCAGCCGGGCACCGAGTGGAACTACTCGGTCGCCACCGACGTCCTCGGCCGGGTCGTGGAGGTCGCATCCGGACGGCGGCTCGACGAGTTCTTCCGCGAGGAGATCACCGGCCCGCTCGGCATGACCGACACGACGTTCTCCGTGCCGCCGGACTCGCCGGAGGCCGGGCGGCTGGCCGCCCTCTACAACGCCCGCCCGGACGGCGGCCTCGTGCTCAACAAGGTGCTGGCCCGGGGCGCGACGGCCGAGCCGACCTACCTGTCCGGCGGCGGCGGGCTGCTGTCCACGGCCGGTGACTACCTGCGTTTCGCCCGGATGCTGGCCCGCGGCGGCGAGCTCGACGGCGTCCGCATCCTCGGGCCGCGCACGCTCGCCCGGGCCACCCGCAACCACCTGCCCGGCGGCGCGGACCTGGACACGATCGGGCGTCCGATCTTCGCCGAGTCCGCGTTCGCCGGGGTCGGCTTCGGGCTCGGCTTCTCGGTGGTCATCGACGGGGCCGCGACCAAGGGGCTCGGGAACGAGGGCACCTTCGCCTGGGGCGGCCTGGCGTCCACCGCGTTCTGGGTGGACCCGGTCGACGACATCGTCGCCCTGTTCTTCACCCAGCTCGTCCCCTCGAGCACCTACCCCATCCGGTCCCAGCTCCAGACGCTCGTCCAGCAGGCGGTGATCGATCGATGAACCAGGCCGGCCCGGTGCTCGCCTTCGCCGTCCGCACGCTCGTCGTCGCGGCCGCGCTGTGGGTGGCGACCGTGCTCGTGAGCGGGATCGAGCTGCAGAGCGGCGCGACCGGCACCCGGATCGGGACGCTGCTCGTCGTCGCGCTCCTGTTCGGCGTGGTGAACGCGGTGGTCAAGCCGGTCGTCGCGCTCGTCGGGTGCCCGCTCTACATCCTGACCCTCGGGCTGTTCGCCCTCGTGGTGAACGCGCTGATGTTCCTGCTGACCGGCTGGCTGTCCGGGCTGCTGAACCTGCCGTTCACCGTGGACGGCTTCTGGGCCGCGTTCTGGGGCGCGATCATCGTCGGGATCGTCTCGTTCTTCCTGCACCTGGTGATCCCGGACCGGTACGACGCGCGGTAGCGCCCGTGAGTGGTTGCGAGGGCTCCAGCCCTCGCAACCACTCACGAGCCCACGGGCCAACCCTCCTGCCGGTAGGCGCCGTCCCAGAACATCCACTCGTAGCGCGAGGTCGTCGTGAAGTGCTCGCGCATCAGGGCGAGCTCGGTCTCGGACGCGACCGCGCCGATCCGGTCGGTCGCATCGAGCACGGCGTCGACGACGGTCTGGAACTCCTCGCCCGCGTACATGTCGATCCAGCGCTGGTAGAGCGGGTCCGGCGAGCCGGCACCGACCAGGTGCTCGCCGACCTTCGCGTAGATCCAGTAGCAGGGAAGCACCGCCGCGACGCCCTCGGCGTAGGAGCCGCCGTACGCCGCCGCGAGCAGGTAGCTGACGTAGGCGCGGGTCGCCGGGGCCACCGGCAGCGTCCGCGCCTGCTCCGAGGTGAGGCCGAGCCCGCCGAGCAGGTCCGCGTGCATCTCGCGCTCGGCGGCGATGGCCCCGGCGGCGTGCTCGGCGAACATGAGCGTGTCGTCGTCGGTGGGGGCCTTCGCCGCGCACACCGTGAGCGCCTTCGCGTAGCCGCGCAGGTAGTGCGCGTCCTGGACGATGTAGTGCCGGAACACCTCGTGCGGCAGGGAGCCGTCGGTCAGCCCGGTGACGAAGGGGTGGGCGAGGATCTGGTCGTGGATGGTCTCGACGTCCGACCAGAGCAGGTCACGCGTGCGGTCCGCCATGGTGCCCACCGTAGCCGCCGGCCGATCCGGCGCCCCGTCCCGATGAGACTCTCCGCACTTCCGGACGCGAATGTGTCCGTGTCCCTCACCATGGGTAGCAGGCGGGCACTCAGCGCGGAGCGAGCGCGCCGGAGTCACGTCCCCTATCGCGGAGGTGAGGGCATGAGCGCACCGGCGCCCATGGAGCACCACGAGAAGATGCGGATGCGGGCTGCCGCGTTCCGGGCGACCCGGCTCTACCCGGGCCCGGTCGGCGAGCTGGTCTCCCGGGAGCTGCTGACCTGGGAGGAGTTCGGCTACCGGCTGGGCGGGAACCGCCTGGTCATGGAGCTGGTCGACCACGTGCTGAAGGCGCAGCCGTCCCCGGAGCAGACCTCCCGGACGGACGCCGCCTGACCGTCACCGGTGCAGGCTGCTGATCCCGACCCCGGCGGCCGCCCCGGTCGGCGCGGTGCCGTCGGCCAGCCCGGCGACGGCGGTGGCCAGCACGGCCATCGCCGCCAGCGTCGTCAGGCTGCCGGCCCGGGCGAGGACGGTGAACGTCCGCGTGAACGGCGTGCACGGCGGCGCCGGCCGGCGGTGCCGTCCGGCCGCCGCAGCCGGTCGGCCGGCGGAACCGGGCTCGTCCGAACGGGGCGGGGCCATGCGGTGCCGGCCCTCGGTTGTGACGCGCGGGGTCGGCACGGACGCGCCGTCCCGGGCGGTCGGACCGAGGGGGCGGCGCGGGCTCGGGATGCGGACGACGGGCGCGGACATGACGATCACCACGCTCTCTCCGGGGTCGGGACGGGGGCTCTTCGGACCCGGTGCGCGCCGCCGGTTCCTGCTCATGCCCGTCGTGTCGTGTCGGGCGCTCACCCTGTTATCCGGTCACCGGTTCCGCCAATCGTCGGAGTGGCTACTCCACCCGTGAGGCTGACGGAACCACCCGTACGCCGAGCGGTGGATCACACGGTGTGACCGTCCGTCACTCCGATGCGGCCACCCCCGGAAGGTCCGCGAGGCGCTCGCGCAGGTCCCGCTTGAGCACCTTCCCCGCCGCGGAGACCGGGATCTCCTCGATCACGTGCACCTCGCGTACGCGCTGGTATGGCAGGAGCTGCGCGTTCAGCCCGTCCACCGCGGCCCGGGCGGCGTCCTCGGTGACGCCGGTGAGGAACGCGACCGGACGCTCCCCGTCCACCCCGGACGGCCGGCCGACGACGGCCGCGCCCGTCACCCCGGGCAGGGCCAGCAGCCGTTCCTCCAGGTCCCGCGGGTACACGTTGTAGCCCTTGTACAGCAGCATGTCCTTGAGCCGGTCGACGATCCGCAGGTAGCCGTCCTCGTCGAGGACGCCGACGTCGCCGGTGTGCAGCCACCCGTCGCCGTCGAACGCGGCCGCGGTCTCGGCGGGCCGGTTCCGGTAGCCGCCGGTGACCTGCGGCCCGCGGATCCACACCTCGCCCTCGGCTCCCGGGCCGAGCTCCGCGCCGTCCGGTCCGGAGATCCGGATCTCGGTGCCGGCGACCGGCAGCCCCACGGTGCCCGGCTTGCGCACCGCGGACCGGGCGGCGGGGCCGAGGGTCGCGGCCATCGTGACCTCGGTCAGCCCGTACCCCTCGGCGATGACGAGGTCCGCACCCAGCCACTCCCGCAAGCCGTGGATCACCTCGTGGGGCAGCGGCGCGGCCCCCGAGCTCAGCGACCGGACCGTGGACAGGTCCCCGGCCGCATCCCGGTGCGCGAGCAGCGCCGCGAACACCGGCGGCGCCCCGGACATCGTGGTGACGCCGAACCGGGTGGCGTCCTCCAGGTAGGCCCGCGGGTCGAACCGGCCGTGGACGATCGTCATCGTGCCGGCGAGCAGCGGCATGTTGAGCCCACCGACCGTGCCCATCGCGTGGAACCAGGGGGAGAGGCCGATGATGCGGCCCGTGCCGAGCGGCGTCGGGTAGTCCTCGGGCGGGCCCGGATCGGCCAGTACCACGCCGGGACCGTGCGGGGTGTCCCGGACCGCCGGCCGCGCCCCGGTGCCCCAGCACGCCGCCTGCAGCGCGTTGGTGAGCAGGTTCCGGTGGCTGACCAGCACGCCCTTCGACCGCCCCGTCGTGCCGCCGGTGTAGGCCAGGTGGGCCAGCGCGGTCGCCGGATCGAGCTCCAGGTCGGTGCCCGGCGGCTCCTGCGGCCGGCCGTCGACGAAGGCCCCCAGCTCGGTGACGTCCGTGGCGCCCGGCTCGGCACCGGGGCCGGTGACGAGCACCCGCTTCAGCGAGGTCGCCGGCCGTGCGGCGCGCACCGCCGGCAGCACCGGCGCCCAGGTGACGACGGTGGCAGCGCCGGCGTCGGCCAGCTGGGCTCCCAGGTCGTCGGCGCCGAGCAGCGGGTTCGCCGGGGTGACCGTGGCCCCGGCCAGGAGCGTGCCCCAGTACGCGACGGCGTACTGGGGGCAGTTCGGCAGGTGCAGCGCGACGACGTCGCCGCGGCCGATCCCGTCGGCGTGCAGGGCGTGGGCGAACGCCGACGCCCGGCCCAGCAGCCCGGTGAACGACAGCTCGTGCCCGGACTGGTGCAGCATCGGCGCGTTCCCGAAGGCGGCCGCCGCACCGCGAAGCTGCGCGGTCGCCGGCAGGTCCGGGACGTCCAGGGCGGGCACGGGGGAACGGGAGATCATGCGAGCACCCCCGGGCCGCCGTCGGCGGTGAGCGGCAGCCGGGTGATCCCGTTGATGAACATCGACCGCAGCCGCCGGGGCTCGCCGGTGGTCGCGACCCGTGGCGCGCGCCGCAGCAGCTCGGTGAACAGGGCGGACAGCTGGCGGCGGGCGAGGTGCGCGCCGAGGCAGAAGTGCGGCCCCGGCCCGCCGAACCCGAGGTGCGGGTTGGGGGAGCGGCGGACGTCGAACGCCTCGGGGTCGGCGAACCGTTCCGGATCGCGGTTCGCCGACCAGTAGAACAGCGCCGTCTTCGCCCCGGCCGGCAGCTCGGTGCCACCCAGCACCGCCGGCTCGGACAGCGTCCGGCGCATGTAGATCACCGGTGAGGCCCACCGGACGATCTCCTCGACGGCGGACGCCGTCACCCCGTCCGGGTCCGCCAGCCAGGCGGCCCGCTGCTCGGGGTGCTCGGTGAGCAGCTGCAGGCCCCAGCTGGTGGCGTTGCGGGTGGTCTCGTTCCCGGCGACGACGAGCAGCACGAAGAAGCTCGCCAGCTCCTCGGGGGTGAGGTGCTCGCCGTCGATCTCGGCGTTGACCAGGGCGGAGACGACGTCGCCGGTCGGCTCGGCGCGGCGGGCCTCGCCGAGCTCGCGCACCAGGGCTGCCAGCTCACCGGCCGCGGTGAGCAGTGCCGTCACCATGTCGGACCCCGGCGGCACGTACTCCGGGTCCGAGGCACCGAGGATGACGTTGGTGCGGTCGTAGACGAACCGGTGGTGGCTCTCCGGAATGCCCATCATCTCGCAGATCGTGGCGAGCGGGAGCCGCGCGGAGACCGTCTCGACGCCCTCGCACTCCCCGGCGGCCAGCAGGTCCCCGACGATCGTGCGTGCCGTCCGCTCGATCGAGTCCTGCAGGTCCGCCAGCCGGCGCGGGGTGAAGCCGCGGGAGACGATCCGGCGCAGCCGGGCGTGCCGCGGGTCGTCGGTGTTGATCATCGAGCCGAAGAACTCGTTCCACTCGGGCGGCATGTCCGCGACCGAGGTGGCGCCCGGACCGGACCGGAAGACGCCCGGGGTCCGGCTCGCCTCGACGACCTCGTCGTAGCGGGTGAGGGCGTAGAAGCCGGCCCCCGGCTCGGGCACCGGCGACGGCGGCTGGTCGTAGAACGGGATGCCGGGCGACTCCCGCAGGGCCGCGAACCCGGCCGCGCGCTGGGTGAGCGGGGCCGTCCAGAAGCCGTCGAGGTCGGAGAGGTCGATCGTGGTGGTTGTCGCGTCCGGCATCGTCGCCGTCCCTCCTGCCGCGGTGGTGCGGCACCACCGACCTTAGGGAGACGGGGTGGCGTACGTCATGGCCCGCCCGGGCCGCCACCGGTCCGTGCGGGACACCGGGTGCGCCCTGCCTCGGCGGGATCGCGCCGGTCGCCCCGGCCGCACGTCGGCGAGTCGCACGAGTTCGCCCCTGCCCCGGCAGGATCGTGCTGATCGACTCGGCTGTCGCCGGTGAGGCGCACGATCTCGCCGTCGGCGGGGCGGGATCGTGCTGATCGACCCCGTCGCCGCTGGTGAGTGGCGCGATCGCGCCCCCGGCACGTCCGGACCGCGCTGGCCGACGGGGCCGGGTGCCGGGAGCGCGACGATCCCGCACCGGGGCGCCGCACGCCGAAGCGCTCAGGTGGGCGGCGGCAGCAGCCCGCGGCGGTAGGCCGGGACGAGGTTCCGCGGCACCAGGTGCCGGCGGCCCTCCAGGGTGACCGGCACGAGGTCCGGCGTCTCCGCCTTCCACGTGGACCGGCGGTGCCGGGTGTTCGCCCGCGACATCCGCCGCTTGGGGACGGCCATCAGCTCTCTCCTTCTCGTTCGTTCCCGGCGGGATCGCCGTGGACGGGTTCGGGGTCCGTGCACGGCTCGTCGTGCGCCCAGCCGAAGGGGTCTGGTAGCGCGGCCCAGGCGTCCTCGCCGGCGGCGATCTCGGCGTCGGACAGCAGGGCCTCGCGCAGCGCGGCGTCGATCGCGTCCGGGTCGGCCGCGTGGCAGAGGACGACCAGGTCCTGCGCCCGGTCGCCCCACCGCGGGTGCCAGGCCAGCGCGGCCAGCGCCCGCCGCTCGTCGCCGGCCTCCTCCCAGGCCGCCGGGTCCGCGCCGTCCAGCCACTCGCCGGCGTGCCCGATCCGCATGCCGCCACCGGCGCTCTCCAGCCACAGCACGGCGTCCGGCCGGGTGGCCAGCCAGATCCGCCCGCGGGCCCGCACGACGCCGTCGAGCAGCGCGTCGATCGCCTCGTGCAGCCGGTCCGGGTGGAACGGCCTGCGCGCGGAGAACAGCAGTGTCCGCACCCCGCTCGCCGCCTCCAGCGGCGGGGTGCCGCGCAGCAACGGGTCGTGCACCCCGCCGGGGACCCCGCGCCGCGACGCGGCCGGGACGCCGTCGCAGAACAGCCGGTGATCGGCCCGGGCGGGCAGCAGCCGCGGCGCGGTCGGCGCCAGCCGGTCCAGGACGGCGGCCGTGCGGTCGGTGTCCGGCGGGCCCAGCGACCGGGTCGTCACGATCACGTCGGCGAACTCGACCTGTCCCACGGCGAGCTGGGCCACGGTGCGCTCGTCGTCGGGCAGTGCGGACAGCCCGTGCTCGGGCAGGGTCGCGTCGCCGGTGGCGTCGTCGAGCCAGGTGTCCGGGTCGAGCACGGTCACCACGCCGCGCAGGTCCACGAGGTCGGTGATCAGGACCGGCTCCTGCCCGTCCGCCTCGTACAGCACCGATCCGAGCGCCCAGCAGACCGCCTCGGGCTCGAGTCGCGGGTCCAGGTGCAGCACGACCCGGCGCACCGTCCCGGCCAGCGCGGCGAGGGTCGGCAGGACGTCCTCCCGGATCGTGCAGCTCACGCAGCCGTGCGCCAGCTCGAGCACGGTGCGCCGGTCGAGCTCGCCGTGGCGGTACCGGCGGTGCACCCGGCCGCGGGCCAGGTCGTGCAGGTCGTGGTGCAGCACGACCAGGTCCGGATCGAGCTCCCGCATCCGTGTGATCGTCCGCTCCGCCCCGTCGCGCGCGGTGCCGCACAGGACCACCAGCTCGGTCATGACTTCCTCCCGGAGTCGGACGTGGTCACGGTCCGGTGTAGCCTAACGATAACGATTCCCATGTCGAAAGGAGGGGTTCCGTGGCGAAGGCGACCGACGTCCGGCCGATCGTGAAGCTGCGGTCGACGGCCGGTACCGGCACGACCTACGTGACCCGCAAGAACCGCCGGAACGACCCGGACCGGCTGGTCCTGCGCAAGTACGACCCGAAGATCCGTCAGCACGTCGAGTTCCGGGAGGAGCGCTGATGCCGGCGAACCGGAAGGCGGTGCGCACGCCCCGCCGCAAGCCCAACCCGCTGAAGGCCCGCGGGATCGAACACGTGGACTGGAAGGACGCGGCGCTGCTGCGCACGTTCATCTCGGACCGCGGCAAGATCCGTGCCCGCCGGGTCACCGGCCTGACCGGCCAGCAGCAGCGGCAGGTGGCCGTCGCGATCCGCAACGCGCGGGAGATGGCCCTGCTGCCCTACCCGCACGCGGGGCGGTGAGCGCGTGTCCCGCCGTTGCGACCTGACCGGCCGCGCGCCGTCGTACGGGAAGAGCGTGTCCCACTCGCACCGGCGGACGAGCCGGCGCTGGGACCCGAACGTGCAGTCCAAGCGCTACTGGCTCGCCGAGGGGGGCCGCTGGGTGACGCTGCGGCTCTCGGCGAAGGGGATCAAGACCGTCGACCGGATCGGGGTGGCCGCGGCGGTCGCCCGGATCCGGGGGACCGGGAGGAGCGTCTGATGGCCACCACGGGCCAGATCGCCAAGAACGAGCGGCGCAAGCGGGTCGTCGCCCGGTACGCCGAGCGGCGCGCCGAGCTGAAGGCCGTCCTCGCGCGGCCGTCGGCGACCGCGGAGGAGAAGGCCGCCGCGGCCGCCGAGCTCCGCCGCCAGCCGCGTGACGCGAGCGCCACCCGGGTGCGCAACCGCGACTCCGTCGACGGGCGCCCGCGCGGGCATCTGCGGAAGTTCGGGGTGTCCCGGGTGCGCCTGCGGGAGCTGGCGCACGACGGGGCACTGCCGGGGGTGCACAAGTCCAGCTGGTGACCCGCCGGGTGACCTGCGACGACCCGGCTCCGGGGACCCCCGCGACGGGCCCTCGGAGCCGGTGTGTAAAGTTGTGCAGGTCGGTGAGCGGAGAGCGCGACACGGCTCCGCGACCTGACGCTGCCGCCCCCTTAGCTCAGTCGGCAGAGCGTCTCCATGGTAAGGAGAAGGTCTACGGTTCGATTCCGTAAGGGGGCTCTGTGAGACCCGTCTTCACCGGCGGTCTCCGCATGGCGGTGTAGCTCAGTCGGTAGAGCAAGCGGCTCATAATCGCTGTGTCGTCGGTTCAAGTCCGGCCACCGCTACCAGACTGGCGCAGTACCCGAACACCCTGCTGGGAGGCACCCGCGATGGCCAAGGCCACGGATGTGCGGCCGAAGATCACTCTGGCCTGCGAGGAGTGCAAGCACCGCAACTACATCACGAAGAAGAACCGGCGGAACGACCCCGACCGGCTCGAGATCAAGAAGTTCTGCCCGAACTGCGGCACCCACCGGGCCCACCGCGAGACCCGCTGAGCGCAGCCGTGGTCGACCAGTCCTGGGTCGGGCACACGCTCGACCCGGTCGGGCCGTACCAGGTCGGTCGCGAGAAGATCCGCGAGTTCGCCGTCGCCATCGGTGACGGCGATCCGCTGTTTCACGACCTCGACGCCGCCCGCGCCGCCGGGCACCCCGACCTCGTCGCCCCGCCGACGTTCCCGGTCTGCTTCACCATGCCGGTGATCGAGGAGTTCCTGAAGGACCCCGACCTCGGGTGGGACTACACCCGGATGGTTCACGGGGACCAGCGCATCGCCTACCACCGCCCGGTCCGGGCCGGCGACGAGCTGACGACCGTCCTGCACGTCGACGAGCTCCGCACCCGCGCAGGCAACCACATGCTGACCTTGCGCTGCGAGGTCTCCGACGCGGCGGGCGAGCCCGTCGCCACCACGCACTCCATGCTGGTCAGCCCGGCAGGTGCGGACTCGTGAGCGGCCGGCTGTCCCCGGAGTCCGCGGCCGCCGTGCAGAAGGGCGACGCGCTGCCGTCGTTCGAGGTGCACGTCACGCGGGCGGACCTCGTCCGCTACGCCGGTGCCTCCGGTGACTTCAACCCGATCCACTGGAGCGACCGGGTGGCCGGCGTCGCCGGGCTGCCCGGCGTGATCGCGCACGGGATGCTCTCGATGGCGCTCGCCGGGCGGGTACTCACCGCGTGGACCGGCGATCCCGCGTCGATCGTCTCCTACGGCACCCGGTTCACCCGCCCCGTCGTCGTCCCGGACGACGACACCGGCGCCACCGTGGAGCTCGGCGGGACCGTCGCGGAGGTCCGGGAGGACGGTGGCCGGCGGATCGCCGTCGTCGACCTCAAGGCCCTGTTCGAGGGAAAGACGGTGCTCGGCCGGGCCCGCGCCGAGGTCCTCCTTCCCGGGTAGTGACCCCGGGGTACGCACCTGCCGGAGCGGGTGCGTACACTCGATCCAGCCGGGCGCGCCGGATGATCGGTCGCGCCCGTCCCGCCGCCTCAGGGGCGGGTCGGGGCATAGGGGTGTAGCTCAATTGGCAGAGCAGCGGTCTCCAAAACCGCAGGTTGCAGGTTCAAGTCCTGTCACCCCTGCCATGGTTCTCCGTCGGCCGGAGGACGTGACCGAGAACGGGCGGACGCCCGTCGCGTGCGGAGGGCATTAGGGCGTGAGCGACGAACACGAGCCGGAGCGGCCCGGGCGGGAGCGCCCGAGCAACGCGGCCGACCGTCGCGGGCGGCGGGCCTCCCGGTCGGGCAGCACTCCGGCCAAGGGCCGCGCCACCCCGACGCGTGCGGCCGCCACCACACAGGAGAAGGTCTCCCTGTTCGGGCGGCTCGCCCGGTACCTGCGCGAGGTCGTCGCCGAACTCCGCAAGGTGATCTGGCCGAACCGCTCGCAGATGGTGAAGTACACCATCGCCGTCCTGGTCTTCGTGTCGTTCATGGTGGCCCTGGTGTTCCTGCTCGACTCGGCGTTCGCCGAGGGCGTCGCGCTGCTGTTCGGCAACTGACGCGGGCGGACCGGACCCACCGGCGAGGACCGACACCGACATAGGAAGCGAGAAGGACGTGACCTCCGACAGCAACGCGTACGACGAGGCGGCCGACGAGGCCGTGATCGACGCCGTCGCCGACGACGCGGCCGACGAGACGCTGCCCGGGCAGTCCGTCCAGGAGGCCGGCACCGAGGCCGCGGACGACGACGCGGGCACCGAGGCGACCGACACCGAGACCACCGCGGACGCCACCGGCGCCGAGACGGCCGAGGACACCGCCGGCGCCGAGGCTGCCGCCGACGAGGAGGCCGCCGCGACCGAGGCCGCCGGCAGCGACCCGGCCGGCGAGGCCGAGGAGGACGTCGACCCGGCCGAGGAGCTGCGTGCCGCGCTGCGCCGCGCCCCCGGCGACTGGTACGTCGTGCACTCCTACGCCGGCTACGAGAACAAGGTGAAGTCCAACCTCGAGACCCGGGCCCAGACCCTGGACGTCGAGGACTACATCTTCCAGGTCGAGGTGCCCACCGAGGAGGTCACCGAGATCAAGAACGGGCAGCGCAAGAAGGTCCAGCGCAAGGTGCTGCCCGGCTACATCCTGGTCCGGATGGAGCTGAACGACCAGTCCTGGGGCGCGGTGCGGAACACCCCGGGCGTGACCGGCTTCGTCGGTGCCACGTCCAAGCCGTCGCCGCTGTCGATCGACGAGGTCGTGAAGTTCCTGCTGCCCAAGACCGAGGCCCCCAAGAAGGAGGCCGAGGCGGGCAAGCCGGCGGCGACCGGCGCCCCCACCACCGGTGGCGCCCCCACCGTCGAGGTCGACTTCGAGGTCGGCGAGTCGGTCACCGTCATGGACGGGCCGTTCGCGACGCTCCCCGCGAGCATCAGCGAGGTCAACGTCGACGCCCAGAAGCTCAAGGTGCTGGTGTCGATCTTCGGCCGGGAGACCCCGGTCGAGCTCGGCTTCAACCAGGTCTCGAAGATCTGAGCACCTGCTGAGAACGTCCGCGGCGAGGCAGGGCCGCGCGGCGCGCACATCGATCACGACAGGACAAGGACATGCCCCCCAAGAAGCGGAAGCTCTCCGCGATCATCAAGCTCCAGATCCAGGCCGGCGCCGCGACGCCGGCCCCGCCGGTCGGCCCCGCGCTGGGTCAGCACGGCGTCAACATCATGGAGTTCTGCAAGGCGTACAACGCCGCGACCGAGGCCCAGCGCGGCAACGTCGTGCCGGTCGAGATCTCGGTCTACGAGGACCGGTCGTTCGACTTCCAGCTCAAGACGCCGCCGGCGGCCAAGCTGCTGCTGAAGGCGGCGGGCGTCGACAAGGGCTCCGGCGAGCCGCACAAGACCAAGGTCGCCTCGGTCACCGAGGCCCAGGTCCGCGAGATCGCCGAGACCAAGATGGCCGACCTCAACGCCAACGACATCGACCAGGCCGCCAAGATCATCGCCGGCACCGCCCGGTCGATGGGCATCAAGGTCGAGGGCTGAGAACCTCCCTTTCCGTACGCGTGGGAGAGCCGGGCGCGGCTCGCACCACGACCTGACCTCACGAGGAGACCGAGGACAGATGGCACAGCGCAGCAAGGCCTACCGCGAGGCCGCCGCGAAGATCGACGCGGACCGCCTCTACTCGCCGCTGGCCGCGGCGAAGCTGGCCCAGGAGACCGCCACCAAGAACACCGACGCGACCGTCGAGGTCGCGCTCCGGCTGGGCGTCGACCCCCGCAAGGCGGACCAGATGGTCCGCGGGACCGTGAACCTGCCGCACGGTACCGGCAAGACCGCCCGGGTGATCGTCTTCGCCACCGGTGACAAGGCCGCCGAGGCCGAGGCCGCCGGCGCGGACGCCGTCGGCGCCGAGGACCTGATCGAGCGCATCCAGGGCGGGTGGCTCGACTTCGACGCCGCGATCGCGACCCCGGACCAGATGGCCAAGGTCGGCCGGATCGCCCGCATCCTGGGCCCGCGTGGCCTGATGCCGAACCCGAAGACCGGCACCGTCACCCCGGACGTCACCAAGGCGATCAACGAGATCAAGGGTGGCAAGGTCAACTTCCGGGTGGACAAGCAGGCCAACCTGCACCTGATCATCGGCAAGGCGTCGTTCGACACCGAGAAGCTGGTGGAGAACTACGGCGCCGCCCTGGACGAGATCCTGCGGCTCAAGCCGTCGGCCGCCAAGGGCCGGTACGTCAAGAAGGTCACCATGTCCACGAACACCGGGCCGGGCATCCCGGTGGACCCGAACCGCACCCGGAACCTGCTGGCCCCGGACGCGGACGAGGCCGTTCTGGCCTCCTGACCCGCAGCTGCGACGACGCCCCCGGCCCGAACGGACCGGGGGCGTCGTCGTGTGCGGGTCAGGACCAGTCGGCGAGCACGGCCTCGACGTCCTCCGGCCCGCCGGCACGGCCGGCGGTCTCGGCGGGGGTCCGCGAGAACCGCGGCGCCGGCGCGGCCTGCGGGACGCCCTCGCTGGTGACGACCGTGTTCCGCGCGGCCAGGTGCGCGTTCTCCCGGGCCTCCGCGAAGGAGAGCACCGGGGTGGTGCAGGCGTCGGTGCCGGCGAAGATCTCCGCCCACTCGTCGCGGGGCTTGGACGCGAACACCTCGGTGAACCGCGCCCGCATCGCCGGCCACCCGTCCCGGTCGTACTGCGGCCCGAGCTCGTCCTCGGTCAGTCCGAGCCCGGCGATCAGCTGGGCGTAGAACTGCGGCTCCAGCGCCCCGACGGCCACGTACCGGCCGTCGGCGCAGGCGTAGGTGTCGTAGAACGGCGCGTGCCCGTCGAGCAGGTTGGCGCCGCGCTCGTCGGTCCAGGCGCCCTGGGCAAGGAAACCCCAGAACATCTGGTTGAGCATGCTGACCCCGTCGACCATGGCAGCGTCGACGACCTGCCCCTCGCCCGAGGACCGCGCCTCCCACAGTGCTGCCAGCACGCCGACGACCAGCAGCATCGAGCCGCCGCCGAAGTCGCCGACCAGGTTCAGCGGCGGCACCGGCCGCTCCCCGGACCGGCCGATCGCGTGCAGCGCCCCGGTCAGCGAGATGTAGTTGATGTCGTGCCCGGCGCGCGCTGCCAGCGGTCCGTCCTGGCCCCAGCCGGTCATGCGGCCGTACACCAGCCGCGGGTTGCGGGCGTGGCAGTCGTCCGGGCCGACGCCGAGCCGCTCGGTGACGCCCGGGCGGTAGCCCTCCAGGAGGACGTCGGCCCGCTCGACGAGGCGCAGCACGGTCTCCCGGCCCGCCGGGTCCTTCAGGTCGGCGGTGACGGTGCGCCGCCCCCGGGTCGTCGGGTCCGGCACGTCGCCGGATCCGAGCCGCAGCCCGCCGGGCCGGTCGACCCGGACGACGTCCGCGCCGAGATCCCCCAGGATCATCGCCGCGTGCGGTCCGGGCCCGATCCCGGCCAGCTCGATCACCTTCAGTCCGGCGAGCGGACCCTTGCCCCGTGCCACCGGCACCTCCTCGTGCAGTCCCTGTGCGGCGACCCTATCCGGTGAACCGGGAATCACGCCTTGAGGAGATCGTCGCGACCCTCGGCGGCCAGCCGCTCCCGGTACGGCCCGAACAGCTGCTTGGCCAGCGGCAGCAGCTTCAGCAGCTTCGACACCGGCCCCTTCGCCCGGACGTCGCCCTTGGCCAGCGCGACCGGCAGGACGACCTTGCCCAGCCAGAACCGGTTGCCGGTGTCGGCGCTCATGAACAGCTCGATGTTCGGGTCCGGCCCGTTGCCGGCGCCGGTGTGCAGCTCGGCGTTCGGCAGGTCGACGGTGAGGACCGCGGCCGGATCGGTGTAGGTGATCCGCAACACGACCCCCGACGGCTGCAGCGCGGACACCAGCTCCGGGTCCTCCATCCCGATGCGGAACACCCCGCCCAGGTACTCGTAGACCTCGGCCTCGTCGGCGAACACGGCCATCAGCGCCTCCTCGCGAGATGTGCGGCGGGCGGCGGTGCGCCCGCGGGTCGCTGCGAGTCTGCCCACCGGCGCCGCACGGACCCACCCCGACCCCGGGCCAGCGATGGCCCGCGGGGGACAGCGCAGGTCGGGCTAGTCGAGCAGCCCGCACCGCCCGGCGAGCGCCGCCGCCTCGATCCGGTTGGCCGCGCCCAGCTTGTGCAGCAGCGAGGCGATCATCCGCTTGGCGGTCCGCTCGCTGACCAGCATCGGCCGGGCGATGTCGGCGGTCTCCAGCCCGCGGGCCAGCAGCGTCCACAGCTCGATGTCGCGCTCGTTGAGCCGGTCGAGCAGCCCGTCGGCGGTCCGGTCCGACGCGGACAGCAGCGCGTCCAGCAGCTCGGCCCGCAGCACCCGCACCCCGGCCGCGATCGCCAGGAGCGGGGCGACGAGCACCTCGGGGTCGGCGGACTTGCCGAGGTAGCCGTCCGCCCCGGCCCGCAGCGCGGCCGCGGCGAGGTCGAGGTCCTCGGTGCCCGAGAGCGCCAGCACCCGGGTCGCCGGGTAGGCCGCCTTGAGCCGGCGGATCGTCTCCACCCCGCCCAGCGGGGGCAGTGCCAGGTCCACGATCGCGATCCCGGCCCGGTGCTTCCCGACGAGTGCGACGGCCTCCTCGCCCGCCGTCGTCGAGCCCGCCACCCGGAACGTGTCCCCGGCCCGGGACTCGAGCAGCAGCGCGAGCCCCTGGGAGAACAGGGCGTGATCATCGACGATCACGACGACGTGCGGCTCGGTCGGCACGGTCCCGAGCCTAGTGTGACGCCGTGACGGCGCCCGCCGACCCGACCCCGCCAGGACGGACCACCCCGATGACCAGCCACAGCACCCCGGCCGAGCCGGAAGTCCGGCCCGGCGACGAGCTCCCGGAGCGCACCGCCGAGGAGCGGACCGCCGTCGTGATCCGGCTGGCCGTGGTCGCCGCCGCGGCGGTCCTGCTCGTGCTGCGCCCGCAGAGCGCGGCGGGCGGGCTCGGCGCCGCGGTGGTGCTGGTCGCCGCCGGCGCGGTGTACGCGCTGGTCCTGGCCGCGGCGGCGACCTGGCGGGGCAGGCTGCCGGTCCGCCCGGCCGTCCTGACCGGGGTGGACGGCGCGCTCGCTGTCGTCGCCGTCGGCCTCACCGGCGGGATGGCGAGCCCGATGGTGGCGGCGCTGCCGCTGGTCGTCATCGCGATCGCGCTGCGCGGCGGGTCCCGGGTCGGCCGGGTCGCCGCGGTCGTGCTCGGCGCCGGCTTCACCGTGGCCGGCCTGCTCGGCACCGACCCGGCGGTCGGGGTGGCCGACCGGCTGCTGTCCGGGGTGTGGTGGACCGGGTTCCTGTTCGCGACCGCCGTCCTGGTCGGGGTGCTGGTCCGGCTGCTGGAACGCCAGCTCGCCGACATCGCGACCACCCGGGCCCGCGCGGAGAGCGAGCACGAGCGCTACCTGTCCGAGCGGGCGCTGCGCGATCGGATCGTGTCGGAGAGCCGGGCCCGGCTCGACGGTGCGCGGGTGGTGCTGCACGAGTTCCGGACGCCGGTGGCGTCGCTGTCGGCGCTGTCCGCCGACCTGGCGGCCGAGCGGCTCACCGGGGACGCGGCCCGGACCGCGTCGAAGCTGCTCGCCGACCACGCCGCACACCTGCAGGACATGCTCGACGGCCTGGCCGACCTCGCCGTCGCCGACGGCAGCCCGCTCGGCCGCAACCGTCCCCGCCGGGTCCCGCTCGCCGATCTCGCCGAGGGTGTCCTCGACGCGGCCGGGATCGCCGCGCCCCGGCGCCGGGCCGTCGTCGAACCGGCGGACGCGGCCGTGCACTGCGACCCGCAGCGGCTGCGGCGACTGCTCACCAACCTCGCCGAGAACGCTGCCCGGCACAGCGGCGCCGAGCCCGTCGAGCTGTACCTGGCCCACGACGGCCGCACGCTGACCGCCGAGGTCGCCGACCGGGGGCCGGGCCTGCCCGCCGGCCAGGAGGGCGTGGTGACGGCGAAGGGTGTCGCGCTGGGCGAGCGGCGCGGCACCGCCGGCCTCGGGCTGTGGATCGCCGAGGCACTGGTCTCGGCGATGGACGGCGAGCTCACCCTGCTCCCGCGCGACGGCGGCGGGCTCACCGCCCGGCTGACCCTTCCGGTGCCACCGGCCTGACCGGCCGTGGCACCCGGGGGCCAGGCCTGGCGCGGGCGGCGGGTGTGCCGGGCGGCGCAGGCCGACCATGATGCTGCGCCATGCGGACGACGGCAGCGGTGCTGTGGGAACCGGGCGGTAAGTGGGAGGTCGAGGAGGTCGAGCTCGACTCCCCGAACGCCGGGGAGGTGATGGTGGAGCTGACGGCCTCCGGGCTGTGCCACTCCGACGAACACCTCGTCACCGGCGACCTGCCGGCCGTGCTGCCGATGGTCGGCGGCCACGAGGGCGCCGGACGCGTGGTCGAGGTCGGCCCGGGCGTCACCGAGGTGGCGGTCGGCGACCCGGTGGTGATGACGTTCCTGCCGTCCTGCGGCCGGTGCCCGTACTGCGCCAAGGGCCTGCCGAACCTGTGCAACGACGGCGCGGGTGCCACTCTCGGCCCGCAACTCGACGGAACCTACCGGTTCCGCGGCTCGGGCGGCGTCGAGATCGGGCAGATGTGCCTGCTCGGGACGTTCGCCGAGCACACCGTCGTCCCGGTGAGGTCCGTCGTGAAGATCGACGAGGGGTTCCCGCTGGACCTGGCCGCGCTGGTCGGGTGCGGGGTCACGACCGGCTTCGGATCGGCGGTGCGCACCGCCGACCTGCGGGCCGGGGACTCGTGCGTGGTGATCGGGGTCGGTGGGATCGGCGCGAACGCCGTGCAGGGCGCCCGGGCGGCGGGCTGCCGCTACGTCGTGGCCGTCGACCCGGTCGAGCTCAAGCGGGAGCGGGCCCTGGAGCTCGGGGCCACGCACGTCGCCGCGAGCGTCGACGAGGCCTGGGAGATCACCAGCGAGCTGACCCGCGGCCAGCTGGCCGACGCCGCGATCCTCTGCACCGGCGTCGCGATGGGGCAGGACCTGCAGCCGGCACTGCAGCTGGTGGGCAAGCGCGGCCGGGTGGTCGTGACCGCGCTGGCGCGGGCCGAGGAGGAGACGGCGTCGCTGTCGCTGCTCGACCTCACGCTCTACGAGAAGCAGGTCCGGGGCGCGCTGTTCGGCAGCTCGGCCGCGCAGCACGACGTGCCGCGGTTGCTGGAGATGCACAACCTCGGCCGGCTCAAGCTCCGTGAGCTGATCACCAAGGAGTACTCGCTCGATCAGGTCAACGACGGTTACGCGGACATGCGCGCCGGGCGCAACATCAGGGGTCTGATCCGCTACCGGTAGCGCACGGCGACGGCAAGGGGGCCGCACGGTGAGCACGACCAGCACGCGCACCATCGAACACGGCAGGAGGGACGGGTTCGCCTCGCTCTCCGCGGGCCGGCTCCGCGCCGACTCGTTCCCGATGCGGCTGTTCCGGAAGGGCAACGCGAAGCACTGGGATCCGGCGTCGATCGACTTCACGCAGGACGCGGCGGACTTCGCGGCGATGACCGACGACGAACGCTGGCAGACCTGCGCGCTGGCCGCCCAGTTCCTGGCCGGCGAGGAGTCGGTGACCCAGGACCTGCAGCCGTTCGTGGCGGCGATGGCCGCCGAGGGCCGGCTCGCCGACGAGATGTACCTGACCCAGTTCGTCTACGAGGAGGCCAAGCACACCCAGGCGTTCCGGCTGTGGTTCGACGCCGTCGGGATGACCGGCGACCTCCACTCCTACATCGAGCACAACGAGCACTACCTGGAGATCTTCACCCGGGCGCTGCCGGAGAGCCTGTACGCACTGGCCGACGACCCCGGCCCGGCCAACCAGATCCGGGCGTCGGTGACCTACAACCACATCGTCGAGGGCACGCTCGCGCTCACCGGCTACTTCGCCTGGCACAAGATCTGCGCCGAGCGCGGCATCCTCCCCGGCATGCAGCAGGTCATCAAGCACATCGGCGACGACGAACGCCGGCACATGGCCTGGGGCACCTTCACCTGCCGCCGGCACGTCGCCGCCGACGACGCCCTGTGGGACGTCGTCGACGGCCGGATGCAGGAGCTGATGGTGCCTGCGATGGGGGTCGTGACCGGCACGATCGACCGCTGGCCGGAGGGGCAGGTGCCGTTCGGGATCGACCTGAACGAGCTCGCCGAGTACGCGATGGACAAGCTCGGGCGGCGGCTGGGCGCGATCGAGTCGGCCCGGGGTGCGGACCTGCGCGCGATCGACGCCGACGCCGAGCCCGAGCAGCTGGAGGAGCGGTTCCACGCCGAGGACCAGCGCGTCCTCGCGGCGGCGGCCGCGGGTTGAGGAGGGCACCGTGCTGCGCACCCCGGCCGGCCGGTACGACCGGCGTGACGAGCTCGCCGCGATGGACCCGGAGACGTCCTACGTCGAGATCTACCGGGCCCTCGCCGGCCTGGAGTTCCCGTGGGACATCCAGCAGGCGCTGTCGCTGGCGCTGTTCCGGACCTACGCGGTGCCGTCGATCGGGCGGCTGCTCGCGGAGACCGGCGAGTTCACCCGGCGCACCCAGAAGCGGTACGACGACACGGGACTGATCCTCGACGCGGTGCTCGTGCACGGCTTCGAGCACGTCGAGGGCCGGGCGGCGATCCGCCGGATGAACCAGATGCACCGGTCCTACGACATCGCGAACGACGACATGCGCTACGTCCTCGCCACGTTCGTGGCGACCCCGCTGCGCTGGGTGGACCGGTGGGGATGGCGGCCGCACACCGAGGTCGAGCGGGTCGCCACCGCCAACTACTACCGGCAGCTCGGCGGGCACATGGGGATCCGCGGGATCCCGGCGACCTGGCAGGAGTTCTGCGAGCTGCTCGACTCCTACGAGGCCCGGCACTTCGGCTACGAGCCGGGCGGGCGCGCGGTCGCCGACGCCACACTGGACCTGGCGACCACGTTCCCGCCGAACCATCGGGCGCCGAAGGCGGTGAGCCGGGAGTTCCTGCTCGCCCTGATGGACGAGCACCTGCTCGACGCGCTCGGCTACCGGGTCCCGCCGCGGCCGGTCCGGGCGCTGGCGGACGCGATGTTGCGGGCACGGGCGGCGGTCGTGCGGCGGATGCCGGTGCGGACCGAGCCGTTCTCGCTGCCGGCGTCGCCGAGCATCCGCAGCTATCCGGAGGGCTACGACGTCCGTGAACTGGGGACGTTCCCGGCCTGCCCGGTCCGCCACGGCGGCGGGGACACCGGAGACGAGACCGCGGTCTGACGCCCGCCACGGCCCCGCCACTGTGCAGGCGTGCGGTCGGCGGGCGGGCCAGGACGGCTCATCGGTGAGCTGTTCACGTCCCTGGTTCCTTTCGATCGTGGGGGCCCGCGGCCGGTCGTGCGGTCGCGTGGCGCTCGCCGACCGGGGGGTGTCGGCGAGTGCCGGCGCGGTCCGGCGTGCCGGTGGTGACGGCTGTCGAGGTCAGAACGGTGGCGGCTCGTCGTCCGGCTTCGTTTGCGGTTTCGGTGGTGGTGGCAGGGGCGGGTTGGTCGCCGGGCGCCGCAGCAGCGGTGTGTCGTGCTTCCGCAGGTCCCGGTCGACTTCGGCGGCGCTCTGCTCGCCCGGCTGCTCGTGCTCCTGCGACTCGGGCGCGGTCGGCTCGGGGTCGGGGAGGTCGGGGCGGACGGGTTCGCCGCGGGTGCGGTAGGTGCGTCCCAGGGGGCTGGTCCAGCAGAACCGGGCGGGTTGGGGTTGGGTCAGGGTCCAGCCGCGGTGTTTGTCGGTGTGGTGGCGGCCGCAGCAGGGTCCGATGTTGGCCGGCACGGTGGGTCCGCCGTGGTCGTGGTCGGTGGTGTGGTCGAGTTCGGAGCGTCGGGCCGGGCGGGTGCAGCCGGGGCCGATGCAGGTGCGGTCGCGGACGTGGATGTGGGTGGCCAGTGGTCCGCGGGCGAATCGGGCGGTGGGGTCGGCGTCGAGTCGGGCGTGCCGGGTGTCGCGGTCGGCCCAGGCGTGGGCGATCTCGGCGAGCAGTGGGTGCCAGTCGGCCAGTTGGGGGTCGGTGGCGTAGCGGTCGAGTTCGTCGAGGCTGATGTGGAGTTCGACGACTCCGCCGCGCACCGGCGGCGCACCGGGCGGGGCGCCGGGCGGGTTCGGCGAGTTGGAGCGGTTCGGCGTGCCCGGCATACCCGGCGCACCCGGCGCACCCGGCGCACCCGGTGTGTCCGGTGTGTCCGGAGTCCTCGGTGTCTGCGGCGCGCCCGGTGGTTTCGGGCCGTTCCGGTCGTTCGGGACGCGGGTGCGGGGGCGGCGGCGCAACGGCCCGGCCAGCAGCAGGTAGCCGTCCGGGTCGGTGATGGCGAAGATCCAGCGGGCGCCGCGGCGTTGGGTGGTGGCGGCGATGCGGGCGGTGTGGGCGGTGATCGGGCCGAGGCCGGGGATGTCGCCGGGGCGGTCGTCGCGGCCGGCCAGGGTGCCGAGTCCGACGCGGAGTTCGATGCCTTCGCGGGTGGCGACCCGGTCGTGCGCCCACCGGTCGGTGGCCGCCCGGTCCTGGGGCGGTCGATCTCCGGTGGGCCGGTCCCCGGCCGGGCCGGTCGACGGTCCGCCGGCAGGGCGCGAGCCGGTCCCGGCCCGAGGGCCGGTTCCGGTGCCGGTCTTGGTGGCGGGGTCGGTGCTGGTGGCGGGTCCGGGTCCGGTGTCACGTCCGGTGGGGTCACCGTCAGCAGAGTCGCCGGGACCGGAGTCGGAGCGGGCGGTCGAGTGGACGTCCGCTTCGGAGCAGCCGTCGGAGTCGGCATCCGAGTCGATCTCGGTGGCCGAGTCGACGTTCGCCTCGGTGCCGGACGCGGTGTCAGCGGCCTCGAAGCCGGACTCGCCCGCGCCGACCTCGCCGGTGTCGGACTCGCCGGTGTCGGACTCACCGGTGTCGGACTCGCCGGTGCTGGTGTCGGCGGTGCTGGTGTCGGTGGGCTGGCCTTCCGGGCGTGGGCAGGCCAGGAGCCGGTCGATGATCTCGGCCTCGGTCAGGCCGTGGAAGGCGCCGTCGAGCATCCCCAGGTACAGGTCCGTGCTGATCTGGGCCAGGGTGCCGGGGTGTCCGGCCCGCCGGCAGGCGGCGGCCAGCCGGTCCAGGCGGGCGGCTGCGGCGGCGGCCTCGTCGGCGGGTAGTCCGGTGCCGGTCAGGGTGGCGGTGCCGGTGTGCGGGTCCAGGTAGAGCGCCAGGCCGCGGGCTTGCACGGCGCGCTGGTAGCGGCGCCGGCGCAGGGCGGGGTTCAGGTGCAGCAGGGCCCGGTAGAGCCGGTCGCGCAGCTGGGCGGTGGTCCACCCCGGTGCCTGGGGCAGGAACCGGTCGCACAGCTTCCGGGCCTGCTCGTCGGTGAGGTCCCCGGTGCCGGGGTCGAGGTGGTCGACCAGCACCCGGGCCTTGGCCAGGTCGATCCGACCCTCCTCGAGCGCGGTGAACACCCACGGCAGCCGCTGGCACAGGGTGGTGGCGAACCCGAGCTCGCGTTCGGCGCGGGCCCGGGTCCAGGTCAGCCCGGCGGCGATCTCCCCGGCGGCCCAGTCGAACTGGTCTTCCGAGCGCACAACGGCCTCGGCCCGGGCGGCGGTGTTCTCGGGCAGGTCGGCCAGCGCGGCCGCGTGGCTGATCTCCACCAGCCCGGCGTAGAACCCGGCGTGTTCGTGGGCGAGCTGGCGGTCGCGGGCCTGCAGTACCTCGACCAGGCGGTCGTTGGGCAGCTTCTCCCACGGTAGTTCGGCCAGGGTGGTGGCGAGTTCCGGGCCGGGCGGCAATCCTGCTGCCCGGTCGATCAGCTCCAGCACCTCGGCCATGAATCGAACATACGTGCGGCCCCTGACAAGACCGGGTCGTGATGCACCCCTCCGCGCAAGTTCACTCGGACGGCCCAGCCGATGGCGGTCGCAGTCGGCTGTGTTCAGCGATCACAGCGCGGCGCTCCCGTGGTTGCGCGAGGCCCCGGAGTCGCGCCGGCCCGGACGGTGCCACCTCGGTCGCCCCTGAGCTGCGTCTCGGCGGCGAAGGAGCGGGCGCCAGGCACGGGTCGCGCAGGCGCGTCGGGTCGGAGGGGGCGTCGCGACCCCACGCTCCCTTCCGGGCAGCACGCGCTGTCCATAACGTAGAGTACGTTACTGATCATCGGGCGGAAGCCGGGAACGGGGTGCGCATGGCCAGGAGAGCGGGCCGCCAGGTGGCCGCCGAGCAGTACTTCGCGTCCGCAATGACCATCCTCGGCCGAGACGGGGCCGCCGGGCTGAAGATCGGCCCGCTGTGCCGATCGCTGGGCGTGACCAGTGGATCCTTCTACCACCACTTCGGCAGCTGGGCCGGCTTCGTGCGTGGGCTGTTGCAGCACTGGGAGGACGAGCAGACCGGCCGCGTCGTCGAGCTGGCCCGCGCGACCTCGGACCCGCTCGAACGGCTGCGGGTGGTGCGGCGGCTGGCCGTGGAGCTGCACCACGGGGCCGAGGTGGCGATCCGGGCCTGGGCCCAGCTCGACCCGGAGGTGGGCCGGGCGCAGTCCCGGGTGGACGTCCAGCGCCGGATCGCGCTCGAGCAGGTGATCGGCGATCTCGTCGCGAGCCGGGAGGACGCCCACCGGCTTGCCGTGCTCGGCTACTCCCTGCTCGTCGGGTTCCAGCAGACCTGCAGCCCGGGGGATCGTGAGCTGCTGGGGCGGATGTTCGACGACTTCCAGGGGCTCGTGCTGGCGCATGCTGCCCCGCACGGCACGCGGTGACGCACCCGATCGGGTGATGCTCCGGCCGGGTGCCCGCATCCCGGCCATCCTCGGTAGGAGCCACGCGCATAAGGCCGTTCGGCGTAGCGTCCTGCACGAACGGCACCAACTGTTACCCACGGTCCGCCACATCGGGTCCGGAGCCGGTACGCACGGTGAACACAACGTAGGTCACGTTACGGAGACCTCGGTCGTCGATCCCGTACCTTCAAGTAACCCCTCGTGGTCCGGCTCGTTGTGCCGTTCAGCACCGACGAGTGGCCGGCGCTCCCCGCACCCCCGGCCTCCGGTGTCGATCGATCGGCGATGCGCGAGGAGGCGACACGTGACCGGTGTCGAGGTGAAGGTCGAGGGGCTCACGAAGTCCTTCGGCCGGGCCAACATCTGGTCGGACGTCACGCTGACCCTGCCTCCGGGTGAGGTGTCGGTGCTGCTGGGTCCGTCCGGCACCGGCAAGTCGGTGTTCCTCAAGTGCCTGATCGGGCTGCTCAAGCCGGAAGAGGGCTCGATCGTCATCAACGGCGTGGACCTGGTCCGGTGCTCGGAGTCCGAGCTCTACGAGATCCGCAAGCTGTTCGGCGTCCTGTTCCAGGACGGCGCGCTGTTCGGGTCGATGAACCTCTACGACAACATCGCGTTCCCGCTGCGCGAGCACACCCGCAAGTCCGAGTCGCAGATCCGCGACATCGTGATGGAGAAGATGGAGATGGTCGGCCTCATGGGGGCCGAGGGCAAGCTGCCCGGCGAGATCTCCGGGGGTATGCGCAAGCGGGCGGGGCTGGCCCGGGCGCTGGTGCTCGATCCGAAGATCGTCCTGTTCGACGAGCCGGACTCCGGTCTGGACCCGGTCCGGACCGCGTACCTGAACCAGTTGATCATCGATCTGAACGCGCAGACCGATTCCACGTTCCTGATCGTCACCCACGACATCAACTCGGCGCAGACGGTCCCGGACAACATGGGGCTGCTCTACCGCAAGCACCTGGCCATGTTCGGGCCGCGCGAGGTGCTGCTGACCAGCGAGGAGCCGGTGGTGGCGCAGTTCCTCAACGGCCGCCGCGAGGGCCCGATCGGCATGTCCGAGGAGAAGGATGCCGCGCAGGCCGCCCGGGAGATGGAGGAGGCGGGCGAGCTGGAGGGCCTGCCCCCGATGAAGCCCCAGCTCGAGGCCTCGACCGGGATGCCGGACCGGCAGGCGGTGCACCGGCGCCGGGAACGGGTGATGGCGATGCTGCACGAGCTGCCCGAGCCCGCTCAGCGCGCGATCCGCGAGTCCTACGACCAGGACCCTGCGCCGGCGTGGGGCCCACCGAGCGACGGCACGACCCGCGAGGTCGCGCGCGAGCAGGCCGGCCCGGCCCCCGACGACCGCCCCACCGACGTGCACCCAGCGGTCACCGACGACCCCGCGGCCGGCCGGCACCAGCTCGCGGACGGTGAACGGTGACCGCGCCCAGCCCCGTCGTCCGGGCACTCACCCCGGTCGGGAAGTTCATGGGGCTGGCCGTCGAGATCGGCCGGCAGTCGCTGCGGCGGCCGTTCCAGCTCCGCGAGCTCGTCGAGCAGGTCTGGTTCGTCACCAAGGTCTCGGCGCTGCCGACCGCGCTGTTCACCATCCCGTTCGGCGCGACGATCGCGCTGCTGCTCGGCGAGCTGACCCGCCAGTTCGGTGCCCAGGCCCAGACCGGCGCCGGCTCGGTGCTCGCGATCGTGCAGCAGGCCGCCCCGATCGTCACCGCACTGCTGATCTCCGGTGCGGGTGGCAGCGCGGTCTGCGCCGACCTCGGCGCCCGGACGATCCGCGAGGAGATCGCGGCGATGGAGGTGCTCGGCATCTCGCCGATCCAGCGCCTCGTCGTCCCCCGGGTGATCGCGATGGCGATCACCGCCGTCGTGCTGAACGGCCTGGCCACCTGCGTCGGCGTCGCGGGCGGCTACTTCTTCAACGTGATCGTCCAGGGCGGCTCGCCGGGCGCATACATCAACAGCTTCTCGGCGATCGCGCAGGTCTCGGACATCGTCGTCTCGGAGATCAAGGCGTTCCTGTTCGGCCTCGTCGCCGGGATCGTCGCCGCCTACCGCGGGCTGAACCCGCCGCCCGGCGCGAAGGGCGTCGGTGACGCGGTCAACCAGGCCGTCGTCATCTCGTTCGTCCTGGTCTTCCTGATCAACCTCGTCCTGACCGCCCTGTACCTCGAGCTCGTTCCGCCGAAGGGCTTCTGACATGGCCACCATGCAACTGGGCGCGCGGGTCCGAAAGGCCGCACAGGCGCCGCTGAACCAGCTCGAGGAGCTGGGCGACCAGCTCTCGCTCTACATCCGGTCGATCCTGTGGATCCCCAAGACCGTGGTCCACTACAAGAAGGAGGTCGGCAGGCTGCTGGCCGAGGTCTCCTTCGGGTCCGGCGCGCTGATCGTCATCCTCGGCACGGTCGGCGTGATGGCGTCGCTGTCGCTGTTCGTCGGGTCGCTGGTGGGCCTGCAGGGCTTCCGGGCCCTCGACGCGCTCGGCGTCGAGGCCCTGACCGGCTTCATCACCGCCTACTTCAACACGCGCGACATCGCACCGCTGGTGGCCGCCTCGGCCCTCACCGCGACCCTCGGTGCCGGCTTCACCGCGCAGCTCGGCGCGATGCGGATCTCCGAGGAGATCGACGCGCTCGAGGTGATGGCGGTGCCCTCGGTGCCCTACCTGGTCACCACCCGGGTGGTCGCCGGGATCATCGCGATCATCCCGATCTACACGCTCGGCCTGCTGGCGAGCTTCGCCGCCTCCCGGATCAACGTCACGATGATCAACGGGCTGCCCGGCGGGACGTACGACCACTACTTCGACCTGTTCCTGCCGGTCAGCGACGTCCTGCTGTCCTACCTCAAGGTGATCATCTTCGCGACGGTGATCATCCTGATCCACTGCCACTACGGCTACGCGGCCAAGGGCGGCCCGGCCGGTGTGGGTGTCGCGGTGGGCCGCGCGGTCCGGTTGTCGATCGTCAGCACGGCGGTCATGGACTTCTTCCTGACCCTGGTCATGTTCGGCACGTCGACCTCGGTGCGGGTGGCCGGATGAGGTCGAAGAAGCGAGTGCTCCAGGGCCTGGCCTTCGTCACCGTCATCGCCGTGCTGCTCGGGCTGTCCGTCGCGCAGTACGCCGGCCTGTTCTCCTCGGGCGTCCCGGTGACGCTGAACGTCGCCCGGGTCGGCGCCCAGATGCAGGAGCGGGCCGACGTGAAGGTGCGCGGGCTGATCGTCGGCGAGGTCGACGAGGTCACCACCGACGGCGCCACCACCAGCATCCGGATGTCGATGAACCCGGACCTGATCGAGCAGATCCCGCAGAACGTCCAGGCACAGCTGCTGCCCAAGACGCTGTTCGGCGAGAAGTTCGTCTCGCTGGTCCCGCCGGCGGCCCCGGCCACGACCCGGCTGGCGGCCGGCGACGTGATCCCCGAGGACCGCAGCCAGGCCGCGCTCGAGGTCGAGCGGGTGCTCGACGAGCTGCTGCCGCTGCTGCAGACCGTCCGCCCGCAGGATCTCGCGACGACCCTCGGCGCGCTGTCCCAGGCCCTGCAGGGCCGTGGTGACCAGCTGGGCCAGACCCTGGTCGAGCTGAACCGGCTGACCGAGGGCCTCAACCCGGCCGTGCCCGACCTGCAGGAGGACATCCGCCAGGTCGCGGACCTCTCGCACAACCTGTCGGACGCCGCCCCGAACCTGCTCGCCGCGCTCGACGACCTGACCGTCACCAGCCGGACCGTCGTGGAGAAGCGCGAGGGCATGCGGAACCTGTACCGCTCGGTCACCGGGGCCTCGGACGACCTGCGGGCGTTCCTCGACGCGAACGGGGAGAACCTCATCGGGGTCTCCCGGGCGAGCCGCCCCACGCTGGAGTCCCTGGCCCGGTACTCGCCGGAGTTCCCGTGCCTGTTCGGCCAGCTCAACGACCTCATCCCGAAGATCAACAACGCGATCCGGCCGGGAACCGACCGGGTCGGCGTCAACATCACGCTGGAGATCGTCGCCAACAAGGGCAAGTACCTGCCGAACCAGGACGAGCCCGAGTACCTCGACGACCGGGGCCCGCGCTGCTACCCGATCCCGACCCCGGAGGGCACCCAGTACGCCCCGGACGGCCCGTTCCGCGACGGCTCGGTGCCCGGCCCGGCCCCGGAGGGCCAGCCGATGGGGAACCCGGAGGACTTCGGCGTGGAGACCTACGGGACCTACGACGGCACCGACAGCTGGGGTGAGGTCCAGGACCAGACCGCGCAGAACGGTGGGGGCGCGCTGCCCCCGCTGACCGGCGCGCTCGGCCAGGCCGGGATCCAGCCGTCGTCCTTCCAGGGCGGGCACCAGTCCGGCGCGGTCGACATGGGCGTCGCGAACTCGCCGGGCGAGCAGCGGGTCGTCGCCGAGCTGCTCGCGGCCCACCAGGGCGGCCCCCCGCAGGCCGTGCCGGCGTGGAGCAGCACGATGGTCGGCCCGCTGCTGCGCGGCGCGGAGGTGACGCTGACGTGAGCCGGCTCCCGCTCTCCCCGCTGCTCAAGTTCCTGGTGTTCGCGCTCGTCACTGCGATCGGGACGACCGTGCTCGGCCTGACGATCGCGAACGCCCGCGGCGGCGACGTCACCGAGTACACGGCCCGGTTCACCGACGCGAGCGGGCTGCTGAAGGGCGACGACGTCCGCATCGCCGGTGTCGTCGTCGGATCCGTGACCGACGTGCGCATCGTCGACCAGCGGATCGCCGAGGTCGAGTTCGACGTCGACTCCTCGACGCCGCTGCCCGCATCGGTGAACGCGACGCTCAAGTACAAGAACCTCATCGGGCAGCGCTACGTCGCGCTCGACCAGGGCGCCGGCCCGACCGGCGAGACGCTGCCGGCCGGCGGGCAGATCCCGCTCGAACGCACCCGGCCCGCGCTGAACCTGACGGTGCTGTTCAACGGCTTCCAACCGCTGTTCCAGGGCCTGGACCCGGAGCAGATCAACAAGCTGTCGATGGAGATCGTGCAGGTCCTTCAGGGCGAGGGCGGCACGGTGCAGAGCCTGCTCTCCTCGACCGCGTCGCTGACCCACTCGATCGCCGACCGGGACCGCGTCATCGGCCAGGTGATCGACAACCTGAACCTCGTGCTGGAGACGGTGAACGAGAACGACCAGGGTCTCCGCGAGCTGATCAGCTCGATGCAGGCGCTGGTGTCCGGGCTGGCCCAGGACCGCGAGCCCATCGGCAACGCGATCTCCTCGATCGGGACGCTCACGCAGGTCACCGGCTCGTTCCTGGAGGACGCGCGTCCGGCGCTGCGCGACGACGTCCGCCACCTCGGCGACCTGGCCACCCAGCTGGACCAGGGCCGGCCGAAGGTCGAGCGGTTCCTCGAGTACGCGCCGTTCAAGCTGAACCGGATCGCCCGGGTCGGCTCGCACGGCAGCTGGTTCAACTTCTACCTGTGCGGTCTCGACGGGACGGTCGCGCTGGAGCCGCTGCTGCCGCGGACGAACCTCGAGCAGCTCGGGCTCGACAGCGTCGGTCGCAACCCCGAGCGGCGCTGCGGCCCGGACCCGTCCGGGATCGGCGCGGGCAACACCGTCCCGACCGACGGCTCGCAGCCCGGCGGCGAGCACCCGGACAACCGGGCGCACGCGCCGGAGGACAACCCGCTGATGCGCGAGCCGAACACCGAGTCGCTGGAGCAGCTGGCGAACCCGCTCGAGCGGGCCGGCATCGACTCCAGCGGTGACCCGACCGCCGCGCTGCAGCCGGGAGGCAACTGATGGCACAGCCCGGGCAGAAGCGGCCGGTCCTGGTCGCCACGATCGGTCTCGTGACCGTCGTGGCGCTGACCCTGGGGGCGTTCAACTTCGAGGCGATCTTCTCCGGGGCGACCCACTACACCGCGGAGTTCCCGGAGGCGGCTGGCCTGCAGGCCAACGACCGGGTCACGGTCGCGGGCGTCGAGGCCGGCCGGGTGCAGACCGTCGAGCTCGAGGGCGACCACGTGCGCGTCGAGTTCAGCGTCGACGACGCCTGGATCGGCAACCGGACGACGGCCTCGATCGAGATCGCGACCCTGCTCGGCTCCAAGTACCTCGCGCTGGACCCGCGCGGGGACGCCGAGCAGGACCCGGACGAGCCGATCGGCCGCGACCGCACCCGGTCGCCGTTCGACGTGGTGGACGCGTTCAACGGCCTCTCCGGCACGATCGACCAGCTCGACACCGGGCAGCTGGCGACCAGCCTCACCACGCTCGCCGACACCTTCCGCGGGACCCCGCCGGAGATCCGCGGAGCCCTGGACGGCCTGTCCCGGCTCTCCACGACCATCTCCAGCCGGGACGCGGAGCTGAAGCGGCTGCTGGCCAACACCCGGCAGCTGTCGGCCACGCTGGCCGAGCGCCGCGGCGACGTCGTCAAGCTGATCAACGACGGCAACCTGCTGCTCGGCGAGCTGCAGCGGCGCAAGGAGGCGATCGCGAACCTGCTGGCCGGGGTGCACCAGCTCTCCGTGCAGCTGCGCGGCCTCGTCGCCGACAACCAGGAGCAGCTGCGGCCCGCCCTGGAGACCCTGGACAAGGTGCTCGCGGTGCTCGAGAAGAACCGCGACAACCTCGGCGAGATCATCGACAAGGAAGCGGTGTTCCTCCGCGTGTTCGGCAACGCGCTCGGCAACGGCCGCTGGTTCGACAACTACGTCTGCGGGCTCGTCCCGCCGGCCATCCCGTTCGGGGGTGACTGCAAGTGAGCTCCTGGGCCCACGACCGGCGCCAGATCCAGTTCGTCGCCCTGGTGGCCGTGGCCGCCGTGCTGGCGGCCGGCGCGATCTGGCTGATCGGCTCCGGTGGCGGCCGGCCGGTCACGGCGTACTTCACCAGCTCGGCGGCGCTGTTCGAGGACAACGACGTCCGGGTGCTCGGCGTCCCGGTCGGCAAGGTCGACCGGATCACGCCGGAGGGCGACCGGGTGCGGGTCGACATGACCATCACCGACGACGACGTGCGGCTGCCGGCCGACGTCAAGGCCGCGGTGATCTCGCCCAGCCTGGTCACCGGCCGCTACGTGCAGCTCACCCCGGTCTGGACCGGGGGACCGGAGTGGAACGGCGAGCCGATCCCGCTGGAGCGCACCGCGTTCCCGCTCGGCGTCGACGACCTGACCCGGACCGCGACCGAGCTGTCCCGGGCGCTGGGCCCGCAGGGCGCGAACTCCCAGGGCGCCCTGAACGACGCCCTGAACGTGGCCGCGCAGAACGTCGACGGCAACGGCCGTGCCCTGAACACCACGATCCGCAACCTCGGCGGGCTCTCGGCGACGCTCAACGGGTCCAGCGAGGACCTGTTCGGCACGGTCACCGAGCTGCAGAAGTTCGTCGCCACGCTGCGCGAGAACGACCCGGGCGTGCGCGAGCTGAACGGCAAGCTCGCCGACGTCACCGGCTTCCTCGCCGGCCAGCGCGGCGAGCTCGGCGGGGCGCTGCACGAGCTGTCCTTCGCCCTCGGCGAGGTCGCCGCCTTCGTCAAGGACAACCGGGCCACGCTGAAGTCGAACGTGGACAAGCTGGCGAGCGTCAGCCAGGAGGTCGTGGACCACCAGCGGGCGCTGGCCGAGGTCGCGGACACCGGCCCGGCCGCGCTGAGCAACCTGACCAACATCTACAACGGCTCGTCGCAGACCCTGGACACCCGCGCGAACATCAACGAGCTCGCGATGCCGGCGCCGGTGCTGCTGTGCAAGATCCTGCAGGCCAAGCAGGTTCCGCTCCCGACCGAAGGGCCGGACGCGCCGATCGGGACGATGTGCAACGGGCTCGCGGACGTCGTCAACGGGGCGGTCCCGATGCCCACCCCGCAGGAGATCATCAACCAGCTCCAGCAGGGCGGCACCCCGAACCCGGCGATGCCGCAGCTGATGCACGGCTCCCCGCTGTCGCTCACGGACCCGGGCTCGCAGCTGCAGGCCCCGGCGTCGCCGCCGCCCGCAGGCGGTCCGGCCCCGGCCCCGGGCGCCGCGCCGCCACCCGCGGCCACGCCCGCCCCCGAGGCGACGCCGACACCCGTGCCGGAACCCGAGGAACGCGGCGGCGGCGGACTCTTCGGCCTGTTCGGAGGTGGATCGTGACCGGCACCCGTCCCGAGCGTCGCGGCCGGGCGGCCCGGGTCGCCGCGCTGGTCACCACGGTGGCGGTGGCCGCAGGCGGCTGCGGTGTGATCGACGGCGGCCTCCGGGGGGTCTCACTGCCCGGTGGCGCCAACCTGGGCGACGACCCGTACCCGGTGCAGATCGAGTTCCCGGACGTCGTCGACCTGGTGCCGCAGTCCGTCGTCCGGTACGGCGATGTCCCGGTCGGGGCCGTGGAGAGCGTCGAGGTCGAGCCGAACAGCTGGAACGCCGTGGTCACCGTCCTGGTGAACCGGGACGTCGAGCTGCCGGCCAACGCGACCGCCCGGGTGCGGACGACGTCGCTGCTCGGCGAGAAGTTCGTGGCCCTCGACCGCCCGGCCGAGCCGGCCGCGGGATCGCTGGCGGACGCCGGCCGGATCCCGGTGCAGTCCTCCGGGCGGGCGGCCGAGGTCGAGGAGGTGCTGGGCGCGCTGTCGATGCTGCTCAACGGTGGTGGCGTCGCGCAGATCCGGACGATCGCCACCGAGCTCAACAACGCGATGTCCGGCCGGGAGCCCGAGATCCGGGCCCTGCTCCACAACCTCGACCAGCTGGTCGGCTCGCTGGACTCCAGCAAGGAGGACATCAACCGGGCCCTCGACGGCCTCGACCGGCTGTCGGCGACGCTGGCCGAGCGCCGCCCGCAGATCCGCAACGCGCTGCAGAACATCAGCCCCGGCCTGCGGGAGCTGGAGGCCCAGCGCAGCCAGCTCGTCGGCATGCTCAAGGCGCTGGACCGGCTCTCCGGGGTCGCGACGAACGTGGTCAACCGGTCCCGCGACGACGTCCTCGCCGACCTCGAGGCCCTGCGGCCGGTGCTGCGCAACCTGGCCGACTCCGGGCAGGACCTGCCGGACTCGCTGGAGCTGCTGCTCACGCTCCCGTTCACCGACGCGGCCACCGACGCGGTCGCGGGCGACTACGCCAACCTCTACGTCAACGTCGACCTGGACCTGCGGGTCCTGGTGGAGAACATGCTCAGGACCAACCAGCTCGGGCTACCGCTGGACCCGCGCCAGCTCGCCCAGCTGCCGCCGAACGCGCAGCTGCTCACCCCGCTGCTCGGCGGGCAGCCGCCCGCCGCGCCGGCGCCCGGAGTGCCGGAGCTGCCGCTGCTCGGCCCGGAGCAGACGACCCCGGCCCCGCCGCCGGAAGGCGCCGCGACCCCGGCCCCGCCGCCCGGTTCGACGTCGGCGACGCCCACGCCCACCCCGGCACCGGAGTCCGGTGAATCCCGCGGCGGCCTGCTCGGCGGGCTCTTCGGAGGTGGATCGTGATCACCAAGACCGTCCGCTGGCAGCTGATCGCGCTGGCCGTCGTCACGCTCGTCGGGGTCGGCTACGCCGGTTTCCGCTACGCCGGGGTGGACCGGATCTTCGGGGCGACGACGTACCCGGTGACGGTGCAGCTCGCCGAGTCCGGCGGCATCTTCTCCGGGGCCGACGTCACCTACCGGGGAGTGAGCGTCGGCCGGGTCGGCCCGCTGACCCTGACCGACTCCGGGGTCGACGTCCAGCTGGACATCAACAAGGACGCCCCGGACATCCCGGCCGACACCCGCGTGGTCGTCGGCAACCTGTCACCGATCGGCGAGCAGTTCGTCGACCTGCGCCCGGTCACGTCCGGTGGCGAGACCCTCGCGTCCGGGACGGTGATCCCGCAGGAGCGCACCCAGACCCCGGTGCAGATCAACACCTTCCTGACCGAGCTCGACCAGCTGGTCTCCACCGTGCCGAAGGACTCGCTGCGCACCGTGGTCGCCGAGCTGGGCCACGGCTTCCAGGACACCGCGCAGCCGCTGCAGCAGCTGCTCGACACGACCGGGCAGTTCACCCGGACCGCGACCGCGGCGCTGCCACAGACGACCGCACTGATCCGGGACGCCCGGCCGGTGCTCACCACGCAGAACGAGGTCGCACCCCAGTTCAAGGAGTTCAGCCACGGCCTGCGCGAGGTCGCCGAGCAGCTCAAGCAGTCCGACCCGGACATCCGCCGGATCATCGACGACGGTCCGAAGGCCGGTCACGAGCTCAGCGCGCTGCTGCGGGAGAGCGGCCCCGGCCTCGGCGAGTCGCTCGCCAACCTGCGCACGGTCGGCGAGCTGCTGGAGCCCCGCCAGGCCGGGCTGCGCCAGTTCCTGGTGACCTATCCGGGGATGGTGGCCATCGGGCCGAACGTCGTGCCCGGCGACGGGACGGCGCACCTCGGTCTGGTGCTCAACGTGTTCGACCCGCCGCCGTGCACCCAGGGCTACGAAGGCACCGACAAGCGTGGCGGGCTGGACGTCTCCGAGACCCCGGTGAACTCCGACGCCCGCTGCACCGAGCCCCCCGGGAGCCCCACGACCGTGCGGGGAATGCAGAATGTCGACCGTCCGGAACCGCTGGAGGTCCAGGACTACTCGGGCAACTCCGGGTTCCCGGGCCACGGTGGGCACTCCGCCGGCTCCGGCCACGACGGCCCCGACGGCTCCGGCGAGGGGGACTCCGACGCCCCGCGGAACGACGACGGGAACCCCGCCCAGCGGGCCGCGGCCCCGGGCCTGGTCACCGACGCCGCCCAGATCCTGCTGGGCGGATGAGCGACGGGCGCGCCCGCAGGGGCGCGACCGGCACGACGGCCGTGCTGCCGTGGCACGGCCCCGCCGAGCGGCTGTGCCCCCGCAGCCGGTAGGAGGAACGCTCCGGAATGAACACCGCACTCGACGAGCGCCCGGCCGAGGCCGGTGAGCCCGGCGACCCCGAGGCCCCGGGACGGTCGGCGCGCGTGCTGCCGATCGCGGCCGTCGTCGCGGCCGTGCTGGCCCTCGTGTTCGGCGCACTGTGGCTGCTCGCGCTGAACAGCGACGCCGTGCAGGTCGCGCAGGCCCGGGACGAGGCGCTGCGCGACGCCCGCCAGGCGGTCATCAACCTGAACACGCTGGACCACAAGGACGCGGCGAAGGGGCTGGACCTGTGGATCCAGTCGTCGTCCGGGTCGGTCCGCCAGGAGTTCGAGAAGAACCGCGACGCCTACGCCCAGCTGGTCACCCAGCAGAAGCGCACGACGAGCGCGACCGTGGCCGACGCCGCGGTCACCGAGGTGGATCCCCGCGCCGGCACCGCACGGGTGCTCGCCGGGGTGGACGTGACCGTCACCCCCGAGGGCGGCCGGCCGACCGTGACGCGCCAGCGGATCGAGCTCGGCATGGTCGAGACCCCCGAGGGCTGGAAGGTCGACGCCCTGGAGCCCCTGCTGACCCCGGGTGCGGGCGGCTGAGCGCGGGCACCCTCCCACGACCCCGCGGCCCGCTCCGGCCGCCCACCCGCTCCCCAGGTCGACCATCCCAGGAGGTCACCGCATGTCCACTCCGCGCCGCCGCCCCACGGGCGGCATCCGCAGGCCCCAGGTCGCCGGGCGTCCGCGTACCGGCCGCACCGACCACGACCACGACGGTTCCGACGCCGGCGAGGAGATCGCCGCCCGCACCGGCGGGGTCGCCCTCGACGAGCGCGCCGGACCCGACGAGCCCACCGTCGCGGCCCGCGCCGCCGCCCCGGTCCGGACCGGCGCCGCGGACGAGCCGGCCGACCGGCCCGGCGACGCGCCCGACGGCACCGCCGAGGCCGGGGAGAAGCCCCGGCGCCCGCTCCCGCTGCCGGCCGCGCCGACGACCCGCAAGGGCGCCGCGGCGCTGCTGGCGGTGACCGTGCTGCTCACCGCGGCAGCCGCGTTCTTCGGCTACCAGTGGTACGGCACCGCGTACACCGGCTCGGCCGCGAACACGGCGCTCACCGACGTCGGGACGACCGCCGAGGTGAGCCAGCAGATCGGCGAGGCCGTCACGAAGGTCTACTCGTTCGACCACGCCCGGCTCCAGCAGGCCGAGGAGGACGCCCGCGCGGTGATCACCCCGGCGTTCCAGCCGGAGTTCGACCGGATCTTCGGCAGCGTCAAGCAGCTCGCCCCGCAGCAGCAGGCGGTCGTGACCGCGACGATCCCGAAGTCGGCGGTCGCGAGCATCGACGGCGACCGGGCGACCGTGTACGTCTTCGTCAACCAGGTGATCCGCCGGCAGGCGGCGGGCGCGCCCCCGCAGGAGGGTGCCGCCGCGGCCCGGCTCCGGGTCGACGCCGAGCTCGTCGACGGACGCTGGAAGATCGCGGCCATGACCCCGGCCTGACGCGGCCGCCGGCAGGGTGCGCAGCCCCGGCCCGCACCCCGGTGCACGAGGGTGCGGGCCGGCCGCGTATCGTGGTCGGCGATCCACCGAAGACCGCAGGTCTGTGCCCGGTTCGCCGGGTGTACGAAGGTCCCGGAGCTCCGGGCGGCCCGCGCAGGAGGACGAGGCGAAGCCGGGAGCCAGTGTGCGCCCGCCCGTATTTCTGACGCCCCGTGCCCTGCGCACGGGGCGTTCGTCGTCTCTCGGGTCGTGCGGTGGCACTGCAAGGACCAACCACCCGAGAGGAGGGCAGCGATGGCAGCACCTGACAAGGTCGCGGCGGTCGAGGAGATCACCGACCGCTTCCGCGAGTCGAACGCCTCGGTCGTCACCGAGTACCGCGGGCTCAGCGTCGCCAAGCTGACCCAGCTGCGTCGGGACCTGGGTGCGGACGCGAACTTCCGCGTCGCGAAGAACACCCTGGTCAAGCGCGCGGCTGCGGACGCCGGGGTGCAGGGTCTGGACGACCTGCTCGCCGGGCCGACCGCGATCACGTTCATCCAGGGCGAGCCCGTCGACGCCGCGAAGGCGCTGAAGAAGTTCGCCAAGGAGAACCCCGGCCTGACGATCAAGGGCGGGTACATGGACGGGCGTGCCCTGTCCACCGCCGAGGTCGAGCGGCTCGCGGACCTCGAGTCCCGCGAGGAGATGCTGGCCAAGCTGGCCGGCGCGATGAAGGCGAACCTGTCCAAGGCCGCGTCGCTGTTCAACCAGCCGGCCTCCCAGGTCGCCCGCCTGGCTCAGGCGCTGGCGGACAAGAAGGCCGAGGGCGGCGAGACCGCACCGGCCGACGAGGCGACCGCCCCGGCCGACGGCGACACCGCCGAGAGCTGATCACCCCCACCGAACGTCTGTCGTAGAGAAAGGACCGCCACCATGGCGAAGCTGTCCACCGACGAGCTGCTCGACGCCTTCAAGGAGCTCACCCTCCTGGAGCTCTCGGACTTCGTGAAGAAGTTCGAGGAGACCTTCGAGGTCACCGCCGCCGCCCCGGTCGCCGTCGCGGCCGCGGGTGCCCCCGCCGCCGGCGAGGCCGCGGGCGCGGCCGAGGAGGAGAAGGACGAGTTCGACGTCGTCCTCGAGGGCGCCGGCGACAAGAAGATCCAGGTCATCAAGGTCGTCCGCGAGGTCGTCTCCGGCCTGGGCCTCAAGGAGGCCAAGGACCTCGTCGAGTCCGCGCCGAAGGCGCTGCTCGAGGGCGTCAACAAGGAGGCCGCCGACGCGGCCAAGGCGAAGCTCGAGGAGGCCGGCGCGAGCGTCACCCTCAAGTGACGACGCGCTGAGCGACCGCGCTCCGCTCGACAGGGGCGGGACCCGATCCGGGTCCCGCCCCTGTCGCGTTCGGTGGTCCGGTCCGGTCATCCGACCGGTCATCCCGGGCTTTCGACCGTTCATCGACGAACAGGGGCTTGACTCGGTGCGCCGAGCAGGTCACTCTTGGGCAACGATGGTTGCCTGGATGCTGAAATCGGCGACCTGTCTCGACAGCTGCGCGCGCAGCGGCTATAGTCATTCTTTGCGCTGCCTGCGCCCAGGCTCTGCGCGTCCGCTACCGGGGAGTTTCCGGGCCGTCCTGTCGGCCGTCGGGGAGGGTCCGGCGGAGCGGGCGGGGAGATTCTGACGCGCACGGCCGCGCCTGACAACAGACGGCGTGCGACGTGGCCCGCTGCCGGCTCGCGATCCGGGGGGACCCCGAACGGATCGAGTGAGACGGTAGCGCCCGCCTCCGGCGTACGCCAGACGAGAAGCGCAGTTCTCGGAAGGACGCATCTTGGCTGTCTCCCGCGCCGCCGCGACCACCTCGACCCTCTCCGCTTCGGCGAACCCGAACTACCCCGGCGCACCCACCCGGGTCTCCTTCGCGAAGATCGCAGAGCCGCTGGAGGTCCCGGACCTCCTCGACCTGCAGATCCAGTCCTACGAGTGGCTGGTCGGCAGCGAGGCCTGGTTCCAGCGCCGGATCGAGGCCGGCGACGACATGCCGGTGAGCGGCCTCGAGGAGATCCTCACCGAGATCTCGCCGATCGAGGACTTCTCCGGGTCGATGTCGCTGTCCTTCTCCGACCCCCGCTTCGACGAGGTCAAGGCCTCCGTCGAGGAGTGCCGGGACAAGGACATGACCTACGGGGCCCCGCTGTTCGTCACGGCGGAGTTCACCAACAACACCACCGGTGAGATCAAGTCCCAGACCGTCTTCATGGGCGAGTTCCCGGTGATGACGGACAAGGGCACCTTCATCATCAACGGCACCGAGCGCGTCGTCGTGTCGCAGCTCGTGCGCTCGCCGGGTGTCTACTTCGACCACGCGATCGACAAGACGACCGAGAAGGACGTCTACTCGGTCAAGATCATCCCGAGCCGGGGTGCCTGGCTGGAGTTCGACGTCGACAAGCGCGACACCGTCGGCGTCCGGATCGACCGCAAGCGCCGCCAGCCGGTCACCGTGCTGCTGAAGGCCCTCGGCTGGACCGCCGAGCAGATCGGCGAGCGTTTCGGCTTCTCCGAGACGATCATGACCACGCTGGAGAAGGACAACACCGCGGGTCAGGACGAGGCGCTGCTCGACATCTACCGGAAGCTGCGCCCGGGCGAGCCGCCGACGCGGGAGAGCGCGCAGGCGCTCCTGGAGAACCTGTTCTTCAAGGACAAGCGCTACGACATGGCCAAGGTCGGGCGCTACAAGGCCAACAAGAAGCTCGGCCTCGACATCGACACCTCGGTCGGCACGCTGACCGAGGAGGACGTCGCCACCACCATCGAGTACCTCGTGCGGCTGCACGCCGGCGAGACCACGATGACGGTCGGTGACAAGGAGATCCCGGTCGAGACCGACGACATCGACCACTTCGGCAACCGGCGTCTGCGCACCGTCGGCGAGCTGATCCAGAACCAGGTGCGGGTCGGCCTGTCCCGCACCGAGCGGGTCGTCCGCGAGCGGATGACCACCCAGGACGTCGAGGCCATCACGCCGCAGACCCTGATCAACACCCGGCCGATCACGGCCGCGATCCGGGAGTTCTTCGGCACCTCGCAGCTGTCCCAGTTCATGGACCAGCACAACCCCCTCGCGGGCCTGACCCACAAGCGCCGGCTGTCGGCGCTCGGCCCGGGCGGCCTGTCCCGGGAGCGGGCCGGCATGGAGGTCCGCGACGTCCACCCGTCGCACTACGGCCGGATGTGCCCGATCGAGACCCCGGAGGGCCCGAACATCGGCCTGATCGGGTCGCTGTCGTCCTTCGCGCGGGTCAACCCGTTCGGCTTCATCGAGACGCCGTACCGCAAGGTCGTCGACGGGGTCGTCACCGACCAGATCGACTACCTGACCGCCGACGAGGAGGACCGCTTCGTCGTCGCGCAGGCGAACGCCCGGCTGAACGAGGACGGCTCCTTCGCCGAGGACCGGATCCTGGTCCGCCGCAAGGGCAGCGAGGTCGACCTGGTCTCGCCGGCCGGCGTCGAGTACATGGACGTCTCGCCGCGCCAGATGGTGTCGGTCGCGACGGCGATGATCCCGTTCCTCGAGCACGACGACGCGAACCGCGCGCTGATGGGCGCGAACATGCAGCGCCAGTCCGTGCCGCTGCTCCGCTCGGAGTCGCCGCTGGTCGGCACCGGCATGGAGCTGCGGGCCGCGGTCGACGCCGGTGACGTCGTGGTGGCCGCGCAGGCCGGTGTGGTCGAGGAGCTGTGCGCGGACTACATCACGGTCATGGACGACGAGGGGCAGCGCCAGACCTACCGCCTGAACAAGTTCCGCCGCTCGAACCAGGGCACCTGCAACAACCAGAAGCCGATCGTCGACGAGGGCCAGCGGGTCGAGGTGGGCCAGGTGCTCGCCGACGGGCCGTGCACCGAGAACGGCGAGATGGCGCTGGGCAAGAACCTGCTCGTGGCGATCATGCCGTGGGAGGGCCACAACTACGAGGACGCGATCATCCTGTCGCAGCGCCTCGTCCAGGACGACGTCCTCACCTCGATCCACATCGAGGAGCACGAGATCGACGCCCGGGACACCAAGCTGGGCGCCGAGGAGATCACCCGGGACATCCCGAACGTCTCCGAGGACGTGCTGGCCGACCTCGACGAGCGCGGCATCATCCGGATCGGCGCCGAGGTCCAGCCCGGCGACATCCTGGTCGGCAAGGTGACGCCGAAGGGCGAGACCGAGCTGACCCCGGAGGAGCGCCTGCTCCGCGCGATCTTCGGTGAGAAGGCGCGCGAGGTCCGCGACACCTCGCTGAAGGTGCCGCACGGCGAGAACGGCAAGGTCATCGGCATCCGGGTCTTCTCCCGCGACGACGACGACGAGCTGGCCCCCGGCGTCAACGAGCTGGTCCGCGTGTACGTGGCCCAGAAGCGCAAGATCTCCGACGGTGACAAGCTCGCCGGCCGGCACGGCAACAAGGGCGTCATCGGCAAGATCCTGCCCGTGGAGGACATGCCGTTCCTCCCCGACGGCACCCCGGTCGACATCATCCTGAACACCCACGGCGTGCCGCGCCGGATGAACATCGGCCAGATCCTGGAGACCCACCTCGGGTGGATCGCCAAGTCCGGCTGGGAGATCGAGGGCGAACCCGAGTGGGCGTCCCGGATGCCCGAGGAGCTCTACTCGGTCCCGGCGGACACGAAGACCGCCACGCCGGTCTTCGACGGCGCCCGCGAGCACGAGATCACCGGTCTGCTCGGCAGCACCCGGCCCAACCGGGACGGCGAGCGGATGGTCGGCGGGGACGGCAAGGCGCAGCTGCTCGACGGCCGCTCCGGCGAGCCGTACCCGTTCCCGGTCGCGGTCGGCTACATGTACATCCTGAAGCTGGCCCACCTGGTGGACGACAAGATCCACGCCCGGTCCACCGGCCCGTACTCGATGATCACCCAGCAGCCGCTGGGCGGTAAGGCGCAGTTCGGTGGCCAGCGCTTCGGCGAGATGGAGTGCTGGGCGATGCAGGCGTACGGCGCGGCCTACACCCTGCAGGAGCTGCTGACGATCAAGTCCGACGACGTCGTGGGCCGGGTCAAGGTCTACGAGGCGATCGTCAAGGGCGAGAACATCCCGGAGCCGGGGATCCCCGAGTCGTTCAAGGTGCTGCTGAAGGAGCTGCAGTCGCTCTGCCTGAACGTCGAGGTGCTCTCCAGCGACGGAGCGGCGATCGAGATGCGGGACGCCGACGACGAGGACCTCGAGCGGGCCGCGGCGAACCTGGGCATCAACCTGTCCAGCCGCCCGGGCTCGGAGTCGATGACCGTCGACGACGTCGTCAACTGACCCCCGTAGACCGACTAGCCGACCTTTACGAAGAAACAGAGGACATTCGTGCTCGACGTCAACTTCTTCGACGAACTGCGCATCGGCCTGGCCACTGCCGAAGGCATCCGCCAGTGGTCGCACGGCGAGGTCAAGAAGCCCGAGACCATCAACTACCGCACCCTGAAGCCGGAGAAGGACGGGCTCTTCTGCGAGAAGATCTTCGGTCCGACCCGGGACTGGGAGTGCTACTGCGGCAAGTACAAGCGCGTCCGGTTCAAGGGGATCATCTGCGAGCGCTGCGGCGTGGAGGTCACCCGCGCCAAGGTGCGCCGTGAGCGGATGGGCCACATCGAGCTGGCCGCCCCGGTCACGCACATCTGGTACTTCAAGGGCGTCCCGAGCCGGCTGGGCTACCTGCTCGACCTGGCCCCCAAGGACCTCGAGAAGATCATCTACTTCGCGGCGTACGTGATCACCTCGGTGAACACCGAGCTGCGGCACAACGACATGTCCACGCTCGAGAACGAGATGAGCGTGGAGCGCCGGCGGATCGAGCAGACCCGCGACGCCGACCTCGAGGCCCGGGCCCAGAAGCTGGAGGCCGACCTGGCCGAGCTCGAGGCCGAGGGCGCGAAGGGCGACGTCCGCCGCAAGGTCAAGGACGGTGGCGAGCGGGAGATGCGCCAGCTCCGCGACCGGGCCCAGCGCGAGCTGGACCGGCTCGAGGAGATCTGGAACACCTTCACCAAGCTGGAGGTCCAGCAGCTCATCGCGGACGAGTCGATCTACCGCGAGCTGTACGACCGCTACGGCGACTACTTCACCGGTGCCATGGGTGCGGAGGCGATCCAGAAGCTGCTGGAGAACTTCGACATCGAGGCCGAGGCCGAGAAGCTGCGCGAGATCATCCGGTCCGGCAAGGGCCAGAAGAAGCTGCGCGCGCTCAAGCGCCTGAAGGTCGTCGCGGCGTTCCAGTCCACCGGGAACTCGCCGATGGGCATGGTGCTCGACTGCGTCCCGGTCATCCCGCCGGACCTGCGCCCGATGGTGCAGCTCGACGGCGGCCGCTTCGCGACCTCGGACCTGAACGACCTGTACCGCCGGGTCATCAACCGGAACAACCGCCTCAAGCGGCTGATCGACCTCGGCGCGCCCGAGATCATCGTCAACAACGAGAAGCGGATGCTGCAGGAGGCCGTCGACGCGCTGTTCGACAACGGCCGCCGCGGCCGTCCGGTCAGCGGCCCGGGCAACCGCCCGCTCAAGTCGCTGTCCGACCTGCTGAAGGGCAAGCAGGGCCGGTTCCGCCAGAACCTGCTCGGCAAGCGGGTCGACTACTCGGGCCGCTCGGTCATCGTCGTCGGCCCGCAGCTGCAGCTGCACCAGTGCGGCCTGCCGAAGCAGATGGCCCTCGAGCTGTTCAAGCCGTTCGTGATGAAGCGCCTGGTCGATCTCAACCACGCGCAGAACATCAAGTCGGCCAAGCGGATGGTCGAGCGCGGCCGCTCGCAGGTGTGGGACGTGCTCGAGGAGGTCATCTCCGAGCACCCGGTGCTGCTCAACCGGGCACCGACCCTGCACCGCCTCGGCATCCAGGCCTTCGAGCCGCAGCTGGTGGAGGGCAAGGCCATCCAGCTGCACCCGCTGGTCTGCGAGGCGTTCAACGCGGACTTCGACGGTGACCAGATGGCGGTGCACCTGCCGCTGTCGGCCGAGGCGCAGTCCGAGGCCCGGGTCCTGATGCTGTCGTCGAACAACATCCTGTCCCCGGCGTCCGGCCGCCCGCTGGCGATGCCGCGCCTGGACATGGTGACGGGTCTGTTCCACCTGACCCGCCAGCGCGACGACGCTCCGGGCGCCGGCAACCACTACGGCTCCTCGGCCGAGGCGATCATGGCCTACGACCGCAAGGTGCTGCACCTGCAGGCTCCGATCAAGATCCGGCTCCCGCAGGTCACGCCGCCCCAGGGCACGGACGGCGCGACCGTGACCGACGACGGCGTCTGGACCGCCGAGACGACGCTCGGCCGGGTGCTGTTCAACGAGCTGCTCCCGCACGACTACCCGTTCGTCAACGAGCCCCTGCCGAAGAAGCGCCAGGCCGCGATCATCAACGACCTGGCCGAGCGCTACTCGATGACCGAGGTCGCGCAGGTCCTGGACCGCCTCAAGGACGCCGGCTTCTACTGGGCGACCCGCTCGGGCGTCACCCTCGCCATCGACGACGTCGTGGTCCCGCCGAACAAGCAGGAGATCCTCGACTCGTACGAGGCGAAGGCCGACCAGATCAACAAGCGCTACCAGCGCGGTGCCCTGTCGCACCAGGAGCGCAACGACGAGATGGTCAAGATCTGGTCGCAGGCCTCCGAGGAGGTCGCGCGGTCCATGGAGGAGAACTTCCCCCAGGACAACCCGATCCCGACGATCGTGCAGTCCGGCGCCGCCGGCAACATGGCCCAGGTCCGCCAGCTGGCGGGCATGAAGGGCCTGGTGGCGAACCCGAAGGGCGAGTACATCCCGCGGCCGATCAAGTCGAACTTCCGCGAGGGCCTGTCGGTGCTGGAGTACTTCATCTCCACGCACGGCACCCGGAAGGGCCTGGCGGACACCGCACTGCGGACCGCCGACTCGGGGTACCTGACCCGGCGCCTGGTCGACGTGTCGCAGGACGTCATCGTCCGCGAGGTCGACTGCGGCACCGAGCGGGCGATCACCATGCCGGTCACCGAGGAGACCGCCGACGGGCGGCTCATCCCGCACCGGTACCTGCGCACCTCGGTGTACGCCCGGTCCTCGGCCGAGGAGGTCACCGCGCCCGACGGCACGGTGATCGTCCGCAAGGGCGACGACCTCGGCGACCCGGCGCTCGACGCGCTGGTCGAGGCCGGCGTCCGGCAGATCCGGGTCCGGTCCGCGCTGACCTGCGCCTCGGCCACCGGCATCTGCGCGCGGTGCTACGGCCGCTCGATGGCCACCGGCAAGCTGGTGGACGTCGGCGAGGCCGTCGGCATCGTGGCCGCGCAGTCCATCGGTGAGCCGGGCACGCAGCTGACGATGCGTACCTTCCACATCGGTGGTGTGGCCGGTGACGACATCACGACCGGTCTGCCGCGTGTCACCGAGCTCTTCGAGGCCCGGGTCCCGCGCGGCAAGGCGCCGATCGCCGACGTCGACGGGCGCATCCGCATCGAGGACGGCGACCGCTTCTGGAAGATCACGCTGATCCCGGACGACGGCGGCGAGGAGATCGTCTACGACAAGCTGTCCAAGCGGCAGTGGCTCGGGATGACCACCGCCGACGGCGTCGAGCGGCCGCTGCAGGACGGCGACCACGTGACGGTCGGCCAGCTGCTCCTGGAGGGCACGGCGGACCCGCACGAGGTGCTGCGCGTCATGGGCCCGCGCGAGGTGCAGCTGCACCTGGTGCGTGAGGTGCAGAAGGTGTACCGCACGCAGAGCGTGGACATCCACGACAAGCACATCGAGGTCATCGTCCGGCAGATGCTGCGCCGGGTGACGATCATCGACTCGGGTGCGACCGAGTTCCTGCCCGGCGCGCTGGCCGAGCGGGGCGAGTTCGAGGCCGAGAACCGCCGGGTCGTCGCCGAGGGCCTGGAGCCGGCCTCCGGCCGCCCGGTTCTCATGGGGATCACGAAGGCCTCGCTGGCGACGGAGTCGTGGCTGTCCGCGGCCTCGTTCCAGGAGACCACCCGGATCCTCACCGATGCCGCGATCAACGGAAAGCGCGACAAGCTCGTCGGGCTGAAGGAGAACGTGATCATCGGCAAGCTGATCCCGGCCGGTACCGGCATCAACCGGTACCGCAACATCCAGGTCCAGCCGACCGAGGAGGCCCGCGCGGCCGCCTACGCGCTGCCGAGCTACGACGACGGCTACTACAGCCCCGACGTGTTCGGCACGGGCACCGGTGCCGCGGTGCCGCTGGACGACTACGACTTCGGGCGCGACTTCCGGTAACGCCGTCGCGACGTCCCGGCCCGCGACGGCGGGCCGGGACGACCCGAAGGGTCCCGGACGGGGCCGGACACCGCTCTCCCGTGGCGGTGACCGGCCCCGTCCGTGTTTCCGGCCCCGGCCCGTATCTCGGCAGGAGACGTGCCGGGGAGCGCCGCGTCAGCGGGAGCAGTCGGCGCGCAGGCCCCGCCCCAGCTCGCGCAGGGCCTCGTCCGCCTCGGCGAGCAGGCCCGCCAGCGTCGGGAACGCGTGCCACATGCCCTCGGTGCGCTGGTAGGTCACCGGCGTGCCGGCCGTCCGGGCCCGCGCGACGAGGGTGTCGGCGTCGTCGGCGAGCACCTCCTCGGCGCCGGCGACGACGTGCAGCGGCGGCAGGCCGGCGAGGTCGGCGTCGAGCGGGCACAGCTCCGGGGCGTCGGCGCCGTCGGGCGCGTAGTCGGCGACGGCCGACGGCAGCCACGACGGGTCGAGCATCGCGTCGGCGGCGGCGTTGCGGGTCAGTGCCTCCGCGGTGCAGGTGAGGTCCAGCCACGGCGAGATGAGCCCGATCGCGCCGGGCAGCTCCTCGCCGGCGTCCCGCAGGCGCAGCAGCAGCGACATCGTCAGCCCGCCGCCCGCGGAGTCCCCGGCCACCGCGATCCGCCGGGCGGGGTGTCCGGCGGCCCGCAGGGCGTGCCAGGCGGCCAGCGCGTCGTCCAGCGCGGCCGGGAAGGGGTGCTCGGGCGCGAGCCGGTACGCCGGGGCGTGCACGGGGGTGCCGGTGGCGTGGGCCAGCCCGGCGAGCAGCGGGCGGTGCGACGCGGCGGACCCGACCAGGTAGCCGCCGCCGTGCAGGTAGAGCACGCGGTGCGGGCCGAACGGTCCGGGCGGCGCGACGACCTCGGTCGGGACACCGCCGAGGTCGCCCCGGGCGCGCCGGGTACCGCGCGGCAGCGGCAGCGACGCGCCGACGAGGTCGAGGCCGCGCCGGCGGACCGGTACGGGTAGGGTCGGGGACAGCAGTGGCGCGACGAGCGCGCGCGTGGCGAAGCGGTTGACCGCCGTCGGCAGGTGCATACCGGACGGTAACCCGGATCCCGGACCGAGCCTGACGGCGCGGATGTTCCTGCGGCACATCGGTCCGGCAGCAGGGTTCCGGCAGCGACGAGCGGCGGTCGATCTGCGACGAGCGGGTGAGCATGCTTGCCAGCCGCCGTCACGTACGGCATCGTCGGGTCACCACAGGTCTCCGGCCGGGGCTCCTCCCCGCCGGATCCGAGGACCTCCGAAGCCCCCGGAGGGTCCCGAGGCGGCGTCCGGAACGGACCCGCTTTGACCGTGTCGAAGAGGGCCGAGTACGCTCATGTCTTGCGCTCGGCTTCGGTCGGGCCAGTCCGCGTGCCCCGTGGTGCACCGATCCGGGAGGGACTCCCCGTCCGGATTCCGGCAGTGCCGCGGCAACGGGCACGGTGGGCGTCCCGAATGCCTCCGCGGGACCTTCCGGTCCCGAGCGTGCGCGGGACGACACGCCCGACCTCGGGGCCCGGAGCGACGGTGGCGGAGCCGCAACAGCCACGCCGGCGCCCGAGCCCCGGATCAGCCAGAACGAGACAGCGACTAGCGAGAACAGTCGAGCCACCGCCGACGGGAAGAAGTAGACGGTTCATGCCCACGATCCAGCAGCTGGTCCGAAAGGGCCGTGAGGACAAGGTCACCAAGACCAAGACGGCCGCGCTGAAGGGCAGCCCCCAGCGCCGCGGGGTCTGCACCCGCGTGTACACGACCACCCCGAAGAAGCCGAACTCCGCGCTGCGCAAGGTCGCCCGCGTCCGGCTGTCGAGCGGGATCGAGGTCACCGCGTACATCCCCGGCGAGGGCCACAACCTGCAGGAGCACTCCATCGTGCTGGTGCGCGGTGGCCGGGTGAAGGACCTCCCGGGCGTGCGCTACAAGGTGATCCGCGGGTCGCTGGACACCCAGGGTGTCAAGAACCGCAAGCAGTCCCGTAGCCGCTACGGCGCGAAGAAGGAGAAGAGCTGATGCCCCGCAAGGGCCCCGCCCCGAAGCGTCCGCTGGTCTCGGACCCGGTCTACGGCTCCCCGCTGGTCACCCAGCTGGTGAACAAGGTCCTGAAGGACGGCAAGCGGTCGCTCGCCGAGCGCATCGTCTACGCCGCCCTCGAGGGCACCCGCGAGAAGACCGGCACCGACCCGGTCGTCACGCTCAAGCGCGCGCTGGACAACGTGAAGCCGGCCCTCGAGGTGCGCAGCCGCCGCGTCGGTGGCGCGACCTACCAGGTCCCGGTCGAGGTGCGCGCCTCCCGGCAGACCACCCTCGGCCTGCGCTGGCTGGTCACCTACTCCGGGCAGCGCCGCGAGAAGACCATGGTCGAGCGCCTCATGAACGAGCTGCTCGACGCGAGCAACGGCCTCGGCGCCAGCGTCAAGCGGCGCGAGGACATGCACAAGATGGCGGAGTCGAACCGCGCCTTCGCCCACTACCGCTGGTGACCGGCCGACCGTCGGGCGCCCACTCGCGATCGAGGGAGAGCTGAGCAGTGGCAGCACAGGACGTGCTGACGGACCTGACCAAGGTCCGCAACATCGGCATCATGGCCCACATCGACGCCGGTAAGACCACCACCACCGAGCGGATCCTGTACTACACCGGGATCAACTACAAGCTCGGTGAGGTGCACGACGGCGCCGCCACCATGGACTGGATGGAGGAGGAGCAGAAGCGCGGCATCACGATCACGTCGGCCGCGACGACCTGCTTCTGGAAGAACCACCAGATCAACATCATCGACACCCCCGGGCACGTCGACTTCACCGTCGAGGTGGAGCGGTCCCTGCGGGTGCTCGACGGCGCGGTCGCGGTCTTCGACGGCAAGGAGGGGGTCGAGCCGCAGTCCGAGCAGGTCTGGCGGCAGGCCACCAAGTACGACGTCCCCCGCATCTGCTTCGTCAACAAGATGGACAAGCTGGGCGCGGACTACTACTTCACCGTTCAGACGATCAAGGACCGCCTGAACGCGACCCCGCTGCCCCTGCAGCTGCCGATCGGTTCCGAGAGCGAGTTCGTCGGCGTCGTCGACCTGGTCGAGATGCGGGCCCTGACCTGGCGCGGCGAGGTCAAGAAGGGCGAGGACTACGCGGTCGAGGAGATCCCGGCCGACCTGCAGGCCAGGGCCGAGGAGTACCGGACCGCGCTGGTCGAGGCGGTCGCCGAGACCGACGACGAGCTCATGGAGCTCTACCTCGGCGGCGAGGACCTCTCCGTCGAGCAGATCAAGACCGGGATCCGGAAGCTGGTCACCGACCGCGCCGCCTACCCGGTCCTGTGCGGCTCGGCGTTCAAGAACAAGGGCGTCCAGCCGATGCTGGACGCGGTGATCGACTACCTGCCGTCGCCGTACGACGTGCCGCCGGTCGAGGGCTTCCTGACCGACGGGGAGACCCCGGCCAGCCGCAAGCCCGCCAAGGACGAGCCGTTCGCGGCGCTGGCGTTCAAGATCGCCGCGCACCCGTTCTTCGGCAAGCTGACCTACGTCCGGGTCTACTCGGGCCGGGTCGCGGCCGGTGCGCAGCTCATCAACTCGACCAAGGACCGCAAGGAGCGCATCGGGAAGCTCTTCCAGATGCACTCCAACAAGGAGAACCCGGTCGACGAGGCCGTCGCCGGTCACATCTACGCGGTGATCGGTCTGAAGGACACCACGACCGGTGACACGCTCTGCGACCCGCAGAACCCGATCGTGCTCGAGTCGATGACCTTCCCGGACCCGGTCATCCAGGTGGCCGTCGAGCCGAAGTCGAAGGCCGACCAGGAGAAGCTCTCCACGGCGATCCAGAAGCTCGCCGAGGAGGACCCGACGTTCCAGGTCTCCCTGGACGAGGAGACCGGCCAGACGATCATCGCCGGCATGGGCGAGCTCCACCTCGAGGTGCTGGTCCACCGGATGAAGTCCGACTTCAAGGTCGAGGCCAACATCGGCAAGCCGCAGGTCGCCTACCGGGAGACCATCCGCCGGCCGGTCGAGAAGCACGAGTACACGCACAAGAAGCAGACCGGTGGGTCGGGGCAGTTCGCCCGGGTCATCATCAACCTGGAGCCGATCACCGGCGGCGACGGTGCGCTGTACGAGTTCGAGAACAAGGTCACCGGTGGCCGCATCCCGCGGGAGTACATCCCGTCGGTGGACGAGGGCGTGCAGGACGCCATGCAGTACGGCGTGCTGGCCGGCTACCCGCTGGTCGGCATCAAGTGCACGCTCCTGGACGGCCAGTACCACGAGGTCGACTCGTCCGAGATGGCGTTCAAGGTGGCCGGTTCGATGGCGCTGAAGGAGGCGGCCCGCAAGGCCGACCCGGCGCTGCTCGAGCCGATGATGGCCGTCGAGGTCACCACCCCCGAGGACTACATGGGTGACGTCATCGGCGACCTGAACTCCCGCCGCGGCCAGGTCCAGGCCATGGAGGAGCGGGCCGGCGCCCGCGTCGTCAAGGCGCTCGTGCCGCTGTCCGAGATGTTCGGCTACGTCGGCGACCTGCGGTCGCGGACCCAGGGCCGGGCGAACTACACGATGGTCTTCGACTCCTACGCGGAGGTGCCGCAGAACGTGGCGAAGGAGATCATCGCGAAGGCGACGGGCGAGTGAGCATCGCAGCGAGCGCCAGCGAGCGCGGAGCGGAGCGAGCCCGGAGCCGAGCAGTAGATACAGCGAAGGCCACGGGCGAGTAAGAAACGCAGCGAGCCCGACGACGGGCGGGGTAACCCGGCCGCTCGCGGGGTGCGGTCCGCGGATCGGTAAGGTCCGCGGCCCGCACCTCACATCCCACAGACCTGCCGTCAGCACGGCGGAGAAGAAGACACAGTCCAGGAGGACCCAGCAGTGGCGAAGGCGAAGTTCGAGCGGACCAAGCCGCACGTCAACATCGGCACCATCGGTCACATCGACCACGGCAAGACCACGCTGACGGCGGCCATCACCAAGGTTCTGCACGACAAGTTCCCGAACCTCAACGAGGCTTCGGCGTTCGACATGATCGACAAGGCGCCGGAGGAGCGCCAGCGCGGTATCACGATCTCCATCGCGCACGTCGAGTACCAGACCGAGAAGCGGCACTACGCGCACGTCGACTGCCCCGGGCACGCCGACTACGTGAAGAACATGATCACCGGTGCCGCCCAGATGGACGGCGCCATCCTGGTGGTCGCCGCGACCGACGGCCCGATGCCGCAGACCCGTGAGCACGTGCTGCTCGCGCGTCAGGTCGGCGTGCCGTACATCGTCGTCGCCCTGAACAAGGCGGACATGGTCGACGACGAGGAGATCATGGAGCTCGTCGAGATGGAGGTCCGTGAGCTCCTCTCGGACCAGGACTACCCGGGCGACGACCTCCCGATCGTCCGCGTCTCGGCGCTGAAGGCGCTCGAGGGCGACGAGAAGTGGGCCAACGCCATCGTCGAGCTGATGGACGCCGTCGACGAGGCGATCCCGGAGCCCGAGCGCGACATCGAGAAGCCGTTCCTCATGCCGGTCGAGGACGTCTTCACGATCACCGGTCGCGGCACGGTCGTCACCGGCCGCGTCGAGCGCGGGATCGTCAAGGTCAACGAGTCGGTCGACATCGTCGGCATCCGCCCGAACAAGACCTCGACCACCGTCACCGGTGTCGAGATGTTCCGGAAGATCCTCGACGAGGGTCGCGCCGGTGAGAACGTCGGCCTGCTCCTCCGCGGCATCAAGCGTGAGGACGTGGAGCGCGGCCAGGTCGTCGTGAAGCCGGGCTCGATCACCCCGCACACCGAGTTCGAGGGCCAGGTCTACATCCTGGGCAAGGACGAGGGCGGCCGTCACACCCCGTTCTTCAACAACTACCGTCCGCAGTTCTACTTCCGGACGACCGACGTGACCGGTGTCGTCACCCTCCCGCAGGGCACCGAGATGGTCATGCCGGGCGACAACACCACCATGAGCGTTCAGCTGATCCAGCCGATCGCCATGGAGGAGGGCCTGCAGTTCGCCATCCGCGAGGGTGGACGCACCGTGGGCGCCGGCCAGGTCACCAAGATCAACAAGTGACCGGGCTCAGCTAGCCACCCCCGGTCGAGGGTGCCGCACGGCCGTGTGTCATCCTTGACGGGTTGCACGATGAGCATGGCGCGTGGAAGCGCCGCTCCTGTTCCCGGTGAACACCGGTAGTCCAGGTGTCGCGCTCCACGCGCCATGCTCGTTGTCAGCCTCGGCTTCGCCGTCCGCCAGGACGACGGCGCCGGGGGAGACCCAGCGACATGCCCGCCCCAGAGGGGGAGGGACGCGGTGACCCGGGCAGAAGCATGCGGGTAGGGCGCGACACGCCCGACCTCGTGGACCGGAGAGCCCCGGCGGGACGAGTGCTCCAGGGAACTGGGCGCACGGATCCACCAGCCGACCAGACCTGAACAGAGCACGGGCCGCAGCCGGCCGCACCCGCGACGGAGCTCGCGCCGTGCTGTCAACGGGGCCGACACCGCGTAACCCCCGCGGCAGGAAGAAGAGGACGACCGACGACCATGGCGGGACAGAAGATCCGCATCAGGCTCAAGGCCTATGACCACGAGGCAATCGACGCGTCTGCTCGCAAGATCGTGGAGACCGTGACGCGTACCGGTGCCCGGGTCGTCGGCCCCGTGCCGCTGCCCACCGAGAAGAACGTGTACTGCGTCATCCGCTCGCCGCACAAGTACAAGGACTCGCGCGAGCACTTCGAGATGCGCACGCACAAGCGGCTGATCGACATTCTCGACCCGACGCCGAAGACCGTCGACGCGCTCATGCGCATCGACCTGCCGGCGAGCGTCGACGTCAACATCCAGTAGGCGTTGGGGGCGAAGAGGATGACTGCAGCATTCAAGAAGACGACTGCCACCAAGCAGTCGAAGAAGGTCACCGGGGTCATGGGCACCAAGCTCGGGATGACCCAGGTGTTCGACGAGAACAACCGCGTCGTGCCGGTCACCGTGGTCCAGGTCGGGCCGAACGTCGTGACCCAGGTGCGTTCCGAGGAGACCGACGGCTACCCGGCCGTCCAGCTGGCCTACGGCGCCATCGACCCGCGCAAGGTGAACAAGCCGGAGACCGGCCACTTCGCCAAGGCGGGCGTGACCCCGCGCCGGCACGTCCTGGAGCTCCGCACGTCCGACGCGGGCGAGTACACGCCCGGCCAGGAGATCACCGTCGAGGCGTTCGCCGAGGTCGCCGAGGTCGACGTGGTCGGCGTGACCAAGGGCAAGGGCTTCGCCGGTGTCATGAAGCGCCACGGCTTCGGCGGCCTGGGCGCCTCGCACGGCACCCAGCGCAAGCACCGGTCCCCGGGCTCCATCGGTGGCTGCGCCACCCCGGGCCGCGTGTTCAAGGGCGTGCGGATGGCCGGCCGGATGGGCTCCAACCGCCAGACCACGCAGAACCTGAAGGTCCACCGGGTGGACGCCGAGCGCGGCCTGCTGCTCATCAAGGGCGCGGTCCCCGGTCCCCGCGGTGGCCTCGTCGTGGTGAAGACCCCCGCGAAGGGTGATGGCAAGTGAGCACCGTGCAGATCAAGACGCCCGAGGGCGCCGCGAGCGGCAGCGTGGAGCTGCCCGACCACGTCTTCGACGTGACGGCGAACATCGCCCTCATGCACCAGGTGGTGACCGCGCAGCTGAACGCGGCGCGCCAGGGCACGCACGACACCAAGACCCGCGGCGAGGTCCGCGGCGGCGGCAAGAAGCCGTACCGCCAGAAGGGCACCGGCCGCGCCCGTCAGGGTTCGGTCCGCGCGCCGCAGTTCGCCGGCGGTGGCACCGTGCACGGCCCGACGCCGCGTGACTACGCGCAGCGGACCCCGAAGAAGATGAAGGCCGCCGCGCTGCGCGGTGCCCTCTCCGACCGGGCCCGCGCCGGCCGCGTGCACGTCGTCTCCTCGCTGGTCGAGGGGGACACCCCGTCGACGAAGGCCGCCCGCAAGGCCCTCGAGGCCGTGCTGCCGGAGGCCGGCGCGAGCCGGGTCCTGGCCGTGGTGGAGCGCGAGGCGGAGGCCACGCTGCTGAGCCTGCGCAACCTGCCGCAGGTGCACCTGATCGCGCCGGACCAGCTGAACACCCACGACGTGCTCGTCAACGACGTCGTGCTGTTCACGCAGGCGGCGCTGGACGAGTTCCTGTCCGGCCCGATCGCGACGCCGAAGGCCGCGAGCCGCCGGGCTTCCGTCGCCGAGCCTGCGCAGGCGCGCGTCGACACTGCCGCTGAGGAGGCCGACCAGTGATCACGGACCCGCGGGACGTGCTGCTCGCGCCGGTGGTCTCGGAGAAGAGCTACGGGCTGCTCGACGAGCGCCAGTACACCTTCCTCGTGGCGCCGGACGCGAACAAGACCCAGATCAAGATCGCCGTGGAGAAGGTGTTCGGGGTCAAGGTGACCAGCGTGAACACGCTGAACCGCCCGGGCAAGCGCAAGCGCTCCCGCACCGGCTACGGCAAGCGCAAGGACACCAAGCGCGCGATCGTCACGCTCTCCGAGGAGAGCAAGGCGATCGACGTGTTCGGTGGCCCGGCGAGCTGAGGGAGCGAGCAGACCCATGGCCATTCGCAAGTACAAGCCGACGACCCCGGGCCGCCGTGGCTCGAGCGTGTCGGACTTCGCCGAGATCACCCGGGACCACCCGGAGAAGTCGCTGCTGCGCCCGCTGCACAACAAGGGCGGCCGCAACGTCCACGGCCGGATCACCACCCGGCACCAGGGCGGCGGCCACAAGCGGGCGTACCGCCTGATCGACTTCCGTCGCAACGACAAGGACGGGGTCCCGGCGAAGGTCGCGCACATCGAGTACGACCCGAACCGCACCTCGCGGATCGCGCTGCTGCACTACGCCGACGGCGAGAAGCGCTACATCCTCGCGCCGGCCCGGCTCAAGCAGGGCGACAAGATCGAGAACGGTCCCCGGGCCGACATCAAGGTGGGCAACAACCTGCCGCTGCGCAACATCCCGACGGGCACCGTGGTGCACGCGATCGAGCTCCGCCCCGGTGGCGGCGCCAAGATCGCGCGCTCGGCGGGCGCCGGCGTCCAGCTGGTCGCCAAGGACGGGCCGTACGCGCAGCTGCGGATGCCCTCCGGCGAGATCCGCAACGTCGACGTGCGCTGCCGCGCCACCGTCGGCGAGGTGGGCAACTCGGAGCACTCCAACATCAACTGGGGTAAGGCGGGCCGCATGCGGTGGAAGGGCAAGCGCCCGACCGTCCGCGGTGTCGTCATGAACCCGGTGGACCACCCGCACGGTGGTGGTGAGGGCAAGACCTCCGGTGGCCGCCACCCGGTGAACCCGGCCGGTACGCCCGAGGGCCGGACCCGCCGGAACAAGCCGTCCGACAAGTTGATCGTCCGCCGGCGCCGTACCGGCAAGAAGCGCTGAGCAGGGAGGTAAGAGATGCCGCGCAGCCTGAAGAAGGGCCCCTTCGTGGACGACCACCTGCTCAAGAAGGTGGACGCCCTCAACGAGTCCGGCAAGAAGACCGTCATCCGCACGTGGTCGCGTCGGTCCACCGTCATCCCGGACATGATCGGCCACACGATCGCGGTGCACGACGGCCGCAAGCACGTGCCGGTGTTCGTGTCCGACTCGATGGTCGGGCACAAGCTGGGCGAGTTCGCCCCGACCCGGACCTTCCGGGGGCACATCAAGGACGACCGCAAGGCGCGTCGGCGCTAGAAGCCGGCCCGAGTAGCGACAAGGAGAGGTGGAGAAGATGGCAGAGACCACTGCCGAGGCCACCGGCGCTGCGCTCGAGCCGACTCGTGCGCGTGCCGTAGCCCGGTTCGTCCGTAGCTCGCCGATGAAGACCCGCCGCGTCGTGGACCTGGTCCGCGGCCTGCCGGTCGACGAGGCGCTGGCGATCCTGCGGTTCTCACCGCAGGCCGCGGCCGAGCCGGTCGCGAAGGTCGTGGCGAGCGCCGCGGCCAACGCCGAGAACAACCTGGACCTGGACCCGGACACCCTCGTGGTGGCCGTGGCCATGGTCGACGAGGGCCCGACGCTGAAGCGCATCCGGCCGCGTGCCCAGGGGCGCGCCTACCGGATCCGCAAGCGGACGAGCCACATCACCATCGAGGTCGAGTCGGTCCCGGACCGGACCCGGCAGGCCGGCCGTCGTGGTGCGAAGGGGAGGGCCCGCTGATGGGGCAGAAGATCAACCCGCACGGCTTCCGCCTGGGCATCACCACGGACTGGAAGTCGCGCTGGTACGCCGACAAGCAGTACTCGGAGTACGTGAAGGAGGACGTCGAGATCCGCAAGATGCTCTCCAAGGGCATGGAGCGGGCCGGCATCTCCAAGGTCGAGATCGAGCGGACCCGGGACCGGGTGCGGGTGGACATCCACACCGCCCGTCCGGGCATCGTGATCGGCCGCCGCGGCGCCGAGGCCGACCGGATCCGGGGCAACCTGGAGAAGCTGACCAAGAAGCAGGTCCAGCTGAACATCCTGGAGGTCAAGGCCTCCGAGTCGGACGCGCAGCTCGTCGCGCAGGGCGTGGCCGAGCAGCTGTCGAACCGGGTCGCCTTCCGGCGCGCGATGCGCAAGGCCATCCAGTCGGCCATGCGCAGCCCGCAGGTCAAGGGCATCCGGGTGCAGTGCTCGGGCCGGCTCGGCGGTGCCGAGATGTCGCGGTCGGAGTTCTACCGCGAGGGTCGCGTCCCGCTGCACACGCTGCGTGCGGACATCGACTACGGCCTGTTCGAGGCCCGGACCTCCTTCGGCCGGATCGGCGTGAAGGTCTGGATCTACAAGGGTGACGTCGTCGGCGGGCGTCGCGAGGGCGCGCCGGCCGCCGAGGCGCCGAGCCGCGGCCCGCGCCGCGAGCGTCCGGCCCGTCGTCGCTCGGGTGCCTCGGGCACGACCGCGACCAGCACCGAGGCCGGGCGTGCCGCGCAGAGCGGTGGCACCGCGACCGCGACCGTCGAGGCCTCCGGTGACAACCAGAGCAACGGTGGGGAGAGCTGACCCATGCTGATCCCACGCAAGGTCAAGCACCGCAAGCAGCACCGGCCCAAGCGCAAGGGCATGGCGAGCGGCGGCACCGCGGTCACCTTCGGCGACTGGGGCATCCAGGCGCTGGAGCCGGCCTACGTCACGAACCGGCAGATCGAGTCGGCGCGTATCGCGATCAACCGGCACATCCGTCGTGGCGGGAAGATCTGGATCAACGTCTTCCCGGACATCCCGATGACGAAGAAGCCCGCCGAGGTCCGCATGGGCTCCGGTAAGGGCTCGCCCGAGAAGTGGGTCACGAACGTCAAGCCGGGCCGGGTGCTGTTCGAGATGACCTTCCCGAACAAGGAGACGGCCCACGAGGCACTGCGCCGGGCCATCCACAAGCTGCCCATGAAGTGCCGGATCGTGTCCCGTGAGGGTGGTGACATCTGATGGCGAGCTCCGGGAACACCAAGGCCGCCGAGCTGCGCGAGCTCTCCGACGAGGAGCTGGTCGTGCGCGTCCGGGAGGCCAAGGAGGAGCTGTTCAACCTCCGCTTCCAGATGGCCACCGGGCAGCTGGACAACAACCGGCGGCTGCGGGCCGTCCGTCACGACATCGCGCGCTGCTACACGGTGATGCGCGAGCGTGAGCTCGGCCTGTCCGCCGCCCCGACCGAGAGCGAGGGCGCGGCGTGAGCACTGACGGCACCGTGCAGAAGACCGAGAAGACCGATGTGCGCGGGGAGCGCAAGGTCCGCGAGGGCCTGGTCGTGTCCGACAAGATGGAGAAGACGATCGTCGTCTCCCTCGAGGACCGGGTGAAGCACCCCCTGTACGGCAAGGTCATCCGCCGGACCAACAAGGTCAAGGCGCACGACGAGGGGAACACCGCCGGCATCGGCGACCGTGTCCGCCTCATGGAGACCCGTCCGCTGTCGGCGACCAAGCGCTGGCGGCTGGTGGAGATCCTCGAGAAGGCGAAGTAGGAGTCGACAGTGATCCAGCAGGAGTCGCGGCTGCGCGTCGCCGACAACACCGGTGCCAAGGAGATCCTGTGCATCCGGGTGCTGGGCGGCTCCGCGCGGCGCTACGCCGGGATCGGTGACGTCATCGTCGCCACGGTCAAGGAGGCCATCCCCGGCGCCGGCGTGAAGCGCGGTGACGTCGTGAAGGCGGTCATCGTGCGCACCAAGAAGGAGAAGCGCCGTCCCGACGGCAGCTACATCCGATTCGACGAGAACGCTGCCGTCCTCATCAAGGCGGACAACGGACCCCGAGGGACCCGAATCTTCGGCCCGGTCGGGCGCGAGCTGCGCGACCGCAAGTTCATGAGGATCATCTCCCTCGCTCCGGAGGTGCTCTGATCCATGAAGGCGAAGATGAAGGTGAAGAAGGGCGACACCGTGCTGGTGATCGCCGGTAAGGACAAGGGCGCCAAGGGCAAGGTCATCGCGGCCTACCCGGACCGCCAGCGCGTGCTGGTCGAGGGCGTGAACCGGATCAAGAAGCACACCCGGATCAGCCAGAACCAGCGCGGGGCCGAGAGCGGCGGGATCGTCACCCAGGAGGCGGCCATCCACGTCTCGAACGTGATGGTCGTCGACTCCGACGGCACGCCGACCCGCGTCGGCAAGAAGACCGTCGAGGGCGAGGACGGCACCACCCGCCGCGTCCGGATCTCCAAGCGCAACGGGAAGGAGATCTGAGATGACCGCTCCGACCACCGAGATCCCGCGCCTCAAGCAGCGCTACCGCTCCGAGATCCAGGGCAAGCTGCAGGAGGAGTTCGGGTACCGCAACGTCATGCAGATCCCCGGCCTGACCAAGGTCGTGGTGAACATGGGCGTCGGCGACGCCGCGCGGGACTCCAAGCTGATCGACGGCGCGCTGCGCGACCTGGCCACGATCACCGGCCAGAAGCCGCAGCTGCGCCGCGCCACCAAGTCGATCGCGCAGTTCAAGCTGCGCGAGGGCATGCCCATCGGCGCCAAGGTGACCCTGCGGAACGACCGCATGTGGGAGTTCCTGGACCGGCTGCTGACCATCGCGCTGCCGCGTATCCGGGACTTCCGGGGCCTGAACGGCGACCAGTTCGACGGCCGCGGGAACTACACGTTCGGCCTGACCGAGCAGTCGATGTTCCACGAGATCGACCCGGACACCATCGACCGGCCGCGGGGCATGGACATCACCGTCGTGACCACCGCGACCACCAACGCCGAGGGCCGGGCGCTCCTGCGCCACCTGGGCTTCCCGTTCAAGGAGAGCTGAGCGAATGGCGAAGAAGGCGCTCATCAACAAGGCGAACGCCAAGCCGAAGTTCGCCGTGCGGGGCTACACCCGCTGCCAGAAGTGCGGCCGGCCGCGCGCGGTCTTCCGCAAGTTCGGCCTGTGCCGCGTGTGCCTGCGCGACATGGCCCACGCCGGCGAGCTGCCGGGCGTGAGCAAGTCCAGCTGGTAGGGCGGCTCCGCCGCCTGTGAGTGGTTGGCGGGGCTCTGGCCCCGCCAACCACTCACGGAAGAAGTGCCTCGTGAGTGGTTAGCAGGGCCAGAGCCCCGCCAACCACTCACAGGCACTCCGTGCCCCATCGCCGAAGGCCCGGAGAGGGAACCACGGCGGGAAAGAGACAGACACCATGACGATGACCGATCCGATCGCAGACATGCTGACCCGTCTGCGGAACGCGAACTCGGCCTATCACGACCGCGTCGTGATGCCCCACTCCAAGCTGAAGGTCGCCATCGCGGAGATCCTTCAGAAGGAGGGCTACATCGCCGCCCACCACACCGAGGACGCCGAGGTCGGCAAGTCCCTGGTCGTCGAGCTGAAGTACGGCCGCAACCGTGAGCGGAGCATCGCCGGCCTGCGCCGGGTCTCGAAGCCCGGTCTGCGCGTGTACGCGAAGTCGACGAACCTGCCGCGGGTCCTGGGTGGCCTCGGTGTGGCGATCATCTCGACCTCGCGGGGTCTGATGACCGACCAGCAGGCCTACCGGAGCGGCGTGGGCGGGGAAGTCCTCGCCTACGTCTGGTGAGAGAGGGGTAACGAACGATGTCCCGCATCGGAAAGCTGCCCATCACCGTCCCGTCCGGCGTGGAGATCACCATCGACGGCCGCACGGTCACCGCGAAGGGCCCCAAGGGCACCCTGTCGCACACCGTCATCGAGCCGATCACGGTCGAGCGCGACGACGACGGCGCGGTGCTGGTCAAGCGTCCCGACGAGGAGCGCGAGACCCGGGCCTACCACGGCCTGTCCCGCTCCCTCGTGAACAACATCGTGGTCGGCGTGAGCTCCGGCTACGAGAAGAAGCTGGAGATCCACGGCGTGGGTTACCGGGTCCAGCTCAAGGGCGCGAACCTGGAGTTCGCCCTGGGCTACTCGCACCCGGTCGTCATCGAGCCGCCGGAGGGCATCACCTTCGCGGTCGAGTCGCCGACCCGGTTCTCGGTCTCCGGCATCGACAAGCAGCTGGTCGGCGAGACCGCCGCGAACATCCGGAAGCTGCGTCGCCCCGACCCGTACAAGGGCAAGGGCGTGCGGTACGCCGGCGAGCAGGTCCGCCGCAAGGTCGGGAAGACGGGTAAGTGATGGCCGAGACGAACGAAGTGTCGGGTTCCGCCCGCCGTCGGATGGCGTCCCAGGTTGCGCGCAAGCGCCGCGACTCGCGCATCCGCCGGCACGCCCGGCTCCGCAAGAAGATCTCCGGGACGCCGGCGCGTCCGCGGCTGGCGGTCCACCGCTCGTCGCGGCACATCACCGTCCAGCTGATCGACGACCTGGCCGGGAACACCCTGGCCCACGCGTCGAGCCTGGACGCCGAGGTCCGCGGCCTGGAGGGCGACAAGAAGGCCAAGGCGGCGAAGGTCGGCGAGCTCATCGCCGCCCGCGCCAAGGAGGCCGGCGTCTCCGCGGTCGTCTTCGACCGGGGTGGCCTCGCCTACCACGGCCGCATCGCGGCGCTGGCCGACGCCGCCCGCGAGGGGGGCCTGGAGTTCTGATGGACCAGTCGAACGAGAGCTGTGCAATCACTGAAGGGATCGTCTGATGCCGGGACGTACGCGGCGTGACGGCGGGACCCCGGGTGGCGGGAGCAACGACAACCGCGACCGCCGGGACCGCCGGGACGGTGGCCGTGGCGGGGCGGCCCAGGACAAGACCCCGTACATCGAGCGGCTGGTCACGATCAACCGCGTGGCCAAGGTCGTCAAGGGCGGCCGCCGGTTCAGCTTCACCGCGCTGATGATCGTCGGCGACGGTGACGGCCTGGTGGGCGTCGGCTACGGCAAGGCCAAGGAGGTGCCGGCCGCGATCGCCAAGGGCGTGGAGGAGGCGAAGAAGAACTTCTTCCGCGTCCCGCGCATCGGCGGCACGATCGTGCACCGCGTGCAGGGCGAGGACGCCGCGGGCGTCGTGCTCCTGCGCCCGGCCTCCCCGGGTACCGGGGTCATCGCCGGTGGCCCGGTCCGCGCGGTGCTGGAGTGCGCGGGGATCTCGGACATCCTGTCCAAGTCCCTCGGCTCCGACAACGCGATCAACATCGTGCACGCCACGGTGGCCGCGCTGAAGTCGGTGCAGCGTCCGGAGGAGGTCGCGGCCCGCCGCGGCCTGCCGCTGGAGGACGTCGCCCCGGCTCGCATGCTGCGGCAGCGCGCCGAGGCCGACGCGGCGAAGGTGTGAGCGACATGGCCACTCTGAGGATCACCCAGGTGAAGAGCCGGATCGGGACCAAGCAGAACCAGCGTGACACGCTGCGTTCGCTGGGTCTGCGCAAGATCCGGCAGTCGGTGGAGCGCCCGGACGACCCGCAGACCCGCGGGTACATCCACACGGTGCGTCACCTCGTGACCGTGGAGGAGGTGCAGTCGTGAGCGAGAACGAGCAGAACGTGATCAAGCTCCACGACCTGCGGCCGGCCCCGGGCTCGAAGAAGGCCAAGACCCGTGTGGGTCGCGGCGAGGGCTCCAAGGGCAAGACCGCCGGCCGCGGCACCAAGGGCACGAAGGCCCGCAAGACGGTGTCGCCGCGTTTCGAGGGCGGCCAGATGCCGCTGCACATGCGGCTCCCGAAGCTCAAGGGCTTCAAGAACCGCTTCAAGGTCGAGTACCAGGTCGTGAACGTCGGCGAGCTGGCCGTCCTGTTCCCGCAGGGCGGCGAGGTCGGCCCGGCGGAGCTGGCCGAGGCCGGTGCGGTGCGCAAGAACCAGCCGGTCAAGGTGCTCGGCGAGGGCGACCTCGCGGGCGTCGCCCTGACCGTGAAGGCGCACAAGTTCTCCGCGTCCGCGCGGGAGAAGATCTCGGCGGCGGGCGGATCCGCCACCGATCTCTGAACGCTGAGCGTCACGAACATGTCCCCGGCGCCGTCCACGGCGCCCGCCACCCGCTCCGGCGGGGCGGGCCCGTGGGCGGCGCCGGGGTGTGTCCGGCCCGCTGTTAGAGTCGGGTGCGGACCTCGGGGCCGAGTGAGCGGGCTGCTCCGGCGGAGCGCCCGGCGGCCCGAGCGTTGTCGAAGGGCGCGGATCGCGTCCCCATCCGGCCGGCCCCGTCCGGGGCCGGGGCAGGCGGTACCGGACCGCCGACGTCGTAGGAGGATCACCGAGTGCTGAGCGCAGTCCGGTCGGCCCTGACCACGCCGGATCTCCGCAAGAAGATCCTCTTCACGCTGGCGATCGTGGCGGTCTACCGGCTCGGGGCGAACGTCCCGTCGCCGGGGGTCTCGTACCCGAACATCCAGGAGTGCGTCCGCCAGGTCGAGGGCGGCGAGAACGCCGGCGTCTACTCGCTGATCAACCTGTTCTCCGGCGGGGCGCTGCTCCAACTGTCGATCTTCGCGTTGGGCATCATGCCCTACATCACCGCGAGCATCATCGTGCAGCTGCTCCAGGTGGTGATCCCGCGCTTCGAGCAGCTGAAGAAGGAAGGCCAGTCCGGCCAGGCGAAGCTGACGCAGTACACCCGCTACCTGACGATCGGCATCGCCGTCCTGCAGGCGACGGGCTTCGTGGCGCTCGCCGAGCGGGGCCAGCTCTTCCAGGGCTGCGCCCTGCCGATCATCCCGGACTCCTCGGTCTTCACCCTGGTCGTCATCGTGATCACGATGGTCGCCGGCACGACGGTCGTGATGTGGCTGGGCGAGCAGGTGACCGAGCGCGGCATCGGCAACGGGATGTCGCTGCTGATCTTCGCCTCGATCGCGCACCGGGTCCCGGTCGAGGGCCGGCTGATCCTGGAGAACTCCGGCGGGCTCGTCTTCGCGGGTGTCTGCGTCTTCGCCCTCGCGATCATCGCGAGCGTCGTGTTCGTGGAGAACGGCCAGCGCCGCATCCCGGTGCAGTACGCGAAGCGGATGGTCGGGCGCCGCATGTACGGCGGGACCTCGACCTACCTGCCGCTGAAGGTCAACCAGGCCGGCGTCATCCCGGTGATCTTCGGTAGCTCGCTGCTGTACCTTCCCGACCTGGTCGCCCGGCTCGCCGGGAACGACGGCGGCTGGTTCCCGCAGTTCGTGCAGACCTACCTTTCCGATCAGTCCAACCCGGTACACATCGTGTTGTACATGGCACTGATCATCTTCTTCACGTACTTCTACGTCGGCATCACGTTCAACCCCGACGAGCGCGCCGAGGACATGAAGAAGTACGGCGGCTTCATCCCCGGCATCCGGCCCGGCCGGCCCACCGCGGAGTACCTCAACTACGTGCTCGGGCGCATCACCCTGCCGGGATCGCTGTACCTGGGCATCATCGCGGTCCTGCCGAACTTCTTCCTCGGCATCACCGGGACCGGCCAGAACCAGAACTTCCCGTTCGGCGGGACGGCCGTGCTCATCATGGTCACCGTGGGCCTCGACACCCTGAAGCAGATCGAGAGCCAGCTCATGCAGCGGAACTACGAGGGTTTCCTGCGTTAGAGTCACTTCCAGCGTGGCCGTGCGGGAACCCCGGTCGGGGCCCCGGCCTCGATGCGGTGCCGGCGGCGCCGTGCGCCGGTAACGCCGCCGGCGTGGAGCAGACGAATTTCAGGAGGTCGGGTTCGTGCGACTCGTTCTGGTGGGACCGCCCGGTGCTGGCAAGGGGACTCAGGCTGAGCAGATGGCCAAGCGGCTGGACGTCCCGCACATCTCGACGGGCGACCTGTTCCGCGCGAACCTGCGCGACGAGACCGAGCTCGGTCTCGAGGCCAAGCGCTACATGGACGCCGGGAACCTCGTCCCGGACGAGGTGACCGTCGGCATGGTGCGCGACCGGCTGCGCGAGCCCGACACGGAGAAGGGCTTCATCCTCGACGGCTTCCCGCGGACCACGGCGCAGGCGGCCGCGCTGGGCGACATCCTCGACGCGCAGGGGCTGGGGCTCGACGCCGTCGTCCAGTTCGAGATCGACGACGAGGAGGTCGTGCAGCGGCTGCTCGGACGCGGCCGCAGCGACGACAACGAGGACACCATCCGCAACCGGCAGCGCGTGTACCGCGAGGAGACCGCGCCGCTGCTGGACTACTACCGCGACCGGCTGGTCACGATCGACGCCGTCGGTGAGATCGAGGAGATCACCGAGCGGGTCTTCTCGGCGCTGCAGACCCGCAGCGCCTGAGGCCCGGCCGGCGAGGAACCGAGGGAACGCGCATGAACGGTCGGGGCGGCCTGCGTGGCGCCATCGCCCGGTACCGGGGCCGGGACATCGAGCTCAAGACGACCCGCCAGCTCCAGGCGATGCGGGAGGCGGGTGCGCTGGTGGCGGCGACCCTCGCCGCCGTCACCGAGCACGCCAAGCCGGGCGTGAGCACCGCCGAGCTGGACGCCGTGGCGGAGCAGACCATCCGGGACGGCGGCGGTGTCCCCTCGTTCCTCGGCTACCACGGATTCCCGGCGAGCATCTGCGCGTCGGTGAACTCCCAGATCGTGCACGGCATCCCCTCGCGGGAACAGGTGCTCGCCGACGGCGACCTGCTGTCGGTGGACTGCGGCGCCATCCTCGACGGCTGGCACGGCGACTCCGCGGTCACCATCGCGGTCGGTGACGTGCCGCCGGCCGACCTCGCGCTCTCCGCGGCCTGCCGGTCGGCGCTGGAGGCCGGGATCCGCGCCGTGCAGGCGGATGCGCGGCTGACCGACGTGTCGTACGCGATCCAGGAGGCCTGCCGGGCGGCCGCCGAGGCCGACCGGGCCGACTACGGGATCGTCGCCGACTACGGCGGGCACGGCATCGGGACGTCGATGCACATGGACCCGTTCCTGCCGAACCACGGCGAGCCGGGCAAGGGGCCGCGGCTCCGGCCCGGGATGGCGCTCGCCGTCGAGCCGATGCTGGTGGCAGGCGATCCGGAGACGGTCGAGCTGGACGACGGGTGGACGGTCGTCACGGCGTCCGGCGGCCGCGCCGTGCACTGGGAGCACACCGTCGCCGTCACCGAGGACGGGCCCTGGCTGCTGACCGCGCCCGCGGGCGCACCGGACCGCCCCGGAGCCTGAGCGGGCCCGGGTTCAGGATCGATTCAGCACGGGGCGGGTGATCGGTAAAGGGCTACACTGAGGGGTAGTTCCGATCACGTCTCGGGGCCACCGTCCGCCGCCGGTGGTCTAGGTTCCCCGCATGAACGAACAGGCCGAGCGGGACGGCCCGCAGCGGACGGTCACCGTCGGGGTGCCGAAGGAGACCAGGGAGGGTGAGCGCCGGGTGGCGCTCGTCCCCAAGGTCATCGGCAAGCTCTCCGGTCGCGGCGCCCAGGTCGTGGTGGAGGCCGGAGCGGGTGCCGGGGCGCTGATCCCGGACGACGAGTACACCCAGGCCGGGGCGGAGATCGGCGACGCGTGGGCCGCCGACGTGGTGGCGGTGGTGAACCCGCCGACCGACGAGCAGATCGGCAGGCTCCGTTCCGGTCAGGTGCTGATCGGGTTCCTCTCGCCGCTGACCAACCCGGAGACCGTGCAGAAGCTGCGCGACGCCGGCGTGACGGCGTTCGCGATGGAGTCGATCCCGCGGATCTCCCGGGCACAGAGCATGGACGCGCTGTCGTCGCAGGCCAACGTCGCCGGCTACAAGGCCGTGCTGTCCGCGGCCGAGCACTCGACCCGGTTCTTCCCGATGCTGACCACGGCGGCCGGCACGGTGAAGCCGGCGACCGCGCTGGTGCTCGGGGTGGGCGTCGCCGGCCTGCAGGCGCTGGCGACCGCGAAGCGGCTCGGTGCCCGCACCACCGGCTACGACGTGCGGCCCGAGGTCGCCGACCAGGTCCGGTCGCTGGGCGCGCAGTGGCTCGACCTCGGCATCGACGCCGCCGGTGAGGGCGGCTACGCCCGCGAGCTCACCGAGGACGAGCGCCGCCAGCAGCAGGAGGCCCTCGAGAAGGCCATCACCGGGTTCGACGTGGTGATCACGACCGCGCTCGTGCCCGGCCGGACGGCGCCGCGGCTGGTGAGCGCGGCCGCCGTCGAGGGCATGCGGCCGGGCAGCGTCATCGTCGACCTGGCCGGAGAGGCCGGTGGCAACTGCGAGCTCACCGAGCCGGGGCAGACCGTGGTCCGGCACGACGTGACGATCGTGTCCCCGCTGAACCTGCCCGCGGCGATGCCCGAGCACGCCTCCGAGCTCTACGCCCGCAACGTCACCGCGCTGCTCGAGCTGATGCTCGCCGACGGCGAGCTGTCCCCGGACTTCTCCGACGAGGTACTGGCCCGCTCGTGCGTCACGCGTGAGGAGGAGGGTTCCTGATGGACTCCGGACTGCTGGCGAACATCGCCATCCTGGTGCTGGCGGGCTTCGTCGGATTCGCCGTCATCTCGAAGGTCCCGAACACGCTGCACACGCCGCTGATGTCGGGCACCAACGCCATCCACGGGATCGTGCTGCTGGGCGCGATCGTCGTCCTCGGCCGCGAGGAGGTCGGCGTCGTCGACGCGATCATCCTGGTGGTCGCGATCGCCTTCGGCGTCATCAACGTCGTCGGCGGGTTCCTGGTCACCGACCGGATGCTCGGCATGTTCAAGGGCAAGAAGCCCGGCAAGGCCGTGGCCGGTGCCGAGAAGGACGGGAGCGGCTCGTGAACCTGGCTGCCACGGAGACCATGGCGACCGGCCCGCTGGCCGTGATCGTCCCGATCCTCTACATCATCGCGTTCGCCCTGTTCATCTACGGCCTGTCCGGGCTGACCGGGCCCAAGACCGCGGTCCGCGGCAACTGGATCGCCGCCACCGGCATGGGGATCGCCGTCGTCGCGACGCTGTTGCTGGTGCAGGCGAACTGGATCCTGATCATCGTCGGCCTGGTGGTCGGCACGCTGCTCGGCGTCCCGTCCGCGCGGAACGTCAAGATGACCCAGATGCCGCAGATGGTGGCGCTGTTCAACGGCGTCGGCGGTGGCGCCGTCGCGCTCATCGCCTGGGCGGAGTTCCGCAACACCGACGGCTTCGTCGACACCGCCGTCTACGTCGTCATCGCCTCGCTGTTCGCCGCGATCGTCGGCTCGATCTCCTTCTGGGGCTCGCTGATCGCCTTCGGCAAGCTGCAGGAGATCCTGCCCGGCCGGCCGATCGGCGTGGGCAAGGCCCAGCAGCCGCTCAACATCCTGCTGCTGCTGCTCGCGGTCGCCGCGGCGGTGGTGGCGGGCCTCGGCGGCGCCGCCGAGATCTGGATCATCGCGGTGCTGCTGATCGCCGCGGTCGTCGGCGTGCTGGTCGTGCTGCCGATCGGCGGCGCGGACATGCCGGTCGTCATCTCGCTGCTCAACGCCATGACCGGGCTGTCGGCCGCGGCGGCCGGCCTCGCGCTGGACAACACCGCGATGATCGTGGCGGGCATGATCGTCGGTGCGTCCGGTTCGATCCTGACCAACCAGATGGCCGTCGCGATGAACCGGACCATCCCGGCGATCGTGGCCGGCGGGTTCGGCGGGACGCAGGCCGCGGCCGCCGACGACGGCGTCGAGCGGACCGTCAAGGCCACCTCCGCCGCGGACGCCGCGATCCAGATGGCGTACGCGTCGCAGGTCATCGTCGTCCCCGGGTACGGCATGGCCGTCGCCCAGGCCCAGCACGCGGTCAAGGAGATGGCCGAGCTGCTGGAGAGCAAGGGCGTGGAGGTGAAGTACGCCATCCACCCCGTGGCGGGCCGGATGCCGGGCCACATGAACGTCCTGCTCGCCGAGGCCGACGTCCCCTACGACGCCCTCAAGGAGATGGACGACATCAACGGCGAGTTCTCCCGCACCGACGTGACGCTGGTGATCGGGGCGAACGACGTCACCAACCCGGCGGCGCGCAACGACCCGTCCAGCCCGATCCACGGGATGCCGATCCTCAACGTCGACGAGTCCCGCAACGTCATCGTGCTGAAGCGCTCGATGGGATCCGGGTTCGCCGGGATCGACAACCCGCTGTTCTTCGCCGACAACACCTCGATGCTGTTCGGCGACGCGAAGTCGTCGGTGAGCGAGGTGACGGAGGAGCTCAAGGGGCTCTGAGGCCCGGCGGTCGAGGGCCGAAGCAACGGCACTGAGGCCCGGCGGTCGAGGGCCGAAGCAACGGCACTGAGGCCCGGCGGTCGAGGGCCGAAGCAACGGCACTGAGGCCTCCCCGCCACCCACCCGTCCGGCGCCGTCCCCACCCCGGGGGCGGCGCCGGACGCCGTCCGGCGCCGCGCCGGTACTGGTCCCGGCGGCGTCCCGTTCGGTACCGTCGGTGGCGTTGCGGGCGCGGTCCCGCGTGCGGACGCCCACCGCGGCCCCGGACGTCCGGGCGGGCCGAGGCGTCCGCAGACCCCGCGTGCACCCGTTCCGGGTGACCTCCGTACACTGGACAGCCGGTGCGCTCTATGACGCCGGCTCCGTCGTGTTTCCACACCCCGGTCCGGGCCCGTCCGTGCGCACCGTGCCGTCCCCCGGCTCCGGTCGGTGGGCGGAGCAACCGACACCTGTCACGGATAGCGGAGGACATGGCCAAGAAGGACGGGGCGATCGAGGTCGAGGGCCGGGTCGTCGAACCCCTGCCGAACGCGATGTTCCGGGTGGAGCTGGAGAACGGTCACCGGGTTCTCGCGCACATCAGCGGGAAGATGCGCCAGCACTACATCCGGATCCTTCCGGAGGACCGGGTGGTCGTCGAGCTGTCGCCCTACGACCTCAGCCGCGGCCGCATCGTCTACCGCTACAAGTGACGCACGCCAACAACGGACAGAGGCAGACGACGTGAAGGTCAAGCCGAGCGTCAAGAAGATCTGCGACAAGTGCCAGGTGATCCGCCGCCACGGCCGGATCATCGTGATCTGCTCGAACCTGCGCCACAAGCAGCGCCAGGGCTGAGCGGACCCGCGGCACGGGTCGCGATCCTCGGATCGCGCACGTGAGAAGCCCCCGGTGTACCTGCCGGGCCACGAGGGCCCGGTAGCACCCCCGGAACCAGGCCGGGGCCCGGTAAGAGCAGCGCCAGCGGAACGACAGTCAGCGCAGCGCAGCGGCGGAACGGGACGGACACCGGGAAGACCTGGAACGACACGAACAGGAGACCACGCCGCATGGCACGTGTTGCCGGCGTCGACCTCCCCCGCGAGAAGCGGATGGAGATCGCGCTCACCTATATCTTCGGGGTCGGACGGGCCCGGTCGAAGGAGATCCTCGAGGCCACGGCGATCAGCCTTGACCTCCGGTCGAAGGACCTGACCGACGAGGACGTGACCAAGCTCCGCGACTACATCGAGGAGCACCTGCAGGTCGAGGGTGACCTGCGCCGTGAGATCCAGGCGGACATCCGCCGCAAGATCGAGATCGGCTCGTACCAGGGCATCCGTCACCGCCGGGGTCTGCCGGTCCGTGGCCAGCGCACGAAGACCAACGCGCGCGGCCGCAAGGGGCCGAAGAAGACCGTGGCCGGCAAGAAGAAGGCAGGTAAGAAGTAATGCCGCCCCGCGCACGCCAGGGCACCGCGCCCAAGAAGGTCCGCCGCAGGGAGAAGAAGAACGTCTCCCACGGCCACGCCCACATCAAGAGCACGTTCAACAACACGATCGTGTCGATCACCGACCCGACCGGCGCCGTGATCGCCTGGGCCTCGTCCGGGCACGTCGGCCTGAAGGGCTCCCGGAAGTCGACGCCGTTCGCCGCGCAGCTGGCCGCCGAGAACGCCGCCCGCAAGGCGGCCGAGCACGGCATGAAGAAGGTCGACGTCTTCGTGAAGGGCCCTGGCTCGGGCCGCGAGACCGCGATCCGCTCGCTGCAGGCCGCCGGCCTCGAGGTCGGCACCATTTCCGACGTCACCCCGCAGCCGCACAACGGTTGCCGTCCGCCCAAGCGGCGCCGGGTCTAGGGGGAGGAGTACAGACATGGCTCGCTACACCGGACCCATGACCCGCAAGTCGCGCCGGCTGAAGACCGACCTCGTCGGCGGCGACCAGGCGTTCGAGCGTCGTCCGTACCCGCCCGGCCAGCACGGCCGGATCCGGATCAAGGAGACCGAGTACCTGCTGCAGCTGCAGGAGAAGCAGAAGGCCCGCTTCGCCTACGGCCTGCAGGAGAAGCAGCTGCGCGCCTACTACGAGGAGGCGCACCGCCGGGAGGGCAAGACCGGCGACGAGCTGCTGCAGATCCTCGAGTCGCGGCTCGACAACGTCGTGTACCGCGCGGGCCTCGCCCGCACCCGGCGGATGGCCCGCCAGCTGGTGAACCACGGCCACTTCCTGGTCAACGGGAAGAAGGTCGACATCCCCAGCTACAAGGTGGGTCAGTACGACATCATCGACGTGCGGGACAAGTCGCGGAACATGGACCCGTTCGTCATCGCCAGGGAGACCCAGGGCGAGCGCCCGGTCCCGGCGTGGCTGCAGGTCGTCCCGTCGACGCTGCGCATCCTGGTCCACCAGCTGCCCGAGCGCGCTCAGATCGACACGCAGGTCACCGAGCAGCTCATCGTCGAGTTCTACTCGAAGTAGCTCGACACCCCGCCGCCCCGCAGGGAGGGGCGGCACGTCCGGCCCGCCAGGGCCGGCCATGGGGTACTGCCAGCTGCGGCATCAAATAGCGGTTGCCGCAGGTGCATTGGAGGCACACACCATGCTGATCTCTCAGCGACCCACCCTCACCGAGGACGTCGTCACCGAGACCCGGTCCCGGTTCGTCATCGAGCCGCTGGAGCCGGGCTTCGGCTACACCCTCGGCAACTCCCTGCGCCGGACGCTGCTGTCGTCCATCCCCGGTGCCGCCGTCACGTCCATCCGGATCGACGGCGTCCTGCACGAGTTCACCACCGTGCCGGGGGTCAAGGAGGACGTCACCGACATCATCCTGAACCTCAAGGAGCTCGTCGTGAGCTCCGAGGAGGACGAGCCGGTGACCATGTACCTGCGCAAGCAGGGCCCGGGCGCGGTCACCGCCGGCGACATCGTGCCGCCGGCCGGCGTCACCGTGCACAACCCGGACCTGCACATCGCCTCGCTGAACGACAAGGGCCGGCTCGAGGTCGAGCTCGTCGTCGAGCGGGGTCGCGGCTACGTCCCGGCGATGCAGAACAAGGCCACCGGTGCCGAGATCGGCCGGATCCCGGTCGACTCGATCTACTCGCCGGTGCTGAAGGTGACCTACAAGGTCGAGGCCACGCGAGTCGAGCAGCGCACCGACTTCGACAAGCTGGTCCTCGACGTCGAGTCGAAGCCGTCCATCACCCCGCGGGACGCGCTGGCCTCGGCCGGCAAGACCCTGGTCGAGCTGTTCGGCCTGGCCCGCGAGCTGAACGTGGACGCCGAGGGCATCGAGATCGGCCCCTCCCCGCAGGAGGCGGACACCATCGCGGCGTTCGCGATGCCGATCGAGGAGCTGGACCTCACGGTCCGGTCGTACAACTGCCTCAAGCGCGAGGGCATCCACACGGTCGGCGAGCTCGTCGGCCGCAGCGAGGCGGACCTGCTCGACATCCGCAACTTCGGCGCCAAGTCGATCGACGAGGTCAAGATGAAGCTCGTCGGCCTCGGCCTGGCCCTCAAGGACAGCCCGCCCGGGTTCGACCCGTCGGCGGCGGCGAGCGACTACGGTGCCGACGGCGGCGGGTTCGACCCCGACACCTTCGGTGACGACGGTCAGGACTACGCAGAAACGGAGCAGTTGTAGCCATGCCCCAGCCCACCAAGGGTGCCCGCCTCGGCGGGTCACCCGCGCACCAGCGGCTGATCCTGGCCAACCTGGCGACCTCGCTGTTCGAGCACGGCCGGATCACCACCACCGAGGCCAAGGCCCGGCGGCTGCGCCCGTACGCGGAGCGGCTGATCACCAAGGCCAAGGCCGGCGACCTGCACAACCGCCGCGAGATCATGAAGGTGATCCGCGACAAGTCGGTCGTGCACCGCCTGATCACCGAGATCGGCCCGTTCTTCGCGGACCGCAACGGTGGTTACACGCGGATCACCAAGACGATGCCGCGCAAGGGTGACAACGCCCCGATGGCGGTCATCGAGCTGGTCCAGCAGAAGACGGTCACCGACGAGGCGAACCGCGCCCGCCGCGCGGCCGCCTCGCAGGCCGCGACGGCCACGCCGGCCGCCGCCGAGGCCGAGCCGGAGGTCGCCGAGCCCACCGGGTCGGCGGACGCGGAGGAGACCACCACGGAGGCCACCGAGGCGCCGTACGGCGAGGGCAGCCACGCCCCGCTGGACGACCCGTCCCAGGCCCCGGAGGGCTTCGAGATCAAGGGCAACGCGGACTCGAAGCTCTACCACGTGCCCGGTTCGTCGCACTACGACCGGACCGTGCCCGAGGTCTGGTTCGCCTCCGAGGAGGCGGCCGAGGCCGCCGGCTTCTCGAAGCCGGCGTCCCAGCAGGAGTCCGGCTCCTGAGCCAGCCACACCGCGCCCCCGGGCCCGCCGTCCCCTCGGACGGCGGGCCCGGCGGCGTTTCCGAGGCAGGCGTGTCCGGGGCCGGCGGTTCCGCGGGATCGGTGCGGGTCCGGCTCGACATCGCCTACGACGGCACCGACTTCTCCGGGTGGGCCGCCCAGCCGACGAGGCGGACCGTCCAGGGCGTCCTCACCGAGGCCCTCTCGACCGTGCTGCGGACCCCGCTGCGGCTGACCGTCGCCGGGCGGACCGACGCCGGGGTGCACGCGTCCGGGCAGGTCGCGCACGTCGAGCTCCCCGAGTGGCTCGACCCGCAGGTCGACGACCTGCTCCGCCGGATCAACCGGTTCCTGCCGGCCGACGTGCGGGTCCGCGCCGTCACCCGGGTCCCGGACGCCTTCGACGCCCGGTTCTCCGCGCTGCGCCGGCACTACCGCTACCGGGTCACGACGGCGCCGTACGGGGCGGAGCCGCTGCGGGCCCGCGAGACCGTCGCGTGGCCGTACCCGCTGGACCCCGAGCCGATGAACGCGGCGTCCCGGCTGCTGCTCGGCGAGCACGACTTCGCCGCCTTCTGCAAGCGCCGCGAGGGCGCCACCACGGTGCGCGCGCTGCAACGGTTCGCGTGGGCGCCCGCACCCGGGGAGCCGGACGTGCTGGTCGCGTCGGTGTCCGCGGACGCGTTCTGCCACTCGATGGTCCGCAGCCTGGTCGGGGCCCTGCTCGAGGTGGGGCGCGGGCACCGGCCGGTGGGCTGGCCGGCGGGGCTGCTCGACCGGACGTCCCGGGCGTCGGAGGTGACGGTCGCGCCACCGCACGGCCTGTCCCTGACCGGGGTGGACTACCCGCCCGACGACGAGCTGGCCGCCCGCGCCGAGACGACCCGCCGGATCCGGAGCCCCGGGGTGTCCTGAGTTCAGCGTGCGGGCGGGACCTGGCCCCAGGCAGGGTGCGGCGGACCGGCCGGCCGGGTGTTCCGGGCGAGGGCCACCCCCAGCCACAGCAGCGAGCACAGCCAGCCCAGGGCGGCGAGCATGCCGAGCCCGTAGAGCACCTCGGGGACCGGCCCGTCGGCCCGGCCGAGCAGCACGAGGACCGGGGCGTGTGCGTCGACGTCGTCGAAGTCGGGCATGACCAGCCCGCCCAGCAGCAGGAAACCGGCGCAGGAGACGAACGGCGCCGCGACCGGACGCGGCAGCATCCTGCGCCGGGCGACGGCGATCGACAGCACCACCGGGACCAGCGGCAGCAGCACCCCGACGATCGTGAAGATCATGATGGCCAGGAACCAGCCCGGGGCGATCAGGCGGAGCCCGGCGAAGGCCGCCACGGTGCCGATCTGGAGGGCCACGTTCGTGCTCGTCCGCATGCCGGCGATCCTGGCGGGCGGTCGCGCCACCGGGAACCCGTACGACTACTAGGTTTCGCGGCATGGACCCGAGCTGGCTGGACGTGGCGGTGGCGGAGGCCCGGGCCGGGCTGGCGTCGGGCGGGATCCCGATCGGCGCCGCACTCGTCGGGCCGGACGGGGAGGTGCTCGGGCGCGGGCACAACCGCCGGGTCCAGGACGGCGACCCGTCCGCGCACGGCGAGACCGCCGCCTTCCGCGCCGCCGGCCGGCAGCGCGACTACCGGTCGACGACGATGGTCACCACGCTGTCGCCGTGCTGGTACTGCTCCGGGCTGATCCGGCAGTTCGGCATCGGTGCGGTGCTGATCGGGGAGGCCCGGACGTTCCACGGCGGGCACGGCTGGCTCGCCGAGCACGGGGTGCGGGTCACCGTGCTCGACGACGAGCGCTGCGTGGCGATGATGACCGCGTTCGTCGGCGAGCGCCCGGAGCTGTGGAACGAGGACATCGGGGTGGCGGAGTAGTCACTGCGGTGTCGTCGGTGCGGTGTCGTCGGTGCGGAGTCGTCACTGCGGAGTCGTCACTGCAGCGGGATGTCGAGCCCGTGCTCCTCCGCCGGCCGCGGCCCGTGGATCCGCCGCTCCGCTGCGGTGATCGGGACGTCGTTGATGCTCGCCTCGCGGCGGCGCATCAGCCCGCGGTCGTCGAACTCCCACAGCTCGTTGCCGTAGCTGCGCCAGTACTGCCCGGCCGCGTCGTGGCACTCGTACTGGAAGCGGACCGCGATCCGGTTCCCGCGGAACCCCCAGAGGCTCTTGCGGAGCGCGTAGTCCTGCTCGCGCTCCCACTTGGCGGTCAGGAAGGCGACGATCTCGTCCCGGCCGGTGAGGAACGTGTCCCGGTTGCGCCACACCGAATCCGGTGTGTAGGCGAGCGCCACCCGCTGCGGGTCGCGGGTGTTCCAGGCGTCCTCGGCGGCCTGGACCTTCCGTCGCGCGCTCTCCTCGTCGAACGGTGGGTACGGCGGGCGGTCGTCGGTCACGGCAGCGCTCCTCCCTGTCGAGAACGCTCGTTCTCGATGGTGCGCTACGCTAGAGAACGAGCGTTCTCGACGTCAAGGAGGAGCCCGTGCCCGCGCCGCTCACCGAGGACCGGATCGAGCAGGACCGGGAGCTGCTGCTCGCGACGGCCGAACGGCTCTTCTACGAGCACGGGATCGGGGCCGTCGGGATGGACCGCGTCCGCGCGGCCTCCGGCCTGCCGCTGAAGCGGATCTACCGGAGCGTGCCGGGCAAGGAGGCACTGGTGGCCGCGGTCCTGCGGCGCCGCGACGTCCGCTGGCGGGGCGACCTCGCCGCGGCGGTCGAGCGCGTCGCCGATCCGCGGGAGCGCGTGCTCGCCGTATTCGACTGGCTGGCCCGGTGGTTCGCCGAACCCGGGTTCCGCGGCTGCGCCTGGATCAACGCCTTCGGTGAGCTCGGGCCGTCCTCGGAGGCGGTCCGGGCCGAGGTGCGCGCCCACAAGCACGCGTTCGCCGAGCAGCTGCGGGGGTGGGTCAGGGCGGCCGGGTCGACCTGCGTGGAGCCGGTGTTCCTGCTGGCCGAGGGGGCGATGGTGACGGCCGCGGTGACGGGCAGCCCGGAACCGGCGCGGCAGGCACGCGAGGCCGTCGCGGTGCTGCTCGATCGGGGGTAGGGGCCGGTCGGCGTGGCGGGCCGTCGGTCGCGTTCCGCGGAACGTTCCTGCGCACCGGGAGGGGCGGCCCGGCCGCGTTCCGCGGAACGTCGTGTGGGGCCGGTCGGGGTTCCGCGGAACGTCCGGTCGTGCCGGGCCGCGTTCCGCGGAACGCACCGAGGCAGCGTCATCGGCGTACGGAACCCTGACCGCGTGGATCGCGCACCGGTCCGCTGAGTGGTTCTACGCACCGGGCCCCGTTCCCCGCCGGGCAGGTGTCCGGATGCCTACCGTCCGGGCGGTGCGTCCCGACCCCGCCCGCGCGCGCGTCCCGCGCGCCCCGGCGACCCGCGACCACGTCGACGCCTACCGGTTCGGCCTGCGCCGGCTGGAGGCCGCGCTCGTGCGGGCCGACCCGATCCCGCTGCACGAGCAGATCCGCTCCCAGCGCCGCGCGGTGTTCGCCGGGATCCTCGTCGGGCTGCTCGCGCTGGGCGTGGCCGCGCTGCTCGCCCGGGTCGCACCGGCGACCGACTGGCGCCACCAGGCGCTGGTGCGGGGCGAGCGCAGCGGCGTGCTGTACGCCGTCGCCGACGACCCGCTGCGACTCGTCCCGGTCGCGGACCCGGTCGCCGGGAGGCTGGTCCTCGCCGCGCTCGGCCGGGCCGACGGCGCCACGGCGACCCCGGCCACGGTCCCCGACCGGGAGCTCGCGGCGGCGCCGCGGACCCCGCCGGCCGCGGTACCCGGCGCGGTCGGCGTCGCGCTGGACGGTGTCCCGGTCCCCGCCGTGTGGGCGGTCTGCGACACCGCGGGGACGGCGACCGTCCTCGCCGGGGCACTCGGAACCACCCCGGACGGCCCCGGACCGGCGCTGCTCCTCACCGCCGAGGGCGGGGCGACCTACCTGGTGCACGACGGCCGCCGGCACCGCGTCGACCCGGCCGACCGCGACGTCCGGTCCGGGCTCGGCCTGTCGGGGGCGCCGGTCCGCCGGGTCGGCAACGGACTGCTGTCCGCGATCCCGGAGGGCCCGCCGCTGCGGGTGCCCGTGCCCGCACCCGGCGAGGTACCGGGGCTCGGGCGGGCCGGTGAGGTCGTCGTCAACCAGCCGCTCGGGGCGCCCGAGGCCTACTACGTGGTGGCCGACGGCGGCCTCGCGCCGGTCCCGGTGACGCTCGCGGACGCCGTCCTCTCGCGGACCGGGCAGGGACGTCCGGTGACCCTCCCGCAGGGCCGGGTCGCTGCCGCGCCCGTCACCGCCCTGCCCGGCGCCGACGCCTGGCCGGGCAGCCGGGTGGACGGCGGACCGCCCGGCCCGGTGCTGTGCCGGACCTGGCGGGACGGCCGGGGCGGGCTCGTCGCCGGCGACCGGCCGCCGGTCGCGCCCGGTGCCGTGCCGGTGACGCTCGCCGGCGCCGACGGCGCCGGTCCGGGGCTCGACGAGGTGGTGCTCCCGCCGTCCGGGCCCGGACCGCTGCGCGCCGGGTCGCCCGACACCGGTGCCGGCGGGGGCACCCGCTGGCTGCTGGCCGCGTCCGGGGCGCTGTACGGCGTCGCCGACGACCCGACCGCCGCGGCGCTCGGGATCGGGACGCCGGGCAACGCCCCCGCGGAGATCGTCCGGCTGCTCCCGCGGGCGGGGGTGCTGGACGTCGCCGCCGCGCGGGAGGTCGCGGACGTCCCCGGCTGATCCGTGGGGCCGGCGGCCGTCGCGTGCCCGCCCCGGATGTCGCCGGGCACGCAGGCCCGTGACGGTCGGCATCACGACCGCGACGTTCGCGTCCACCTCGGCGCCGGGGCGGGAGGCGGTGGTGCCGCTCCGCCCGGCGCCGGCGGGCTGCCCGGGTGCAGCGACCCGATGGTCCAGCGACCCGACGGGCGCGACCGCGGGCGCCCGGTCAGCGCTCGGAGCGGCGGCGCAGGCCCGCGAGCACCAGCACGAGCACCCCACCGGCGGCGGCAACCGCGCCGACCGCGGCGACCGCCGGAAGCTCCTCCGCGTGCGGCGGCGGGGCCGGCAGCGGCGCGCGGTCCGGGGCCGGGTCGCCGGCACCGGTGCGCGGGCCGTCGGACACCCCGCCCGCCACCCGGGATCCGGATCCGGGGACCAGCAGCAGCGGCTCCGCGGTGAGCGCGGCGACCGGATCGAGGACGCCGTCGCCGACCCGGTCGTCGCGGCCCGCGGCCGGGCGCCGGGCGGTGGCCCGCAGCCGGTCGGCGACCTGGCCCGCGCTGAGCATCGGGAAGCGCTCGCGCAGCAGCACGGCGGTCCCCGCCACGAGCGGCACGGCGTAGGACGTCCCGCTGACGACGGCGCCGCCCGGCCCGGCCGGTGCCGGCAGGTCGACACCCGGTGCGGCCAGGTCCACCCACGGTCCGGGGATCGAGAACGCCGCCGGGCGGTCGTTCCCGTCGACCGCGCCGACGGCCAGGACGCCGTCGTAGGACGCCGGCAGCGGCCGCAGCCCCGCAGCGCCCGTGCACGTCCCGGACGGGTCGAGGTTCCCGGCCGCGGCGACGACGAGGACGTCCGCCCGCGCGGCGGCCGCGACGGCGTCACGGAGCGCGGCGCCGGCGTCGTCGAGCCGGTCGGCCGGCACGCAGACGACCTCCGACACGTTGATCACCGAGGCGCCGAGCGCGACGGCCCGGGTGATCGCCGCGGCCAGCGTCCGGACCTCGCCCGCCGGGCGGTCGGCCCCGTCGTCGCCCCGGACGGTGAACCGGCCCGACGACTGGCGCAGCGACAGCAGCTGCGCCGCCGGGGCCATCCCGGCCCCGGCCCCGGTCGCGGGGTCGGCGGCTCCGGCGAGGAGGAGCGCGACACCGGTGCCGTGGCCGTCGCAGTCGTCGAGGCCGTCACCGCCGGCGAGGTAGTCCCCGCCGCCGCGCAGCCTGCCGGCCAGCCGCGGCACCGGCGCGACCCCGGTGTCGATCACCGCAACCAGCCGGCCGGCGCCGGTGGCGAGGTCCGCCGGGGGCCGCGGCACCGCACCGGTGGCCGCCCCCGGCCCGCCCGCGCCGGGTGGGCTGCAGGGACGGGTCCGGCGGAGACCGTCGGCGGGGCCGGGTGGGGCGGGCTCGGACCCGGGTGGTGACCAGGCGCTCCGCTGCTCGGGTCGCGCCGGGTCCACGACGGGTGCCGGTCGGTCGAGGGGCGCGGACCTCGCGGCCGGGGCCGCGGAGCGGGCGCCGGCCGGGCCCGTCCCGGGACCTGCAGGGCGTGCGCCGGGATCGGCCGGGAGCGCGCGAGGGGCGGCGGAGCGTGCGCGCAGCTCGGCGGGGTGGGCGGTGCGCGGCGGGCCCGCGTCCGCCACCGCACCCGGTGGGCCGGAGCCGGCAGCGGCAGGGCGAGCGGGCATCGCGGTCCCACCGGCGGCCGGGCATGCCAGCGCCACCGCGACGACCCCGGCGACGGCGGCCGCCACCGTCGCGCGCGGCCCCGTCACAGCCCGCGGACCAGGGCGAACACGCCCATCGCAGCGAGCGACACCGGGATCGCGGCCGCGGTGAGCACGAGCTCGGTGACGTCCAGCGCACGCCGGGCCGGCGGGGACGGGGTCGCCCGGGCCGCGGCCGCCCCGGCCGCCACGGCCAACAGCAGGCCCGCGGCGACACCGATCCGGACCGCCGGGGCGACCGCCAGCGCCGCCGGCACGGCCGCCGCCGCGACCGCGGCCACGGCGGTCCCGGCCAGTAGCCGCGCCGGGACCGGCTCCACGAGGGCCCGGGCGCGCAGGAGCAGCACCGCCGCCGTCGCCGCGAGCAGCAGCGCCCCGGGCGGTCCGCCGACCGCCGCCGCGACCGCCGACCCGCCCGCGGCCGGCAGCGCGGTGCCGGCGAGGGTGCCGGCGTGGAGCCCGCGGGCGAGCCGTGCCCGGGCGGCGAGCACGTCCGGGGGCAGGACGCGTTCGGCCCCGGGGAGGCCGTCCGCGTCGGCGGGGACGTCCGGGGCCGGTACACCGGCGAGCCGCAGCGCCAGCCGGGGCAGCACGGGCCCCGCCGCGAGCGCCGGCGCGGCGAGCCCGGCGGCGACCGCGCCCGGCGGGGCGTCGAGCAGCAGCCGGGCGAGCGCGGCCGCGGCCGTCCCGGTGCACGCCAGCGCGACGGCGAGCAGGGCCGGGCACACGGCGTGCCGGAGCGCCTGGCCGGCCGCCGCCACGAGCCCGGCGGCGGCCGCGGCCAGCAGCAGCGCGCCCGCCCCCGGTGGCCCGGGCAGGGCGAGGAGCCCCGCAGTCGCCGCAGCCGGCACCGCGCACAGGCCCGCACCCGCCGGCGCGTGACCGTCCACATGCGAGCGCCGGGTCACGATCAGCGCCACGACGGCGCCTGCGGCCGCGGTCGCCGCGGCCGCAGGGCGCAGCGGACCGTCCACCGTGGAGAGCACCGCGCAGGCGGCCGCCGTGACCACGACCGCGGCCGCCGGGCCCGCCCACCGGGCGTCCCCGGCGGCGGTGCCCGCCTCGCGGACGGCGTCCGCGACGGCCTCGGCGGCGTCGTCCCGCACAGGGGGAGCGGGCGCCGGGCCGGCCGGACCGAGGCGGAGCAGGTCGCCGTCGCGCACCCGGAGCTCGTGCAGCGTCGCGTCCGGCGGCAGCGGGCCACCGGCGGCCCCGGTGAACCGCCAGGCCTCCGGGACACCGGCCCGCGACGGCCGGCCGACCAGCTCGCGCACCATGGGGACCAGCTCGGCGACCGGGACGTCCGCGGGGAGCGCCAGGTCCACCCGGCCCCGCGGGGTGAGCACGGTGGACCGCACCCAGCGTCCGGAGTGCGGGTCGGCGGCAGGCACCGGCCGCGACGGCAGGACGGTCGTCATGGGCGGCTCCCGAGCACTTGTCCGAAACGGCCCCGGCACCCCGGGGCGGCTGCGAGTATTCGCCGGTCCCGGCGGTCGCCGCGGGCGTTCGGGAGAAGTCGTGATCGCCCGGGGAGGCGCGGTGGCGGGAACGGTCGGTGTGCGGCGCCCGCGGCGGACGGTGCCCGAGCTGCCCGGCGGGGAGCTGGTGCTGGAGCCGCCGCCCGAGCCCGAACGCCCGGTCCCGGGCGGTCTCGCCCAGCGGCTGCTCCCGCTGGTGATGATCGCCGGATCGCTGCTGTTCGTCGTGGTCGGCCGGGGTGACGCGAGCTCCTGGCTGTTCGGCGGGATGTTCGCACTGTCGGCGGTGGGCATGCTGGTGTCCGGCGGCGGGCGGGGCGCCGGCGCCCGCACCGCGGCGATGGACGAGGACCGCCGCGACTACCTGCGCTACCTCGGCGTCCTCGACCGGACGGCGGCGGAGATCGCCGACCGGCAGCGCCGGGCCCTCGAGACCGTGCACCCGGAACCCGGGGCCTGGCCGGAAGTGCTGGCCACCGGCCGGCTCTGGGAGCGCCGCCCCGATGACGACGACTTCGGCAGGCTCCGCGCAGGCCGTGGCCCGCAGCGGCTCGCGACCCGGCTCGTCGCCCCGCAGACCGGTCCACTCGAGACCCTCGAGCCGCTCTCCGCGCTCGCGTTGCGCCGCTTCCTCCGGCGCCGCTCCACGGTGGCGGACCTGCCGGTCGCGGTGGACGTCCGGGCGGCGGCGACGATCTGGCTCGAGCCCGACCCGGATGGCCGCCCGCCCGGCCCGGTGCCGGACCTGGCCCGCGCGATCGTCGCCCAGTACGTCCTGTGGCACGGACCGGACGACGCCCGGCTGGCCGTCGTCGCCCCCGGAGTCGCCGCGGCCCGGTGGGACTGGGCGAAGTGGCTGCCGCACGTCGAGCATCCCCGGCTCCGGGACGCCGTCGGGCCGGTCCGGATGATCACCGACGACCCCGACCGGGTGCGCCGGTGGTGGGTCGACGAGCCGTCGTCGGCCAGCCGGCACCTGCTCGTCGTGCTCGACGGCGCCGCCGACACGCCCGGGGCCTGGGCGGGCCTGCCCGGCGTGACCGTGCTGCGGCTCGGCCCGTCCGGCGGGCGGCGGCCCGCGGCGTCGGTGCTGCGGCTCGCCACCGGGACCGGTCCGGGCGGTTCCCGCACGCTGCGGCGCGGCGGACCGGGCGGCACCGGCATCGGGACCGCGGACGCCGTCACCGTCGCGGAGGCGCTGGCACTCGCCCGGCGGCTGGCGCGCTACCGGCCCGAGGGTGCCGCGGACGCCGACGCTCCGTCGACACCGGACACCCAGGGGTTGCCCGCACTCCTGGGCCTGTCCCGTGTGGACCCGGCGTCGGTCGTGGAGCTGCGCCGCCGCCGCGGACCGGCGGAACGGCTGCGGGTGCCGCTCGGCACCGATCCGGCCGGGCGTCCGGTGCTGCTGGACCTCAAGGAGTCCGCGCAGGGCGGGGCCGGGCCGCACGGCCTCTGCCTCGGGGCGACGGGTTCGGGCAAGTCGGAGCTGCTGCGGACGCTGGTGCTCGGGCTCGTCGCCACGCACGCCGCCGACGAGCTCAACCTCGTGCTCGTCGACTTCAAGGGTGGCGCGACGTTCCTGGGCCTGGCGGGGCTGCCGCACGTCTCCGCGGTGATCACCAACCTGGCCGAGGAGCTGACCCTGGTCGACCGGATGGCCGACGCGCTGGCCGGCGAGATCAACCGGCGGCAGGAGCTGCTGCGGGCGGCGGGGAACCTTGCGTCGGTCGACGCCTACGAGGCCGCCCGGCGGGCCGGGACGGTGCGGGAACCGCTGCCGTCGTTGCTGGTCGTGGTCGACGAGTTCTCCGAGCTGCTCGCGCGGCGCCCGGAGATGATCGACCTGATGGTCACCGTCGGCCGGCTCGGCCGGTCGCTGGGCATCCACCTGCTGCTCGCCTCCCAGCGGCTGGAGGAGGGGCGGCTGCGCGGGCTCGAGTCGCACCTGTCGTACCGGATCGCGCTGCGCACGTTCTCCGCCGCCGAGTCGCGTGCGGTGCTCGGCGTGCCCGACGCGCACCTGCTCCCGCCGACGCCCGGTGCCGCCTACCTGTCCGCGGGCACCGACGAGCTGGTGCGGTTCCGGGCGGCCTACGTCTCGGGGCCGGAGGGGCGGCCCGACGAGCGGCGGCGGGTGGCCACGCCGCGGCGGGTGCTGCCGTTCCGCGCGGGGCCGGTCGCGGAGCCGGGGCGGCCCCCCGGGGACGCGCCGGCCGGCGCGATGCGCCGGGGAGGACCGGCGCCCGGCCCCGCGCGCTCGGGCGGGCAGGCACCGCCGGGCGTCGACCACGGGGGCGGCCCGGTCACGGTGCTCGACCGGATCGTCGCCGCGGTCTCCGGCCCCGGGCCGCGGGCGCACCGGGTGTGGCTGCCGCCGCTGGCGGAGCCGCCCCCGCTGCCCACGGTGCTCGGCGACCCGGTGACGCGCGCGGGCCGCGGCCTGCAGGCGCCCGGCCCGGCCGGACGGCTCGCGGCGCCGATCGGCCTGGTCGACCGGCCGTACCTGCAGCGCCGGGACCCGCTGGTGGTGGACATGTCCGGGGCCGCAGGTCACCTCGCCGTCGTCGGCGGCCCGCGGTCGGGGAAGTCGACGGCGCTGCACACGCTCGTCCTCGCGCTGGCGCTGACCCACACGCCGGACGAGCTGGGCGTGCACGTCCTCGACCTGGGCGGCGGCGCGCTCGGGTCGCTCGCCGCCCTTCCGCACGTCGGCACCGTCGCCGGGCGCCGCCGTACCGATCTCGTGCGCCGGGTCGTCGCGGAGGCCGTGGCGGCCGTCGAGCACCGGGAGCAGCTGTTCGCCGCGCACGGGATCGCCGGGGTCGAGGAGTACCGGGCACGGCGGGCCGCGGGCGGGCTGTCCGGCGAGCCGTGCACCGACCTGCTGCTGGTGGTCGACGGGTATCCCGCGCTGCGGTCCGGGTTCGAGGACCTCGACGAGAAGCTGACGGTCCTCGCGTCGCGCGGGCTCGCCTACGGCGTGCACCTCGCCGTGTCCGCCGGGCGCTGGGCCGAGTTCCGGCCGGCGCTCGCCGACCAGCTGGGGAGCCGGCTCGAGCTGCGGCTCGGCGACCCCGCCGACTCGGTCGTGGACCGCCGCCGGGCCGCCGACGTGCCCGCCCGGCCCGGCCACGCCCTCGCCCCGGACGGTGCAGCCGCCGTGCTCGCCGCCCCGGCCCGGGCGTCCGGCGCCGACCTCGCCCCGGACGTCGCCGCGGCGTGGGCCGGGCCGGGGATGCCGGAGGCCCGCCTGCTCCCCGAGCGGATCACGGTCACGGAGCTGCCGCCGGGCCCCGGCCGCGGGCCCGCGCTCGGCGTCGACGAGGACCGGCTCGCGACCGTCGAGCTCGACCCCGACGAACCGCACCTGCTCTGCTTCGCCGACTCCGGCGGCGGCAAGACCAACCTGCTGCGGCTGCTGGCCCGGGGCATCGCTGCGCGGTGGACGCCCGACGAGGCTCGGATCGTCGTCGTCGACCACCGGCGGACACTGCTCGGCGGCGTCCCGGACACCCACCTGCTGGTCCATGCCGCGACCGCGCAGGCCGGCGCGGACGCCTGCGCGGAGATCGCCGGGTCGCTGGGCAGGCGGCTGCCCGGGCCGGACGTGACGCCCGAGCAGCTGCGCGAGCGGTCGTGGTGGAGCGGCCCGGACGTCTGGCTGCTGGTGGACGACTACGACATCGTCGTCCCGGCGGCCGGCAGCACGGGTGGGCACCCGCTGCTGCCGCTCACCGAGTTCCTCCCGCAGGCCCGCGACGTCGGCCTGCACGTGGTGGTCACCCGCCGGACCGGAGGGGCGGGGCGGGCGCTGTTCGACCCGGTACTCGGCCGGCTGCGTGAGCTCGGGGCGCCCGGGCTGGTCGGCTCCGGCAGCCCGGACGAGGGCGCCCTCCTGGAGAAGGTGAAGCCGGAGCCGATGCCGCCGGGCCGCGCCGTGCTGGTGGACCGGCGCGCCGGCGCGCGCCGGATGCAGCTGGCCTGGGCCGATCCGGGGTGACCGGGTTCGCGGTGGCGGTGCACACCGGTCCGTCGCGGGTGCTGCTCGCCGCGGCGGACGCCGGCGGGGTCCGGCTGCTGGCCGCCGCGCCACCGGGGACCGCGCCCGGCCGGGCCGTCGACGACTTCTTCGGTGACGAGCCGCCCGCCGTCGTCGTGCGGGTCGGGACGACGCCGGGCGGCGCGTTCCCCGGGGTGCCCCGGGTGATGGCGGTGCCGGTCGCGGTCGCCGTGCTCGCCGTCGGACCGCCACCACCGGCCGGGCCGGTGCTCGTGGTCGACGCGGGCACGGCCGGGACCGAGGTGGCGGTGGTCGACGACGGGATCGTCACCCGGGTGAGCCCCGGCGGCCGGGGAGGAGCGGCGAACCCGCGCAACGGCCGGGGAGCGGCGGCGAGCCCGGGCGGTGGCGGAGGGGTGGCCCGGGGCGACGTGCGGGACGTCGCGGTGCTCCGGGCGGTGGCGTGCCGGGCCGGGGCGGTCGAGGTCGTCGTGGCCGGGGAACGGGCCGCCGACGACCCGGGCTGGGTGGCCGCGGTGGCCGCGGCCGCACCCTGCCCGGTCCGGACCGCCGGGCCGCGGGCGGACGACGACCCGGCCGCCGTCCCCGGGGCGGGCGCGGACACCGCGGCGGTCCTCGGGGCGGCCCTGCTCGGCGCGGGCCTGCTCGCGCAGGTGAGCCGGAGCCCGGCAGCCACGGCCCGGTTCCGGGAATCGGGCGGCGGGCCGCCGGGTGACGGCTGCACCGTCCCGGGTGCTGCAGCCGGCCGTGGCGGGGCGGGGCACACCGGCCGCGGCGAGCCCGGGGACTCCGGCCGCGGCGAACCACCGGGCACCGACCGTCCGGGCCGGGGGCGGCTGCTCCTCCCCGCCGTCGCCGTGCTCGGGGCGGTGCTCGTCGCCGCCGGGCTGGCCCTCGGCGGCCCGGAACGGCCGGCGCCGGCCGAGGACGCGGTCGTCGTCCAGTACGGATACGCGGCCGCCCTGCCCGCCGGCTGGGAGCACACCGGCGGCGATCCGGGCCGGCGCCGCGTCCTGCTCACCCCGGTGGGCCGGCCGGACGGGGCCGACCTGATCGTCGTCGAGCGCAGCCCGCTGCCGTACGACGCCGCCCGCGAACCCATCCGGCTCCGGCGTGAGCTGGCGGCACTGCTGGCCGGCGAGGCCGGTGTCACGCCACCTGCACCGGTCGTCGTCGCCGGCCGGACGGTCCTCGGCTACACCCAGCGGCCCGGTGACGGCACGGTCGTCGACTGGCACGTCCTGCCGGAGGCCCCGGACCAGCTCGTCGTCGGCTGCCGCCGGCCCGCGGGCGCGCCACCGGCCCCGGCCTGCGCCGCGGTCGTCGGATCGGTGCGCCCGGCACCCTAGGACCCGACCGGTGCCCGGCCCGGCGCGTCGCACCTCTCTCCCAGCAGACGCTCACGCAACCGGGCGCTGCTCGCGCAACCGGGTGAGCGTCTGCCGGGTTCGGTGAGCGTCTGCCGGCGGCACGGCGGTGGCGGGCGTGGCGGGCGGCGTTCGCGGGCGTGAACGCCGCCGTGCGTACGGCCGTGCCGGGGCGGCCCGCCTGCAACCGTGCCCCGGCCGGGGACGGAGGTCCCCGGAACCGGGCGGGCGACCGCCCGGGTCGCACCGGGATGGGGTGAGCGCATGGCCGAGGGGTTCGGCACGACGACACAGGAGATGGCCCTGGCCGCGGGCCGGGTCCGGGAGGTGAGCGCCGCGGTCAACGGCGAGCTGGGCGGCCTGCGGTCGCGGCTGGAGGCGACCCGCGGCCAGTGGGTGGGGGCCGCGGCCACGGCGTTCACCGCGCTGATGGCCGAGTGGGACGCCGAGGCGAAGCGGCTCAACGCCGCGCTCGCCGACATCGCCGAGCAGCTGGGCGGGACGGCCACGGCCTACCAGCAGGTCGAGGACGCCAACGCGCGGAACGTCTCCGCCATCACGTCGGCGCTGGGCTGAGGAGGGGACCACCGATGGGATCGGAGATCAAGGTCACGTTCGCCGCGATCGAGCAGGCCGCCGTCGACATCGACGCGGCCCGGGCGCGGATCACCGGGCAGCTCGGGGACCTCCGGCGCCACCTCGGCCCGGTCGTGGCGAGCTGGACGGGGGACGCGGCCGACCGGTATCACGAGGCCCAGCAGCGCTGGGACCGCTCCGCGGCCGAGCTGACCGAGACGCTCCAGAGGATCAAGGGCCTGGTCCTCGGGGCGGGGGAGGGGTACCGGTCGGTCGAGGCGGCCAACGCCCGCCGGTTCACGGTCTGACCGCGCCCGGGAGCGGTTCGCCGACCCCCCGCGCCCGCTCCCGGGACCGCCGGGTACTCTTGACTCTCGTTGTGCAGCGGTGGAGACCCGCGGGCGCCGTCCGTCGTTCCTCGAGCAGGTGCGCGAGGCAGTGAGTCCGGCGGGTGAGCGTCCCTCCGGCGTCCACCAGCGGCACGCTGAGGAACCACCGACACACCAGTGTGGGCCGGAGCCGCGCGAACCCCGCCGGTACCGCCCACCGAAGCCGAGAACGACGACGAGGTAGATCCGTGCCCACGTACAGCCCGAAGCCCGGCGACATCACCCGCGCCTGGCACGTGATCGACGCCGACGACGTGCGCCTCGGTCGGCTCGCCGCCCAGGCCGCCACGCTGCTGCGCGGCAAGCACAAGCCGACCTACGCGCCGCACGTCGACAACGGCGACTTCGTGGTGATCGTGAACGCGGAGAAGGTCTCGGTGTCCGGCAACAAGCGCGACGACAAGTTCGTCTACCGGCACTCCGGTTACCCGGGCGGTCTCCGCCAGCGTTCGGTCGGCGAGATGATCGACAGCCACCCGGACCGCCTGGTCGAGAAGGCGATCAAGGGCATGCTGCCGAAGAACCGTCTCGGACGCGCGATGGCCAAGAAGCTGAAGGTCTACGCCGGCCCGTCGCACCCGCACGGCGCCCAGAAGCCGGAGCCGTTCGAGATCAAGCAGGTCAGCCAGTGACCACCCCGAGCCACGAAGAGGGACAGCCCGTGACCAGCCCCGAGAACGGACCCGACGAGGTCGTCGACGCGGTCGAGACCGAGGGTGCGGCCGCCGAGGTGACCGAGGTCGCCGACGTCGACTACACGATCGGTGACGCCGCCGGCTTCGACGCCGACGCCTTCGCCGCCGAGGCCCCGGTGCCGGGCGACCGTCCCGTGCAGACCGTCGGCCGCCGCAAGGAGGCCGTCGTCCGCGTGCGCCTGCTGCCCGGCAGCGGCCAGTTCACGCTGAACGGCAAGCCGCTCGAGACCTACTTCCCGAACAAGCTGCACCAGCAGATCGTGAAGGACCCGCTGGTCACCGTCGAGAAGACCGAGCGCTACGACATCTTCGCGAACCTGCGTGGCGGCGGCACCGCGGGCCAGGCCGGTGCCCTGCGCCTGGCCATCGCCCGCGCGCTGGCCGAGCTCGACGCCGAGGACCGCCCGGCCCTGAAGAAGGCCGGCTTCCTCACCCGGGACGCCCGCGCCGTCGAGCGCAAGAAGTACGGCCTCAAGAAGGCCCGCAAGGCGCCCCAGTACTCCAAGCGCTGAACCGCAGCCGGATGCGTCGCCTCTTCGGAACCGACGGCGTCCGGGGCCTGGCCAACGGCGAACTCCTCACCCCGGAGTTCGCCGTTGGTGTCTGTGCCTCGGCTGCGCGCACTCTCTCGAACGGTGCCGGCCGCCGCCCCGTCGCGGTCGTCGGCCGGGACCCGCGGGCCAGCGGCGAGATGCTGGAGGCCGCGGTCGTCGCCGGGCTCACCTCCGCCGGCGCGGACGCGATCCGGGTCGGCGTGCTGCCCACCCCGGGCGTGGCGCACCTGGTCGCCGAGACCGGTGCCGACCTCGGCGTGATGATCTCCGCGTCGCACAACCCGATGCCGGACAACGGCATCAAGCTGTTCGCGGCCGGCGGTCACAAGCTGCCCGACGACGTCGAGGCCGAGATCGAACGCGGGCTCGAGACCCCGTTCACCCAGCGTCCCACCGGGGACGCGATCGGCCGGGTGTGGGACGCGCCGGACGCGACCGGGGTCTACGTCGCGCACCTGCTGGCCGCCGCACCGGGCTCGCTGACCGGGCTGCGCGTGGTCGTCGACTGCGCGCACGGGGCCGCCTCCGTCGCCGCCCCCGAGGCCTACCGGCAGGCCGGGGCGGACGTCGTCGCCCTGCACGCCGAGCCGGACGGCCTGAACATCAACGACGGCGTCGGCTCGACCCACCTGGAGCCGCTGCGGGCCGCGGTCGTCTCCCACGGTGCCGACCTCGGCATCGCCCACGACGGCGACGCCGACCGCTGCCTCGCGGTGGACGCCACCGGGAACGTCGTCGACGGCGACCAGATCATGGCCGTGCTCGCCCTCGCGATGCGCGACGCCGGCGAGCTCGCCCACGACACGCTCGTCGCCACCGTGATGAGCAACCTCGGCCTGCACCTCGCGATGCGCGACGCCGGGATCACCCTCGACACCACCCAGGTCGGGGACCGGTACGTGCTGGAGCGGTTGCGCGAGGGCGGGTTCTCCCTCGGTGGCGAGCAGTCCGGGCACGTCGTGCTGCCGGGCTACGCCACCACCGGTGACGGCCTGCTCACCGCGCTGCGGCTGATGTCGCGGATGGCGGCGACCGGATCGTCGCTCGCCGAGCTGGCCGCGGTCGTGACCCCGCTCCCGCAGGTGCTGCAGAACGTCGCGGTCACCGACAAGGACGCCGTCGCCGCGTCCGCCGAGGTCGCCGAGGCCGTCGCGAAGGCCGAGGCGGAGCTGGGCGAGACCGGGCGGGTGCTGCTGCGACCCTCGGGCACCGAGCAGCTCGTGCGCGTGATGGTGGAGGCGCCGACCGAGGTCGAGGCCACCGCCGTCGCGGGCCGGCTGGCCGAGGTGGTCGCGGCCGCGAGCTGATCTCTCCCGTGGTCCCGGACGGGGCCGTCGCCGTCGCGCGACGGCCCCGTTTCGTGTGCTTGCGGCCCGTTCGTGTGTGTCGGCCCGGCCACGTGTCGACCCGGCCCCGTTCGGTGTGCTTGCCCGGTCCTCCGTCCGGCCCGGATCCTCGGATGCGGCCGGCCGGTCGCGGTGTGGTCGCGTTCGCGATGGTGAACCGGGAGCGCGGCCGGCCGGTGCCGGCGGGACGGATGCCGCACGCTCGGTGGATGCGACCGGATCTCCGGCTGGATCCCGAGGTGCTCGAACGGGCTGCGGCGCGGCTTCGCGGCCTCGCGTCCGACCTGGGGGATACCTGCGCACCGGTGCTCACCGGCGAGTGCGGCACGACCGCGGGCCGGATCGCCGACGAGCTGGAGTCGCTGGCGGGAACCGCCGTACGGTCGGCCGCCGCCGCTCGGGAGGCGGACCGCGTCGCCGCGGGGCGCTTCGGTGGCACGAGGGATTCGGCATGAACCGGGAGCTCGGGAAGCACGCTTCCGCCCGCCGAAGGGCGGCATCGTGCGTCTCACGGCGCCGGTGCCGGTTCGAGTGGCACGATCTGGCCCCGCGCGGGGCGCGAACGTGACGCTCACGGCGGCGTCCGGGTTCGAGGCGCACGTTCCGGCTCGGTATGGGGCGGGAAGGTGCGGCTCGGCGCGTCCGGTGCGGCCATGACCGGGGTCGACGAGCAGGCCGCGGCGCTGCGCCGCCTGGTGGAGCGGCTCGACGACACGGCGGCCGTCCTCGCCGGGCTGCGGGACGCCGTCGCCGGAGCCTGGGACGACGCCGCCGGTCGGGAGTGGACCGGGCGGCTCGACCTGGTCCGCCGGGCGGCCGACCGGCTCGCCGGCGAGGCGGCGACCGAGGCGTCCGACCTGGAGCGCCGGGCCGCAGAAGCCGGTGCGGGCGAGGTCGCCGGTGCCGGTTCCGACGGGGCCGCCGGTGGCGACAGGGGTCCCGGTTCCGACCGGGCCACCGCTGTCGGCGGGACGCCCGGGCAGACGGCGGACGGCGCGGGTGTCCGGCTCCCCGGCCTCACCGGCACCCGCCCGCCCGACCGGCGCGGCGCGGTCGCCCCGCTGCTCCCGCCGATGCCCGGCGGCACCGCCGACCGGTGATCAGAGCCCGGACGCCGCGAGGTCCGCCTCGATGTCCGCGGCGGCCTGCAGGAGCCGCGGCAGGTGCCGGCCGGTCAGCTCCTCCCGGGTGGACACCCCGACGTGCGTGGAGACGTTCACGGCCGCGATCACCCGGCCGGCCCGGTTCCGGACCGGGGCGGCGATGCCGCGCAGCCCGTCCTCGAGCTCGTGCTCGACCAGGGCCCAGCCCTGCTCGCGGGCCGCGAGGACCGCGTCGCGCAGGGCCTGCGTGTCGCGCACCGTGTGGTCGGTGTGCCGTTCGACGGTGACCGCCGCGAGATGCGCGTCCAGCTCCGCGTCCGGCAGACCCGCCAGCAGCACCCGGCCCATCGACGTCGCCCAGGCGGCGTACCGGGTCCCGACGCTGATCCGCAGCCCGGACAGCCGGGAGCTCTGGGCGAGGGCCAGGTAGACGACGTCGCCACCGTCCAGCTCGGTCAGCGAGGCGGTCTCGCGCAGCTCGTAGGACATGGCCTGCAGGTGCGGGAGGGCCACGTCGACCAGGGACAGGCCGGAGAGGTAGGCGTAGCCGAGCTCCAGCACGCGCGGGGTCAGCTCGAAGCGGTCCCGGCCGCTGCGGCGGGCGTAGCCGAGATCGACCAGCGTGAGCAGCAGCCGCCGGGCGGTGGCCCGGTCCAGGTCGGTGCGCGTGGCGACCTCGCTCAGCGTCATCGACGGCGTGTCCGGCCCGAACGCCCGGACGACCCGGAACGCCCGTTCCACCGCCCGGACGAAGTGCCGCTCCTGCTGCCCGGCCTCCGTGACCATCGGACCCCTTCCGTCGCGGGGTCCGACCCTACCGGCGGTGCGCACCCGGCCCCGGCCTTGCGATCAGCGGTGACTCGCCGTACCGTTCGTGCGCACAGCACACAGATGTGCGCATAGCGCACAACGCAAGGACGCGTACGGAGCCCTCATGTCACAGCCGTCAACCGCCCCGGCCGGGGCCGGACGGGCAGCCGCCGGATCGTTCGTCGGCGCCGTCGTCGAGTGGTACGACTTCCTCCTCTACGGGGTGGTCGCCGCGCTGGTGTTCAGCAAGCTCTACTTCCCCACCGAGAGCCCGACGGCCGGTGCGCTGGCCGCGTTCGCGACGTTCGGCATCGGGTTCCTCTTCCGCCCGCTCGGCGGCATCGTGTTCGGCCACCTCGGTGACCGGATCGGCCGCAAGCGGACGCTGGTCTGGACGATCTCGATCATGGGATTCACCACCGCGCTGATCGGCGTGCTGCCCACGTACGACCAGATCGGGTACTGGGCGCCCGCGCTGCTGGTGACCCTGCGCTGCATCCAGGGCCTCGCGGTCGGCGGCGAGTGGGGCAGCGCGGCCCTGCTCGCGGTCGAGCACGCGCCCAAGCGGTGGCGGGCGTTGTACTCCAGCGGTGTCCAGGTCGGCTACTCGGTGGCGCTGCTGCTGGTGAACGGCTTCGTCGCGATCCTGGTCGGCGCGATGAGCGAGGGCGCGTTCGAGACCTGGGGCTGGCGGATCCCGTTCTTCTGCGGGCTGCTGCTGACCCTGGTCGGGCTGTGGATCCGGTCCGGGGTGGACGAGTCCGAGGTCTTCCGAAAGGCTGCCGCCGAGCGGGCCGCAGACCCGGCCGAGGAGCAGCGCCTGCCGGTGCTGGAGGCCGCGCGCCGGCACCCCGGCGCGTTCGGCAAGATCGTCGCGCTGCGGCTGGCCGAGCTGCTGACGATGTACATCGTCGTCACCTTCGCGCTGTCCTACGCCACCACCGAGTACGCGTTCTCGCGGGGCTTCATGCTCGGCGTCGGCCTGCTCGTCGGCGGGCTCGGGATCGTCACCATCCCGCTGTTCGGGTGGCTGTCCGACCGCTACGGGCGGCGCCCGGTCTACCTCACGGGGGCCGTGGCCGGGCTGGTCGCGTCGGTGCCGTTCTTCGTGGCGATGGAGCAGGGCTCGGCGGTGCTGCTCGTCGTCTGCTCCGTGCTGCTGGTCAACATCGGGCACGACGCGATCGTCAGCGTCCAGCAGCCGCTGTTCACCGAGATGTTCGGCGCCCGGCACCGCAACAGCGGCGTCGGCCTCGGGTACCAGCTGGCCAGCGTCGTCGGTGGCGGGTTCACCCCGTTCATCGCGACCGCGCTGGTCGCGCTCGGCGGCGGCGCCTGGCACTGGGTCGCGGCCTACCTCGCCGCCGGCTGCCTGCTGTCCCTGCTGGTCGCGGCGTTCATCAGCTACGAGCCGCACGCCGAGGACGCGCCCGCCACCGCGTCCTCGCACACCCCGTGAGCACGGCCGCGTCCCTCCGGCCCACCACGGGTGCGGTCCGCCTCACCGGGGCCGGCCACCTGGCGTTCGACCGGGTCGAGGTGCCGGCGCCGGGCCCCGGTGAGGTGCTGGTCGCGATCACCGCGGTCGGGCTCTGCGGTACCGACCTCGCCGTCCGCAGCGGCGCCCGGGCCGTGCCGGCGCTGCCGTGGACGCTCGGGCACGAGGGCGGTGGCCGGGTCGTCGCGACCGGGCCGGGAGTGGACCCGGGCCGGGCCGGCGAGGTCGTCGCCGTCGAGCCGAACATCGGGTGCGGGGCGTGCCGGTTCTGCGCGGACGGGCGCACCTCGGCCTGCGCGCGGCGGCGCAGCCTCGGGGTGAACGCGCCGGGGCTGCTGGCCGGGTACGTCGCCGTCCCGGCGGGCCACGCCCACCCGCTGCCGCCCGGGATCGCCCCGGACCTGGCGGAACGGGTCGTCGCCTGCGTCGAGCCGTGGGTCGTCACCCGGGCGGCGGTCCGCCGGGCGGGCCCGCGGGCCGGCACGCGGTGCCTGGTCGTCGGGGCGGGCTCGCAGGGGACCCTGCTGTGCCTCACGTTGCGGGCCGCGGGGATCACCCCGGTCGTCGCCGAACCCCACGAGGGGCGACGGCGGCGGGCCCTCGAGCTGGGCGCGGAACCGTTCGAACCCGGGGAGACGTTCGGGACGGTGTTCGAGACCTCCGGAGCGCCGGGAGCCTGGTCCACCGCCCGGGACGCCGTCGACCGGGCCGGCACCCTGCTGCTGATCGGGCAGCACGACGGGCCGTCCGAGGTCAACACGCACGACCTCGTGCAGAGGCAGGTGACGATCACCGGCTCGCTGATCTACGACCACCCGGGTGACTTCACCGCCGCGCTGGCCGAGCTGCCGGGCGTCGCCGACCGGCTGGCCGGGCTGATGGAACCCGAGCCGTTCCGGTTCGACCGGGCCGCCGCGGCGTTCGACGCCGTCGCGGAGGCCGGTGGGAAGGTGTGGCTCGCGCCCTGATCACCGGCCGCCGACGCCCAGCAGCCCGGGCTGCTCGCCGGACTCCTCGTCCTCGGGCCCGGGCAGGTCGACCAGCGGGGCGCCGGGGACGTCGCCCGCGGTCAGCGCGGACACCCGCTTCTCACCGGTCAGCTCCTGCATGAGGAACGCCGTGACCAGGGCGCGGGTGAGCTTGCGGGTGCGGTGCTGCGGGAAGTTCTGCAGCAGGAAGCTCGACCAGTGCCGGCCCTCGCAGAAGCCCAGGTGGCCGGCCTTCTCGATGGTCCGCACGGTCACGTCACCGCCCGCGTCCCGCTGCGCGGCGGCGATCCGCTCGGCGTGCCCGGCGGCCGGGGCCATCGAGTCGACGGCGGCGGCCAGGTGCAGGGTCGGCGCGCCCACCCGGGCCGCGGCCTCGATCGCGGACGGCTTGACCTCCGACGGGGCGAGGGTCACCAGCGCGCGGAGCCGTTCCCGCCGGGCCGCGGCGAGGATCGCGGCGCCCCCGCCGGTGCCGTGCCCGATCAGGCCGGTGCGGCGGGCGTCGACGCTGATGGTGCCGTCGCCGAGCCGGACCCCGACGCACACGTCGAGGACCGTGGCCAGGTCCGCCGAGAAGCGGGACATGCTCGGGACCGGGCCGCGCTGGGTGTCCGGCGCCGCGGCGACGAAACCCCAGGTCGCGAGGTGCCGCAGCAGCTCGTGGTAGCGGCGGACCGGCTGCAGCCAGGCATGCCCTAGCACGACGGCGGGCAGGTGGAAGCCCTCCGCCGGGGCGTAGACGATGCCGGGCAGGCCGATCAGACCGAGGTCGCCGAACCGGACCGGGAGGGGCCCCGGCCGGGACAGCACGCCGAGGGCGTCCTTGGCCCCCTTCATGGACGGGGGACGGGTCACGCTGGTCCTGGCCACGGACGGCACCGTACCGGTGCAGGTCACGCCGTGCCCGTCGCGCGCCGCGCCCGGCGTGGCGCTCGCCCGGCACCCGGCGCCGGAAGATCACCGACGGCACGCCGATACGCTCGTCGGCATGTGTGGCATCGTCGGTTACGTCGGTCATCGGGTCGCACTCGACGTGGTTCTCGGCGGCCTGCGCCGTCTGGAGTACCGCGGGTACGACTCCGCCGGTGTCGCCCTCCCGCTCGACGGCGAACTGCTGATCGAGCGCCGGGCAGGCGCCCTGGCCAACCTGGAGGCCCGGCTCGACGAGGTCGGCCGGGACCGGTTCACCGGCACGTCCGGGATCGGGCACACCCGCTGGGCCACCCACGGCCCGCCCACCGACCGCAACGCGCACCCGCACCGCAGCAGCGACGGGAAGGTCGCCGTCGTCCACAACGGGATCATCGAGAACTTCCTGGAGCTGCGCGCCGAGCTGGAGGCCCGCGGGATCTGGGCCGAGTCCGACACCGACACCGAGACGGCCGCGCACCTCGTCGCGCTGGCGTACGCCGGTGAGCTGGGCGAGGACACGGCCGGGGACCTCACCGCGTCCGTCCGCGCGGTCGCGCGCCGGCTCGAGGGCGCGTTCACGCTGGTCGTGACGCACGCCGACGACCCGGACCGGATCGTCGCCGCCCGCCGGTCGTCCCCGCTGGTGCTCGGTCTGGGCGCCGACGAGACGTTCCTGGCCTCGGACGTCGCCGCGTTCATCGAGTTCACCCGCTCGGCCGTCGAGCTGGGGCAGGACCAGGTCGTCACGATCACCCGCGACGGCTACGAGGTCACCGACTTCGCCGGGGACCCGGTCGAGGTGAACCCGTTCGAGGTGACCTGGGACCTCGCCGCCGCCGAGAAGGGCGGCCACGACTACTTCATGCTCAAGGAGATCGAGGAGCAGCCGACCGCGATCGCCGACACCCTGCGCGGGCACATGATCGACGGCCGGATCGTGCTGGACGAGCAGCGGCTCACCGACCAGGAGCTGCGCGACGTCGACAAGGTGTTCGTCGTCGCCTGCGGCACCGCCTACCACTCCGGGCTGCTGGCCAAGTACGCGATCGAGCACTGGACGCGGCTGCCCGTGGAGATCGAGCTGGCCAGCGAGTTCCGCTACCGGGACCCGGTGCTCGACCGGTCGACGCTGGTCGTGGCCATCTCCCAGTCCGGCGAGACCGCGGACACCCTGGAGGCGCTGCGGCACGCCAAGGACCAGAAGGCCCGGGTGCTGGCGATCTGCAACACGAACGGGGCGCAGATCCCCCGCGAGTCCGACGCGGTGATCTACACCCACGCCGGGCCGGAGATCGGCGTCGCCGCCACCAAGACGTTCACGTCCCAGATCGCGGCGAACTACCTGGTCGGGCTGGCACTGGCGCAGGCCCGCGGCACCAAGTACCCGGACGAGGTGGTCCGCGAGTTCGAGCAGCTGGAGGCGATCCCGAAGGCGGTCGCCGAGGTGCTGGAGTCGCTCGGTGCGGCCCGCGCGCTCGGCCAGGAGCTGTCGCCGTCGAAGGCGGTGCTGTTCCTGGGCCGGCACGTCGGCTACCCGGTGGCGCTCGAGGGCGCGCTCAAGCTCAAGGAGCTCGCCTACATGCACGCCGAGGCGTTCGCCGCCGGCGAGCTCAAGCACGGCCCGATCGCGCTGATCGAGGACGGGCTGCCGGTCGTCGTCGTCATGCCGTCGCCGAAGGGCCGCGCGGTGCTGCACGCCAAGCTGCTGAGCAACATCCAGGAGATCAAGGCGCGCGGGGCGCGGACCGTGGTCATCGCCGAGACCGGGGACGAGACCGTGCGGCCGTTCGCCGACCACCTGTTCGAGCTCCCGGCGGTCCCGACGCTGCTGCAGCCGCTCGTCGCGACGATCCCGCTGCAGGTGATCGCGGCCGAGATCGCCCGGGCCCGCGGCTACGACGTCGACAAGCCGCGCAACCTGGCCAAGTCGGTCACGGTGGAGTAGGCGCCGTGCAGGGGGTGTACACGGCCGGGCAGGTCCGGACGGCCGAGGCCGCGCTGATGCGGACCGTCGCGGACGGCGTGCTGATGCGCCGGGCCGCGGCCGGGCTGGCCGCCCACCTGCGCGGCCACCTCGGCGCCACCTACGGGCGCCGGGTGGTCCTGCTGGTCGGGGCCGGGGACAACGGCGGCGACGCGCTGTGGGCCGGTACCGAGCTGCGACGCCGCGGTGCCGCGGTCACCGCGCTGCTCCTGACTCCGGACCGGGCCCACCCGGGCGGGCTGGCGGCGTTGCGCCGGGCCCGCGGCCGGGTGCTGCCGGTGGAGCCGGGCACCCTCGACACGGCACGCGGGCTGGTGGCCGGGGCCGACGTCGTCGTGGACGGCATCGTCGGCATCTCCGGGCGGGGCCCGCTGCGCGAGCCGGCGCCGGCGCTGGTCGCGGCGGCCGGCGAGGCCGGAGTCCCGGTGGTGGCCTGCGACCTGCCGTCCGGGGTCGACCCGGACACGGGCGCCACCGCCGGTCCGCACGTGCGGGCCGCGTTCACCGTGACGTTCGGGGCGTGCAAGCCGGTGCACGCGCTGGCCGCACCGCTGTGCGGGCCGGTCCGGCTGGTCGACATCGGGCTCGTCCCGTTCCTGCCCGACGATCCGCACGCCCTGCTGCTGTTCGACGCCGACGCCGGGGCGGCCTGGCCGGTCCCCGGCCCGGACGACGACAAGTACACCCAGGGAGTGGCCGGGATCGCGGCCGGCTCGGCGACCTACCCGGGTGCCGCGGTGCTCGCGGCCGGCGCGGCCGTGCTCGCCACGTCCGGGATGGTGCGTTTCGCCGGCCCGGCCGCCGACGAGGTGCGCCGGCACTGGCCCGAGATCGTCGCCACCGGGGACCTCACCGACGCCGGCCGCACCCAGGCCTGGGCGGTCGGGCCCGGCATCGGGACCGGCTCGGCCGGGCTGGCGGTGCTGGAGGCCGTGCTCGACCGCGAGGTCCCGGTCTGCATCGACGCCGACGGGATCACCCTGCTGGCCCAGCACCCGCACCTGCGGGAACGGGTGCACGGCGAGCCGGTCGTCGTCACCCCGCACGCCGGCGAGTTCGCCCGGCTCGCCGGGGAGGTCGGGCCGGACCGGGTCGCCGCGACCCGCCGGGCCGCGGCCGAGCTGGGGGTGACGGTGCTGCTCAAGGGCAACGCGACCGTCGTCGCGGCCCCCGACGGGCGGGTGCTCGTCGACCCGGCCGCCGACGCGTGGGCGGCCACAGCCGGCTCCGGGGACGTGCTCACCGGCATGATCGGCGCGTTGCTCGCGGCCGGGCTGGACCCGTGGTGGGCGGCCGGCTGCGCGACGCTCGTGCACGCCCGCGCCGCGACGGCCGCCGCCGGGGCGCACGGGGTGCCGGCGGTCCCGGCGCCGGCGACGGCGCTGCAGGCGGCGATCCCGGACGCGCTGCGGGCCGTCCGCGCCGCCGCGCGGGGCTGACCGCGCCGGTCACGGGCGCCGAGAGCACCGCACCACGCCGGTCACGTGGCTGCTGCACCCCGTCCCGGCGTGCCGCACCCCGCCCGACGGGTGCGGCACGCCGAGAAGGGGTGCGGCACGCCGATACGGGCTGCGGCAGGGCACCGGCCGACCTGCAGCGGAGGCGGGTTGTTAGCGTTTCGCGCGTGCCGAAGATCCTGACCAGCCTCCCCGTCGGCGAGCGCGTCGGCATCGCCTTCTCCGGTGGCCTCGACACCTCCGTCGCCGTCGCCTGGATGCGCGAGAACGGCGCGGTCCCGTTCGCCTACACCGCCGACCTCGGGCAGCCCGACGAGCCCGACCTCGTCGCGGTGCGCGAGCGTGCCCTCGAGTACGGCGCCGAGTCCGCCCGCGTCGTCGACTGCCGCCGGGCGCTGGTCGACGAGGGCATCGCCGCGATCGCCTGCGGTGCCTTCCACATCCGCGCCGGCGGGATGCCGTACTTCAACACCACACCGATCGGCCGTGCGGTCACCGGCACCCTGCTGGTGCGGGCGATGGCCGAGGACGGCGTCTCGATCTGGGGTGACGGCTCGACGTTCAAGGGCAACGACATCGAGCGGTTCTACCGGTACGGGCTGCTGGCCAACCCGGCGCTGCGCATCTACAAGCCGTGGCTGGACGAGGCGTTCGTCGACCAGCTCGGCGGCCGCACCGAGATGAGCCACTGGCTCGGCGAGCGGAACCTGCCGTACCGGGCGTCGGCGGAGAAGGCGTACTCGACCGACGCGAACATCTGGGGTGCCACGCACGAGGCCAAGAAGCTCGAGCACCTCGACACCTCGATCGAGATCGTCGAGCCGATCATGGGCGTGCGGTTCTGGGACCCGGCGGTGGCGATCGAACCCGAGGACGTCACCGTCGAGTGGGAGGCCGGCCGCCCGGTCGCGATCAACGGCACCCGTTACGACGACCCGGTCGAGCTGGTCACCGAGGCGAACCGGATCGCGGGCCGGCACGGGCTCGGCATGACCGACCAGATCGAGAACCGGATCATCGAGGCGAAGAGCCGCGGCATCTACGAGGCCCCGGCGATGGCGCTGCTGTTCGTCACCTACGAGCGGCTCGTCAGCGCGATCCACAACGAGGACTCGCTGGCCGCCTACGAGACCGAGGGCCGCCGGCTCGGCCGGCTGCTCTACGAGGGCCGCTGGCTGGAGCCGCAGTCGCTGATGCTGCGCGAGTCGCTGACCCGCTGGGTCGGCAACGCGATCACCGGATCGGTGACCCTGCGGCTGCGCCGCGGCAACGACTGGTCGGTGCTCGACACCCGCGGCCCGGCACTGGCCTACGCCGAGGACCGGCTGTCGATGGAACGCGTCGAGGACGCCCCGTTCACTCCCGGCGACCGGATCGGGCAGCTCACCCTGCGCAACCTCGACCTGGCCGACTCCCGCGCCAAGCTGGAGCAGTACGCGGCGACCGGGATGCTGGGCGGGTCGTTCCGGACCTTCGTCGGCGACGTCGAGGCGGGCCGCGCGGCGGAGATCACCGCCACCCCGGCCCCGCCGGAGGGTGTGGAGCAGGCAGAGGAGTCGCTCGACCGGGCCGCGATGGAGTCCGGGACCGACTGAGGCCCGGCGGTCGGGGGCCGAAGCATCTGCGCTGAGGCCCGGCGGTCGGGGGCCGGAGCATTTGCGCTGAGGCCCGGCGGTCGGGGGCCGAAGCGGCGGCACTGAGCGCCGCCTCGGCCCTGGCGCGGCGGGGCCGCCCGGCCCGGATGCGATGATCGGTGCCGTGTTGCCAGCCACCGAACGCGTACCGGGTGCGGGCACCGGCAGGACCGGGCGCCCGACCGCCGGCGGCCCCCGCGCCGAGGCCGTCATCGACCTCGGCGCCGTGCGGCACAACGTCGCACACCTGTCCGGCCTGGCCGGCCGGTCCGGCGCCGCGACGATGGTCGTGATCAAGGCGGACGGCTACGGCCACGGCGCCCCCGACGTCGCCCGGGCCGCGCTGGCGGCCGGGGCCACCCGGCTCGGCGTCGCCACCCTCGACGAGGCGCTCGCCGTCCGCGCCGCGGGGGTCGACGCCCCGCTGCTCGCCTGGCTGCACCTGCCGGACGAGGACTTCGCCGCCGCCGTCGCCGCGGGGGTGGAGCTGTCGGTGTCGTCCCGGGAGCACCTGGCCGCGGTCCTGGCCGGGGCCCGCGCGGCGGGCCGGACGGTGCGGTTGCACCTCAAGGCGGACACCGGGCTGAACCGGGGCGGCTGCCGGCCGGAGGAGTGGCCGGAGCTCCTGGACGACGCGGCGGCCGCCGTCGCCGACGGGACCGCCGAGGTGGCAGCCGTCTGGTCGCACCTGGCCCGGGCCGACGAGCCCGGCGACCCGAGCATCGACGCCCAGGCCGTCCGGCTCCGGGACGCCGCCGCACGGGCCCGGGAGCGCGGGTTCGACCCGCTGCTGCACCTGGCCAACTCGGCGGCCACGCTCACCCGTCCCGACCTGCATTTCGACCTGGTCCGGCCGGGGATCGCCGCCTACGGCCTGGACCCGGTCGCCGCGCCGGCGGACAGCCCGCTGCGGCCCGCCATGACGGTGCGTGGCCGGATCGCGCTGCTCAAGACGGTCCCGCCCGGGGAGGGCGTGTCGTACGGCCACGAGTGGGTCGCGACCGAGCCACGGGTCCTCGCCCTGATCCCGCTCGGCTACGCCGACGGCGTCCCGCGCCGGATGAACAACGGCGGCCGGATGCGGGTACGCGTCGGCGGGGTGATCCGGCCGGTGGCCGGGCGGGTCTGCATGGACCAGTTCGTCGTCGACTGCGGGCGCCCCGGTGAGCTGGACGTCGCCGTCGGGGATCCGGTCGAGCTGTTCGGCACCGGTGACGGCGGCGGCCCGACCGCGCAGGAGTGGGCCGACGAGCTCGGCACCATCCACTACGAGATCGTCACCGGCATCAAGGGCCGGGTGCGCCGCACCGTCACCGGGGGGACCGCGTGAGCCGCACGGGATGGACGGTCGCCGGGATCGTCGGCGGCGTGGTCGGCGCGGCCGGCGCGGCGGCCGGTGTGGGGGTCGCGACCCAGCGCCGCCGGATCGCGGCGGCGCGCCGCAGCCTCGCCACCGAGATGGCCGAGCACGGCGGGCAGCCGCCGGCCGGGTGGGCCGGTGAGGAGAGCTCGGTGACCGCCGACGACGGCGTCCGGATCGCCTGCGAGGAGGTCGGCCCGGCCGACGGGTCGGAGCCCGCGCTCACCGTCGTCCTCGTGCACGGGTTCGCGCTGGACCGCCGGACCTGGCAGGAGCAGCGCGAGTTCCTGGCGCTGCTGTCCGACCCGTCGGTCCGGATGGTGCTCTACGACCAGCGCAGCCACGGCCGCTCGGAGCGGGCGCCGCGGACCAGCTGCACGATCGAGCAGCTGGGCCACGACCTCGACGCGGTGATCCGCGCGCTGGCCCCGGAGGGCCCGCTGGTGCTGGTCGGGCACTCGATGGGCGGCATGACGGTGATGGCGCTCGCCGAGCAGCACCCGGAGCTGTTCCACGCGCGGATCGTCGGTGTCGCGCTGGTGGCGACCTCGGCCGGGGAGATGGTGACGGCGGGGCTGCCGGGGACGTTCCTGTCCCGTCGCAACCCGGTGATCCGGGCGCTCGGCGGGCTGGCCGCGTGGCAGCCGAACCTGGTCGAGAGCGGGCGGCGCGCGCTCGGCGACATCATCTGGGCGATCACCAAGCGGTTCGCCTACGGCGACCGGCAGGTCGACCCCGCGATGGTCGACCTGGTCGACACGATGATCGACTCGAACGCGGTCGGGGCGCTCACCGACTTCGTCGACACCCTCGGTACGCACGACCGGGCCGCCGCGCTGGCGGGCCTTTCCGGCTGCGAGGTGCTGGTGCTCGCCGGGGACGCGGACCGGATCATCCCGTACCGGCACTCCGAGGTGATCGCCGAGGCGCTGCCGACCGCGCGGCTGGTGCGGCTGCCCGGGGTCGGGCACATGCCGATGCTGGAGCAGCCGGGGACGGTCGACGAGGAGCTCGGGAACCTCATCGAGCGCAGCATGGAGCGCCGGCGCGGCGACCGGGTCCGGTTCACCCGCCCGCCCCGCTCGATGCGCCGCCCGTCGCCGCCCGCCGTGAGCCGGTCCTCCGTGAACCCGCCGGCCGTGGCCCCGCCCGCCGCGGGCGCGCCCGGCGAGGGCCCGCTCCCCGGCGGTGAGCCGGACCCCGCGGAGCGGACCGATGCGGACGGCGACGGCCGGCGCGGCGGCCTGCTGCGCGGTGCCGGGCGTGGCTCCCGGGGGCCGAAGGCCGGGCGCAGGCGGTCCCGGAAGGACCGGTCGTGATCCCCGGGCCGGGCGGCGAGCCGGTGCGCCGGGAACTGCCGACCGTCGGCGACACCGAGGCGTTCGGCGAGGAGATCGGCCGCGAGCTGGCCGCCGGGGACGTGCTGCTGCTCGCCGGCCCGCTCGGTGCCGGGAAGACCGCGCTGGTCCGCGGGCTGGCCCGCGGGCTCCGGGTGACGGGCACGGTCGCGTCGCCGACGTTCGTGATCGCCCGCGAGCACCCGCCGTCCGGGGAGGGGCCCGCGCTGGTGCACGTCGACGCCTACCGGCTGGGCGGGCCGGACGGCAGCATCGACGTCGCCGCCGAGCTCGACGACCTCGACCTGGACACCGAGCTGGACCGCGCGGTCGTCGCCGTCGAGTGGGGGGTCGGGGTCGCCGACCGGCTCACCGAGAACGCGATCGAGGTGGTGCTGGAACGCCGCGACGACGACACCCGGGTCGCCACGCTGCGCCGCACGGGCACTCCGTAAGCTGGACGACCGTGCTGGTACTGGCCCTGGACACCGCGACGACCGTGGTCACCGCCGGCCTCGTCGACCTGGGGGCGCGGCCGGTGACCCTCGCCGCGCGCGCCCACGACGGCCGCCGGCACGGCGAGCTGCTCATGCCGGCCGTCCGCGCGCTGTGTACCGAGGCCGGGCTCGGGCTGCGGGACGTGGACGCGATCGTCGTCGGCGCCGGCCCGGGGCCGTTCACCGGGCTGCGGGTCGGGATCGCCTCGGCCGCGGCACTGGGCCACGCGCTGGGCGTGCCGGTGCACGGGGTGTGCTCGCACGACGCCATGGCACACGCGTGGAGCGCAGGCGGAACGCGCATGGACACAGCGTGGAGCGCAGGCGGAACGCGCGTCGACACAGCGTGGAGCGCAGGCGGAACGCGCGTCGACACAGCGTGGAGCGCAGGCGGAACGCGCATGGACACAGCGTGGAGCTCAGGCGACCCTGGTGACCGGCCGGCCGGCGCGGGGAACCTGCTCGTGGTCACCGACGCGCGCCGTCGCGAGGTCTACTGGGCGGCGTACGACCCGGCCGCCCGCCGGCTCACCGGCCCCGCGGTGGAGCCGCCGGCCGTGCTCGCCGCGCGCCGCGACGAGCTCGCGATCTCCACGGTCGTCGGCGATCCCGCGTTCGCTGGGCCGCTCGGCACCGAGATCACCGGGCCGGGGGCCCCGACCCCGGCGGGCCTCGTCGGCGTCGCCGCCGCCGACCTGCACGCCGGGCGCGCACCGGCGCCGGTCGAGCCGCTCTACCTGCGCCGGCCCGACGCCGTCGCCCCGACGGGGCGCAAGCGCGTCACCGCATGAACGCGACCGTCACCATCGGCCCGCTCTACCGGGCCGATGCGGAGCGCTGCGCCGAGCTGGAACAGCAGCTGTTCCCCGGTGACGACCCGTGGAGCGCCCAGGCGTTCCGGGACGCCGTCACCTCCGGCCAGCTGTACCTCGCCGCACGACTGCGCCGAGAGCTCGTCGGGTACGCCGGGCTCGCCGTCGTCGCGGGCCCGCCGCAGGCCGAGGCCGAGGTGCACACCATCGGCGTCGACCCGGCCTGGCAGGGGCACGGGATCGGCCGGGCCCTGCTCGCGAAGCTGCTCGAGGCGGCCGACCAGCTGGGCGCCACGGTGTTCCTGGAGGTCCGGACGGACAACCTCGCGGCCCGCAGGCTCTACGAGTCGTGCGGCTTCACCGTCGTCGGGCTGCGGAAGCGGTACTACCGCCCGTCCGGGGCCGACGCGCACACCATGCGCCGCGACCCGGCCTCCTAGAGGGCCGCCGCGACGTCGTCCAGCCCGGCCCGGGTGGCCTCGACCATCAGGTCCAGGTGCTCGGCGGTCATGGTGAGCGGCGGCGAGAACCCGACCGCGGTCGCCAGCGGCCGGATCAGCACGCCCCGCTCGCGGGCGGCCTTGAACACCCGCTGCGGCAGGTCCGGGGCACCGGCGAGCCGCTCCGGGTCGAGACCGAGCGCTCCGAGGACGCCGACGCCACCGCGGGCGTGGTCGACGAGCGGGTGGTCGACGACCCCCTGCAGCCGCTCGAGCAGCTGCGGCTCCAGCTCGGTCGCCCGCGCGAGCAGGCCCTCGCGTTCCATCAGGGCGATGGTCGCGGAGCCCGCCGCGCAGGCGGCCGGGTGGCCGGCGTAGGTCTGGCCGTGCCGGAACACCCGCCCCGGCTCGTCCCAGAACGGCGCGGCGACCCGCTCGGAGGCGACGATCCCGCCCAGCGGCTGGTAGCCCGACGTCACGCCCTTGGCGAACACGGCGATGTCCGGGCGCACCCCGAACCGCTCGATCCCGAACCAGTTCCCGAGCCGGCCGAACCCGCAGATCACGGCGTCGGCGACGAACAGCACGCCGTGCCGGCGGCAGACCTCGGCGGCCGCCTCGATGTAGCCCTCCGGCGGTGGCAGCACGCCGCCGGCGCCGATCACCGGCTCGCAGAAGAACGCCGCGACCCGCTCCGGCCCGAGATCGACGATCGCCTTCTCGAGGCCGGCGGCGTCGTCCCACGGGGTCTGGACGACGTCCGGGACGAACGGCGGGCCGAGCCGGTTGCCGGGGATCCCGGCCAGCGACGTGCCCAGGCCGTGCGTGCCGTGGTAGCTGTGCTCGCGGTGCAGCAGCACGGTGCGCTGCGGCTCCCCGATCGCCGCGAAGTACTCGCGGGCGAGCTTCCCCGCCGTCTCGATCGAGTCGCCGCCGCCGCTGGTGAAGAACACCTTGCCGCCGTCGAGCGGGGCGCGGGCGGCGATCTCGTCGGCGAGCCGCAGGGCGGGCGGGTTCGCGAAGTCGGTGAACGTCGAGTACGCCTCGAGCTCGTACATCTGGGCGGCGACGGCGTCGACGATCTCGTGGCGGCCGTGCCCGACGTTGGCGTACCAGAGGCTCGCGGTGCCGTCGAGGTAGCGGGTGCCGGTGTCGTCGAACACCCACACGTCCTCGCCCCGCGTGATCGTCACGGTGGCGTCGCGAACGGAGTGCATGGCGGCGAACGGGTGCCAGAACGCGGACATTCCCTCACGGTAGAGCGGCCGACGGCCGGTGGTGATCGGGTAAGTCCACAACTGTGGACAACCTGTTTGTGCTATCCACAACGTCGTGGAGCTGGGGGACCTGCTGGACCGGGGCGAGTTCGGGCTCGTGCCGGTCGTGGCCGGGCGTGCGGTGCCGGTGCTCGGCGCGCACGTCGTCGAGATCCCGCAGCCGACCCGCTGGGTGCCGCCGGGGTGGGTGCTGCTGACGACCGGGCTGCGGCTGACCACGCCGGCGGAGTGCCGGGGTCTCGTCGCCGAGCTGGCCGGCGGGGGCGTGGCGGCGCTCGGGTTCGCGGTCGACATCGTGCACGACGACGTGCCCGCGGCACTGGTGGACGAGGCCCGGCGCCGGGGGCTGCCGCTGTTCACGGTGCCGGAGGCGACCCCGTTCCGGGAGATCGTCCGCGCGGTCGACTCCGCCGTGCTGGACCGGGACCTGGACGCGTTCCGCCGGGCCGCGTCCATCACCGACACCCTCACCGGGCTGCTCGGCGGCCCCGATCCGGTCCCGGAGCTCGTCCGCGGCCTGGCCCGGGTGCTGCGGTGCGGGGTCGCGCTGCACCGGCCGGACGGCTCGGTGCTGGCGGCCGACGCGGCGTCCGGCCGGGACGGCGCGGCCGAGCGCTGGACCCGGTTCCGGGACCTGCCGGTGACCGGTCCGCCGGTGGAGGTGGTGGACGCCGACGGGCTGTTCGCCGCGGCCGTCCGGCCGGGCGGGGAGGTGCGGGCGTGGCTGGTCGCGGGGGTGTCCCGCGGGTCGGTGCCGGTGCCGCTGATCGTGCGGGCGGTGGCGCTGGTGGCGCGGCTGCTCGGCGGGCTGGCCGCGGTCTCCGACGGCGACCGGGAACGGCGGCGGCGGGAACGGGCCGCGGAGCTGCGGGCGCTGATCGCGGGACGGGACACCGCCGGCCGGACGCCGGGCGGGGCCGGCGACGCGGGCCCGGCCGATCGAGGGCCCGGCGATCGGGCTGGCGCAGGCGGATCACCGGGCGGGGCGACCGGAGGGGCGGCCGGGGCGGCGCGGGGCGGGCGTGCCGGCCCCGACCCGGACCGGCCGCGGGTGGTCGCCGTGCTCGCTCCCGGGACCGACGTGCTCGAGGCCGAGCGGATCCTCGACGAGCGGCGCGCACCCCACCTGCTCTCCGACCTCGACGGCGTGGTGGTCGCGCTGGTCGAGGAGGTGCCCGGCGCCCTCCCGGTCGCCGGGAGCGCCACCGTCACGCCCGGTGCTCCGGTCGGCCCCGCCTACCGCAACGCCCGCCTCGCCGCCCGTCGTTCGGCACTCACCGGCGGCGCCCCGGTCGCCGTCGAGGACCTGCCGGTGCTGGACCGGATGGTGCTGGAGATCGGTGCGGACCGGGCGTCCGAGCTGGCCGCGGACGCCCTCGCGCCGCTCGACGCCACCCTGGTGGCCACGCTGCGCGCCTGGCTGGCGCACCGGCAGGACGTGCCCGCGACCGCGCGGGCGCTGCACGTGCACGAGAACAGCGTCCGGTACCGGCTCGGGCGGGTCCGGGCGCTGGTCGGGGACCTGCGGGACCCGTCGGTGCTGGCCGGGGTCTACCTCGCGCTGCTCGCGCCGTGATCACTCGACCCAGTGGGCCGCCGCCCGCCGGATCAGCCGGTCGCCGACAGGTAGGACAGCAGGCGCTGCTCGTCGTGGGTCAGCTCCAGGGTGAGCATCGGCAGCAGCTGCTCCAGCTGCTCGGGCGTGCGCGCGCTCGCGATCGGCGCGGTCACCGGCGGCCGCGACGCCAGCCAGGCCAGCGCCACCGCCGGGACCGGGACCCCGTGGCCCGCGGCGATCTCGTCCAGCCCGGCCAGCACCGCACGCCCGCGGGAGTCCAGGTACGCCGCGGCACCCTCGGCGCGCGGGCCGGCCGGTGCGGGCGTGTCCGGGCGGTACTTGCCGGTGAGGAAGCCCTTCGCCAGCCCGTAGTACGGGTACACGGCCAGCCGCTCCGACTCGGCGAGCGGGGCGAGTGCGGCCTCGAAGTCGTCGCGCTCCATGAGGTTGTAGTGCGGCTGGATCGCGGTGAACGCGGTGAGCCCGTCCCGCTCGGCGATCTCCAGCGCGGAGCGCAGGCGTCCGGCGGTGAAGTTCGACGCGCCGACCTCCCGGACGAGTCCCTCGCGGACCAGGGTGTCGAAGGCGTCGAGGGTCTCCTCCTGCGCGGTGGCCTCGTCGTCGCGGTGGGCGTAGTAGAGGTCGATCCGGTCGGTGCCCAGCCGGCGCAGCGAGTCCCGGGCGGCGGCCGCGATGTTCGCCCCGCCGAGCCCCCGGCGGCCGGGCAGCGAGCCGACCTTCGTCGCGAGGTGCAGCTCGTCCCGGTTGCCGCGGGCGGCCATCCACTCGCCGAGGATCGTCTCCGACTCGCCACCGGCGTTGCCCGGCACGCGCCACATGTAGGAGTCCGCGGTGTCGATCTTCCGCCCACCGGCGGCGACGAAGGCGTCGAGGACCGCGAACGAGGTGTCCCTGTCCGCCGTCCAGCCGAAGACGTTCGCGCCGAGAACCAGGTCAGCCACGTCCCCGGACGCTACCCGGCGCGCTCAGGCCCGGTTCAGGCCCGGCCGCCGGTCCTCGGTGACGAAGCGGCCCCGGGTCTGCACCGGCGCCCCCGGGCGGGACACGTAGGGGACCACCTTGAACTCCGCCGCCATCTCGTCGGCGGTGAAGCGGGTGCTCACGTAGCCGCGCCGGTCGTTGTGGAAGCGGATGTGCGGGTTCTCCGCGAGGGTGGCGTCGGCGTTCTTCTTGCGCTCGGCGCCGTCGCCGCTGGAGGTGATCGAGCTCGACACCAGCTCGGTGCCGATCACCGGCGAGCCCGGGTCGTCGTACCGCCGGCGGATGTCGGCGGCCCAGTGCGCGTGCACGTCCCCGGTCAGCACGACGAGGTTGCGTGCCCGGCCGTGCTCGGTCGCGGCCACCCAGCCGTCGGCGACACGGTCCCGGGAGCCGGGATAGCCGTCCCAGGCGTCCGGGTTGAACCCGCGCCCGGCGCCCGGGGTGAGGTCGACCTGCGAGAAGAACACCTGCTGGCCGAGCACGTCCCAGCGGGCACGCGAGCCGGCGAAACCCTCGGTGATCCAGCGCTCCTGCTCCGAGCCGGGCAGCGACCGGTCCGGGTCGGTCCGGTCCGGGCAGTCGCTCGGGTACACGTCGCCGCAGGGCTGATCGCCGCGGTACTGGCGGGTGTCGAGCATGTGGAAGGTGACCGTGCCGCCGTAGCCGACGCGGCGGTACAGGCGCATCGATGATCCGCTGGGCCGCTGCGCGGCCCGCAGCGGCATGTTCTCCCAGTAGGCTCGCAGGGCTGCGGCCCGGCGCGCGGTGAAGTCCCCGGGCGGCACCGGCGGGAGCTCGCGGACGTCGGCGGCCCAGTTGTTCTCGACCTCGTGGTCGTCGAGCACGACCAGCCACGGCGCGGCGGCGTGCGCGGCCTGCAGGTCGGCGTCGGAGCGGTACTGCGCGTGCCGCTGCCGGTAGCCGGCCAGGGTGGTGGTCTCGGGGCCGGCGTGCTCCCGGACGTTGCCGCCCGGGGCGACGTACTGCCCGCCGGCGTACTCGTAGATGTAGTCGCCCAGGTGCAGGACGACGTCCGGGTGCTCCTCGGCCATCCGCCGGTAGGCGGTGAAGTACCCGTGCTCGTACTGCGAGCAGGACGTGAAGGTCATGTGCACCGGCGCCATCGCCGCCGGCGGCGGGGCGGTGCGGGTCCGCCCGGTGTCGCAGAGCGTGCTCCCCACCCGGAACCGGTAGAAGTAGTCCCGTCCCGGGGCCAGGCCGGCCACCTCGACGTGCACGCTGTGCCCCGCCTCGGGGCCGGTCGTCGTCCGGCCGCGGCGGACGACGCGGGTGCAGCGCTCGTCCTCGGCGATCTCCCACTCGACGTCGGTGTGCCGGTTCCCGAGCCCGCCGAGGCCGTCGTCGGCGAGCGGCTCGGTCGCCAGCCGGGTCCACAGCACCACCGAGTCGGCGGCCGGCTCGCCGGAGGCGACCCCGAGCCCGAACGGGTCCCCGGCGGGCCGGGACACCGGGCCCGCGACGGCCGGGCCGGGCAGCAGCGGCGCGGCGGCGACGACGGCCGCCGTGGTGAGGCCGGCCCGCAGCAGGGAGCGACGAGAGGTGATCACGGACCGCAGTGCACCGTCCCCGGTCGAGTGGTACGTGGTCGCCGGGTGGCGGCGTGGTGAACACCCGGCGACTCCTGCGGCGCGCACGTGGCACGCCGACCGGTGTGGCAGTTGAGCCCCGGTACGGGTTCTGGCACTCTCATGAGTAGAGTGCCAATGCGCGCGACGGACGCCGACCGCCCCGGCACCCGCGACGGCGGGGCGGAGGTCGCCACGTGTGCGCTGCTGACACCGGACAAGAACCCGTGATACCGGATTCACCCCAGGAAGGGGAGGTCATCGTCGTGGCGAACATCAAGCCGCTCGAGGACAAGATCGTCGTCCAGGCCAGCGAGGCGGAGACCACCACCGCCTCCGGCATCGTCATCCCGGACACCGCCAAGGAGAAGCCCCAGGAGGGCAAGGTCCTGGCCGTGGGCCCGGGCCGGGTGGACGACAACGGGAACCGCATCCCGATCGACGTCAACGTCGGTGACGTCGTCATCTACTCGAAGTACGGCGGCACCGAGGTCAAGTACAACGGCGAGGAGTACCTGATCCTCTCCGCCCGCGACGTGCTGGCCGTCGTCAACTGACGCCGATCGTCGTGTGACGCGTGCCGCCCCGGGCGGTCCACCGGACGGTGGTCCGGCCGGGGCGGCCGCGTTTCCCCGGCTTTCTCCCCGAGAGACCCACGAGAGGCAGCGAGAAGAAGACATGGCGAAGCAGATCAGCTTCGACGAGGAGACCCGCCGCGCGCTCGAGCGCGGCGTGAACCAGCTCGCCGACGCCGTGAAGGTGACGCTCGGCCCGCGCGGCCGGCACGTCGTCATCGACAAGAAGTTCGGTGGCCCGGCCGTCACGAACGACGGCGTGACCATCGCCCGCGAGGTCGACCTCGAGGACCCCTACGAGAACCTCGGCGCGCAGCTGGCCAAGACCGTCGCGACCAAGACCAACGACGTCGCGGGTGACGGCACCACCACCGCCACCGTGCTGGCGCAGGCCATGGTCAAGGAGGGCCTGCGCAACGTCGCGGCCGGCGCCGCCCCCGCCGCGCTCGGCCAGGGCATCGCCGCGGCCGCGGCGAAGGTGTCCGAGTTCCTGCTGTCCAAGGCCACCCCGGTCGACGCGGGCAGCCACATCGCGCAGGTCGGTGCGATCGCCTCCCGCGAGCAGGAGATCGGCGACCTGATCGCCCAGGCGATCCAGACCGTCGGCAACGACGGCGTGATCACCGTCGAGGAGGGCTCCACGCTCGCGACCGAGCTGGAGATCACCGAGGGCCTGCAGTTCGACAAGGGGTACCTGTCCCCGTATTTCGTCACCGACTCCGAGTCGATGGAGGCGGTGCTCGAGGACCCGTACATCCTGCTGCACCGCGACAAGATCAGCTCCATTCAGGACCTGCTCCCGCTGCTGGAGAAGGTGCTGGGCGAGGGCAAGCCCCTGCTGATCGTCGCCGAGGACGTCGAGGGCGAGGCACTGTCCACCCTGGTCGTCAACTCGATTCGCAAGACCGTCAAGGTCGCCGCCGTGAAGTCGCCGTTCTTCGGTGACCGCCGCAAGGCCTTCATGGACGACCTGGCGATCGCCACCGGCGGTCAGGTCATCAACCCCGAGGTCGGCCTCAAGCTCAGCGAGGCCGGTCTGGAGCTGCTGGGCCGGGCCCGCCGCATCGTCGTCACCAAGGACAACACCACGATCGTCGAGGGTGCCGGGTCCAAGGAGGACGTCGAGGGCCGGGTCGCGCAGCTCAAGCGCGAGATCGAGGAGTCCGACTCGGACTGGGACCGGGAGAAGCTCCAGGAGCGCCTGGCCAAGCTCTCCGGCGGCGTCGCCGTCATCCGGGCCGGTGCGGCCACCGAGACCGCGCTCAAGGAGCGCAAGCACCGCATCGAGGACGCCGTCTCGGCGACCCGCGCGGCGGTCGAGGAGGGCATCGTTCCCGGCGGCGGTTCCGCGCTGGTGCACGCGGCGGCCGAGCTCGAGGGCGGCCTGGGCCTGACCGGGGACGCCGCGACGGGTGTCGCGATCGTCCGCAAGGCGCTCGCGGCCCCGCTGTACTGGATCGCCGAGAACGGCGGCGACGAGGGCTCCATCGTGGTGTCCCGGGTCGCCGACAAGGGCTGGGGCGCCGGGTACAACTCGGCCACCCGCAGCTACGGCGACCTGACCGCCGACGGTGTCATCGACCCGGTCAAGGTGACCCGGTCGGCCGTCGAGAACGCGGCCTCCATCGCGCGCATGGTGCTGACCACCGAGAGCGCCGTGGTGGACAAGCCGGAGGAGGAGCCGGCCCCGGCCGCCGGTGGCCACGGCCACGGGCACGGGCACTGATCTCCCGGCGGAGCCGGTAGACACGACGACGGCGGGCGACCCGGAGGTCGCCCGCCGTCGTTTCGTTCGCGTGCCGAGATCCCGCGGGTGTCGTCAGCCGGCGTCGAGCTTCTCCACCGGCCGGTTCGCCGCGCCGGCGACCTTGAGCCTGCGCCGCGGGCCGCGGATGATCGCGTCGCGCTCCGACTCGGACAGTCCACCCCAGATCCCGTACGGCTCGTGCACCTTCAGCGCGTGGTCGCGGCACTGCTGCAGCACCGGGCACCCGGAGCACACCTGCTTGGCGCGGGCCTCACGGCGGGCCCTGGCGGGGCCACGTTCCCCCTCGGGATGGAAGAAGAACGCGCTGTCCATCCCCCGGCAGGCTCCCTCCATCTGCCAGTCGTAGATCTCGGCGACCGGACCGGGAAGCCTCCGGATGTCCGCCATGTTCCCCTCACCTGCCTTCGACCTCGGTCTCGACGCCGTCCAGATTCCCGGGGTGCGGCGACCGCAAACCTGATTCGAGGTGAACATCGTGGACCTCGGGGACACGGCCCACCAGCCGTGCCCGCGCCGGGTACGACCGGCCTGCCCGCCGGCTCCGCGACCGCGGACGACACCGCCCGCTCCGCGCGCTCGTCCGACCCGGGGCGGCGCTGGGCCGCAGCGGTCGCACTCGGTGGCACACGGGTGCCGGGCGGGCCGGTCACGGTCCGGTCACGACGCGGCCGAACAGGGGACGTCGTGGGCGCCACGCCACTCCGACGGCCCGCTGCGACACGCCGAAGAGTCACGATTCGATACGCGCAGTCGCCAAGCGGATGCGGAGGGTCGCCGACATGCGGTGTTGCACACGGTGAGCGTCCTCTATACGCGAAGTGACGACGCCGGCCGCAGACTGCTGCGGGAGTCGCTCCCGAAAGTGGGTCCCGACGATGTACCGTACGGACTACTCCATTCGGCGACCCTTCACCCACATGACGCTGAGACAGGTGGGCCGGGGTTCCGAACGGAGGGCACAACCCGCCCCGACCGTGTCAAGGTGAGAGGGTCACCCGCCGATTCGGAGGGTGAATATCACCCGGCTGCAGGAAGCTGCAGGAAGGAATCGTCGTGACGACGGTACTCATCTGCGACGATCGTCGCAGTGTTCGCGAGGGTCTGACTCGCGTCATGTCCGCGGTCCCCGGGGTCCAGCGCATCGACTGCGTGGCCCACGGGGACGAGCTCCTCGCCCGCTACGCCCGCCAGTCCGTCGACGTGGTCCTGGTCGGTACCCAGCGCGCGGTGCCCACCGGGGTCGAGGCGACCCGCCGCCTGGTCGCCGCGCACCCGCAGGCCAACGTCATCGTCTTCGGCGCCCCGGACGACGCCGGCAGCATCGCCGCCGCCATCGCCGGCGGGGCCCGCGGCTACCTGCGGTGGGACGCCTCCCGCCCCGAGCTGGTCGCCGCGCTCGCGCACACGCTGGCCAGCACCTCGGTGCCGACCCCGCGGGTCCCCACCGACCCCGGCGTCCAGCTCACCGAGCGCGAGCTGCAGGTCCTGCGCGGCATGAGCCAGGGCAAGAGCAACGGCCAGATCGGCCGCGAGCTCTACCTGTCCGAGGACACCGTCAAGACCCACGCCCGGCGGTTGTTCCGCAAGCTGGGTGTCCGGGACCGCGCCCAGGCCGTCGCGCACGGCTTCCGTCGCGGCCTGGTCTCCTGACGGCAGGCTCACGGGTCTCCCGACGGCCCCGCGCCGTCACGCAGTACCGCCGAGCGCCCGCCCCGTGCCGGGCACCCGGTGGAGCGACGGGCCGGACCGACCCCCGCGGTCCCGCCCGGCTGCCGCGCGCTCCGGTCCGGCTCCCCGGGACCGGAACGCCCCGGGACGCCTCCGAGGGCACCCCGCCGCGCACCGGCGGCGCCGCGCCGCGCCCCGGCCGATCGCGCCCGAGGTGCGCCGCCGCGCAGGCCACCTCACACCCCTCTGCGGCGCCTCACACCCGGCGCAACAGGTGCGTCGCTCAGTGAACCGGTGTGACGTACCGGCGAGCCCGCGGCGAGCGGTTGCCCGGACGCCGGGAACAGTCACCCCGGTTCACCGACGTCACCCACGCCCCAGCCGTCACACCCGTCACGAACCCCGCCCCGACCCCGCGCCGCCCCGGAGCCGAAGCGGGCGCCGTGCGCGCCGGGCGGCCCCCGGCCCGGGCCGCCACCGACCGTGACGCTCGTCATGGCTCGGGTCCGGCCCCGGTACGGTGCACCACGAACCGCTCGCCGATCGTGGTCGGCTGATGACCGACCGCATTCGCGACGACACGCAACCGGACACGCCGTACGGACGTCCACCTGGCATGGAGCAACTCCCGCGGGCATGCCGCGCTCGGATACGGTGGGCGGGCCGTGGTGTCTCCTGCCGGGACGCGGGTTGCCTCCACGATCGGATGACACGGACGCGGTCTCGTAACGCCTGGGCGGTTCCCCACGATGAGTGAATCAAGAGACGTACCCGACGAGTGGGTCGAAGCCGCGATCGGCGGCGACCGGTCCGCGGTCGAGCGCGTTCTCTCCGTGGTCCGGCCCCTCGTCGTGCGCTACTGCCGCGCTCGCCTGGGGACGGATCGAGGATCCGTGTCGGCGGACGACGTCGCCCAGGAGGTGTGTGTGGCCGTGCTCACGGCATTGCCGGGGTACCGGATGCAGGGGCGTCCGTTCCTCGCCTTCGTCTATGGCATCGCCTCGCACAAGGTGATCGACGCGCACCGGGCGGCGTCCCGGAACCGGTCCGAGCCCGTCGCGAACGTGCCGGACCGGATGGAGACGTCCGAGGGCCCGGAGAGCCGCGCGCTGCGGGGCGAGCTGTCCGAGGAGATGGCCCGGCTGCTCGAGGTCCTCCCGGAGAAGCACCGGGAGATCATCGTGTTGCGGGTGGTCGTGGGCCTGTCCGCGGAGGAGACCGCGGCCGCCGTCGGCTCGACACCCGGTGCCGTCCGGGTGGCCCAGCACCGGGCGCTGGCCCGGCTGCGGAAGATCATGAGTGAGGAGGTGGTCCGGGATGCCTGACCAGGGTCCCCACGGACCGGACCTCCCCTCGCCCGAGGAGCGCCGGCCCGCATCGGTCCCGCACGCCCGCTTCGGCGGCCCCCGGACCGGCTCCGGCCGCCAGGGCGACCGCCATCCCGACGACCGGCAGCACGGCGGGACGAACGGGCGCAACGGGCACCCGTCGCCGTACCCGGTCGGCCGTCCGCTCGCCGAGGTCGACGAGGACGACCCGATCGACCTGGTCGAGCTGCAGGCCGACGACGAACTGATCAACGCGATCGCGTCCGGGCTCGGTGTCTCCGGCCCCGGCAACCGCGGGTACGACGTCGACGACCGCCTGGTCGCCCTGCTGTCCACCTGGAAGGACGACGTCGACCGCGACCCGATCCCGGACCTCGTCGACCCGGACGAGGCCGTGGCGATCCTGCAGCCGGCGAAGCCGTCACGGAAGGTCTCCTTCCTCCGTCCCCTGGTCGCCGCCGCGGCGGTGGCGGCCTGCGCCCTCGCCGTCGTCTCCATCGGCGCGCACGAGGCCCAGCCGGGCGACGCGCTGTGGGGTGTCAGCAAGGTGCTCTACAGCGACCGGGCCGAGCAGGTCCAGGCAGCGACCGACCTGCGGACGGGCATCGAGCGGGTCAACGCCAAGCTCGCCACCGGGGACACCGCCGGCGCGCGGGCGGACCTGGCCGCGCTCGCGCCGCTCCTCGACCGGACCGACCCCGACCGGCGGGACGAGTTCGAGCAGCAGGAGCGGTTCCTGCGGGCCAAGGTCGCCGAGACGCCGCCGGGTACCCCGACCGACCCCCGGGCGCCGCTGCGGGACGGCACGCCCGCCCCGCCGCCCCCGGCGAAGTCCGAGGGGAGCGAGGAGCCCGCCCCGCCGGCGACCCGGCCGCGGCCGCAGCCCGGCACGTCCACCCCGGGCGGGACGACCGGCGGGACCACCTCGCCGGAGGGCACCCGTACGAACGACCCGAGCGTGCTGAGCGGGCCGGGCGGAACCAGCGGTCCCGGTACGAGCAGTGGCTCGACCCCTCCGACGTCCTCGCCGAACCCGAGGCCGGAGCCGTCGCCGACCACCGAGGGATCGGCCGACCCGACGACGACGTCCACGACGCCGACCGCGGCCGGGGAGGGCAGCGCCGACCCGTCGTCGGCGTCGTCGTCCTCGTCGCCGCCCCCGCCGTCGTCGGCGTCGTCCACGTCGACCGGGGCGGTCAGCAGCACCCCGAACTGAGGTGTCCGCGGGTCAGGGGTTCTCGGCGTCGACCGTCGCGTCCGCGTAGCCGCGGCAGTACTCCCAGGTCACGTAGTCCGCGGGATCCGGGTCGAACGCCGGCTCGTGCGGCCGCATCCGGCCCTCGTCGAGCAGCTGCCGCAGGCTGGCACGCAGCAGGTTCCACTCGTGGAAGTGCTGCTCCCCGCAGTCGGTGCAGTCCACGACGATGCCGCGGATGCCGCGCCGGGACAGCAGCTCCTCGTAGACCGCGAGGTCGGTGAGGTCGGCGATGATCTCGCCCCGCTCCTTCTCGGTCAGCGGGGGGACGTCGGGGGCACCGGAGCCCGCCCACGCGCCGTCACCATGGTCGTCCAGCGCCTCCATGGAGCGCGCAGGGTCATCCGGGTCTCCGGCGAACGGGTCCGGTGGCAGCGCCTCTGGTGACACGGTGTACACGGTACCCGGACCTGGGGGTCGGGCCCCGTCCCACCCCGCGACGGTGGACGTACGATGGCGGCCTGCGGCGAGCGCCCCGCCGCGGTAGCCGCGACTGCAAGAGGAGCCTCGGAAGAGATGACGAGCGAGATCGGCGGCCTGCCGGACAAGTTCGCGATGCTCGGCCTGACATTCGACGACGTCCTGCTCCTCCCGGCCGAGTCGGACGTGGTGCCCAGCTCGGCCGACACGTCCAGCCAGGTGACCCGCCGGGTGCGGGTCCAGGTGCCGCTCGTGTCGTCGCCGATGGACACGGTCACCGAGTCCCGGATGGCCATCGCCATGGCCCGCGCCGGTGGGCTCGGCGTGCTGCACCGCAACCTCGCCCCGGACGCCCAGGCGGCCCAGGTCGAGGTCGTGAAGCGGTCCGAGGCCGGCATGGTGACCGACCCGGTGACGTGCTCGCCGGACGCGACGCTGGCCGACGTCGACGCGCTGTGCGCCAAGTTCCGGATCTCCGGCGTGCCGGTGACCGACGAGGGCGGCCGGCTGGTCGGCATCATCACCAACCGGGACATGCGCTACGAGGTCGACACCGACCGCCCGGTCGCCGAGGTGATGACCCGCGCCCCGCTGGTGACCGCGAAGGTCGGCGTGACGGCGGAGGCCGCCCTCGGGCTGCTGCGCCGGCACAAGCTGGAGAAGCTGCCGATCGTGGACGGCGACGACGTCCTGCGCGGCCTCATCACGATCAAGGACTTCAACAAGACCGAGCAGTACCCGCTGGCCACGAAGGACCCGGACGGCCGGCTCGTCGTCGCGGCCGCGGTCGGCGTCGGCGACGACGCGTACACCCGGGCCATGCAGCTCGTCGACGCGGGCGTGGACGTGCTCATGGTCGACACCGCGCACGGGCACTCCCGCCGGGTGCTGGAGACCGTCGCGAAGCTGCGGGCCGAGGCCGGCGGGCACGTCGACGTGGTCGGCGGCAACGTCGCGACCTTCGAGGGTGCGAAGGCACTGGTCGATGCGGGTGCGGACGCGGTCAAGGTCGGCGTCGGGCCCGGCTCGATCTGCACCACGCGGGTGGTCGCCGGGGTCGGCGCGCCGCAGATCACCGCGATCTACGAGGCCACGCGCGCGTGCGCCCCGGCCGGCGTCCCGGTGATCGGCGACGGCGGCATCCAGTACTCCGGTGACGTCGCCAAGGCCATCGCGGCCGGCGCGTCGACGGTGATGCTCGGCTCGCTGCTGGCGGGCACCGCGGAGTCGCCGGGCGAGGTGGTCCTGGTCGGCGGCAAGCAGTTCAAGACCTACCGCGGCATGGGTTCGCTGGGCGCCATGCAGGGCCGGGCGGGCGCGGCCGGGCGGAGCTACTCCAAGGACCGCTACGCCCAGGACGACGTGCTCTCCGAGGACAAGCTGGTGCCGGAGGGGATCGAGGGGCGGATCCCGTTCCGCGGGCCGCTGTCGTCGGTCGTGCACCAGCTCGGCGGCGGCCTGCGCTCGGGCATGGGCTACGTCGGCGCGCAGACGATCGCGGAGCTGCAGCAGGCGAAGCTGGTGCGGATCACCGCGGCCGGGCTGAAGGAGAGCCACCCGCACGACATCACGATGACCGTCGAGGCACCGAACTACGCCGCCCGCTGACCGGGGGACGGCGGGCGCGGCTTAGGGTGTGCCCGTGCGTGACCTCGTGGAGATCGGGATGGGCCGGGAGGCCCGGCGAGCCTACGACCTCGACCAGATCGAGATCGTGCCGTCGCGGCGGACCCGCAGCTCCAAGGCGGTGTCGACGGCCTGGCAGATGGATGCCTACCGCTTCGACATCCCGATGTTGACCCACCCGACGGACGCGGTGGTGTCGCCGACGTCGGCGGTGCGGGTCAGCGAGCTCGGCGGGCTGGCCGTGCTGAACGCCGAGGGCCTGTGGGCCCGGCACGCCGACGCGGAGGCCGCACTCGCGAAGGTCGTCGAGGCCGCCACCGGGGAGGACCCGGACTCCGCGGTCGCGGTCCTGCAGGAGCTGCAGCAGGCCCCGATCCGGGAGGACCTGATCGTCGAGGCGCTGCGCCCGCTGCGCGAGGGCTCGCACACGGTCGCCGCGCGGGTCAGCCCGCAGCACGCCCGCGAGCTCACCCCGGCGCTGCTCGCGGCCGGGGTCGAGGTGCTCATCGTGCAGGGCACGATCATCTCCGCCGAGCACGTCGGCGCCGACCCCTCGCCGGCGCCGGAGCCGCTCAACCTCAAGGACTTCATCGCCGACCTGGACGTGCCGGTCGTCGCGGGCGGGGTCGGTGACTACCGCACCGCGCTGCACCTGATGCGGACCGGGGCGGCGGGCGTCATCGTCGGGTACGGGCAGTCCACCGCCACCACCACCGACGAGGTGCTCGGCGTCGGGGTCCCGATGGCGACCGCGATCGTCGACGCCGCCGCGGCCCGCCGCGACTACCTCGACGAGACCGGCGGCCGCTACGTGCACGTGATCGCCGACGGTGGCATCGGCTCCTCCGGCGACATCGCCCGCGCCGTGGCCTGCGGCGCCGACGCGGTGATGCTCGGCGAGCAGCTCGCCGAGGCGGCCGAGGCGCCGGGCGGCGGGCTGTACTGGACGTCGTCGGCCGGGCACCCGTCGCTGCCCCGCTCCGAGGTCACCGGCCTGGCCCGGTCCGGGCGCAGCCTGGAGCAGGTGCTGTTCGGGCCGACCGACAGCCCGTACGGCACGACGAACCTGTTCGGCGCCCTGCGCCGCGCCATGGCCAAGACCGGCTACTCCGATCTCAAGGAGTTCCAGCGGGTCGGGCTGAACCTGCGGACCTGACGCCGGCCCACGCGGGTGGACGGCTCCTGCGGGGCACGTGGCACGACCTCGATCACCCGCCGGCGCGGAGTGCGCGAACTCGCAGCCCTCGCGGGTCACGTGGCGGTGACCGCCGCCAGGAACTCCGCGGCCCGTTCCCGCAGGCCGGCCCGGCGTTCGTCCACCGTGGTCCCGGGGGCGGGACGCAGGGCCGCGGTCGCGGTCTCCACGCGTACGTGCTCGGCGCAGGCGAGATCGGCGCAGATGTAGGTGCCCACGGTGTCGCCCTGCCTGCCCTTCGCCCCCTGCCGGGGCGCGGCGAACAGCGCCACGCCGCCGACCGAGTGGGTGGTCCGGCACAGCGCGCACATGGCCGCCGAGCGGGCCCCACCGGCAGCGGCGCGCAGAACGACGCCGGTCGGGCCGCCGTCGCCCGGGACGAGCAGGACGCCGCGGTCCGGGGATTTCGGGTCGCGCCAGCCGCGGACGTCGTCGAGGTGCTCGGGATCCAGCTCGCGGACCCACGCGGGGAGGGCCAGCCGGTTCGCCTCGCCCTTCGAACAGTTGGCCATGGCGCGGCGGATCCGGGTCTCGGCTGGGCTGGTCACGGCGGGGCACGCTAGACACGGCGGCGGGGCCGGTCCACCGGATTTCGTCTGCGCCTCCCGCACCGCACGGTTCCGCGGCCGGCGCGAGGACCGCCGCAACGCCGCTCGCCGATCCTGGAGCCGCTCACGGGATCGCGTGAGCATTCCCCGGTTCGGTGAGCGTTCCCGCGGCGGTGTCGTGGCGCGGCGAGCGAGCGGCTTCGCGCGCGTCAGCGGCCGCGGACGGGGGCGCCCCACTCGGTGTGCTCGCGCAGCTCGCGTTTCAGCAGCTTGCCACCGGGGTTGCGGGGCAGCGGCTCCGTGCGGACCCGGACGTACTGCGGGATCTTGAAGTCCGCGAGGACCGTGGCGAGGTGGTCCAGCACGGCCGGGACGGAGAGTTCCGCCCCCGGCGCGGGGACCAGGACGGCGCCGACCTTCTCGCCCATCACGTCGTCGGGCACCCCCACCACGGCGGCGTCGGCCACCCCGGGAGCCCCGGCGAGCGCGTTCTCCACCTCGACCGAGTACACGTTCTCGCCGCCCCGGTTGATCATGTCCTTGCTCCGGTCGACGACGTGGACCAGTCCCTCGTCGTCGATCCGGGCCAGGTCGCCGGTGTGCAGCCACCCGTCGATGAACGTGCGCGCGGTGGCCTCCGGCTTGTTCCAGTACCCGGCGACGACGTTCGGGCCGCGGATGAGCAGCTCGCCCACGCCCGCGGCGTCCGGCTCGTGCAGGGCGAGGTCGACCACGGGCGCGGCGAAGCCGACCGAGTCCGGATGCCCGGCGGCCCACTCGTGCGGCAGGTAGGTCGCGATCGAGGCGGTCTCGGTGAGCCCGAAACCGTTCCCGACGCGGGCCCCGGGGAACGCCTGCTGGATGCGGCGGACCAGGGTGCTGGAGATCGGCGCGCCGCCGTAGGAGATCCGGCTGACCGCGCTCAGGTCGTGCTCGGCCAGGTCCGGCTGGGCCAGCGCCAGGGCGTAGATCGCGGGCACCGTGGTCATCGCGTTGATCCGCTCGTCGACGACCGTGCGCAGGAACGCCCGCACCTCGAACGCCGGCAGCACCACGGTGGTGCCGCCGATCGCGAGCTGGACGAGCAGCTGGGAGTTGCAGCCGGTCACGTGGAACAGCGGCACCGACACCAGGGTCCGCAGCGCGGGCCCCTCCGCGCGGTCGACCCCGAGCACCCGCAGCGCGGTCTCCACGTTGGACAGGAAGTTCTCGTGGGTGGTCATCGCCCCCTTCGGGAACCCCGTCGTTCCGCTGGTGTAGAAGATCGCCGCGAGGTCGCCGGGGCGAAGGTCCTCCACGGCGTGCGGCTCGCCGTCGGGCAGCGGCTCCCCGGGCCGCAGCACGACCGTCGCGCCGGAGTCCGACAGCACGTAGTCGATCTCGGGTTCGGCGAAGCGGGTGTTCACCGGCACCGCGACGCCCCCGGCGAGCTGCGTGCCCAGGAAGCCGAGCACCCAGCCGACCCCGGCGGGCAGCAGGTTCGCGACCCGGTCGCCGCGCCCGACCCCCGCCGCGCGCAGGCCGCCCGCGACGCGCGCCGCCCGCTCCCACAGCCTGCGGTAGGTCAGCCGCTCCCCGCCGACCTCGACGAGGGCCTCCTGGTCCGGGTGCTCGTCGACGGTCGCGCAGAGCATCGCCACCAGCGACGGCGGGAGGTTCGTGTAGTGGGCCACCCCGCGCTCGTCGCGGGTGATCCCGGAGGTGTCGAACGGCGCGGCGCCGCGCGGGTGCGGTTCGACCGGGGGCACCGGGCTCATCCCTTCGCGGTGAAGTACCGGCGCGGGTTCTCCACCAGCATCACCGCGCAGATCAGCAGGAGGGTTCCGGGCGACGAGAGCCACTGCCACTTGTAGACGGTCGAGGAGGACTTCACCGCGCCGTGCAGGCCGGGCCACTCCACCAGCCGGTCGGTGCCGGTGAGGAAGTCGTCCACCGGGCCGATCAGCTTCGCGGCGCAGAAGACCACGATGACCAGCAGGTACGGCGACAGCGCTCCGGTGATCCGCCCGGCGGTGAGCTGCGCGGCGCGTGCGGCGACGGCGTCCAGCTCGGTCTTGGCCGCGAGCGCCACGCCGCCGTCCGCACCGTCCGGGTGGACGTCCTCGGCGTCGTGCTGCGCGTTCAGACGGCGGGCCGCCTCGGCGGAACCCTTCGGCTGCCACACCCGCAGCATGAGCACCGCGGCCGCCAGCCCGGCCAGCGAGGCGACGACGTCGGTCAGCTCGACCGAGATGAAGTTGGAGCTCACGAACTGGGCCGCACCGAACACGACGCCCACGGTCAGCGCGAGCGGCCAGACCTCCCGGACGCCGCGACGGCCGTCGGCCAGCAGCACCAGCAGCAGCGGCACGAACAGCGCCAGCAGCGGCGCCTGGCGGCCGACGACGGCGCCGATCTGCTCGTACGGGATGCCGGTCAGGGTGCCGGCGGTGATGATCGGGATGGCGACGGCGCCGAAGGCGACCGGGGCGGTGTTGGCCAGCAGCACGATCACGGCCGCGCGGATCGCGGGGAACCCGATCGCGACCAGCATGACGCCCGTGATCGCCACCGGCGCGCCGAAGCCGGCCAGCGCCTCGAGCAGACCACCGAAGCAGAAGGCGACGATGACCGCCTGGATCCGCGGGTCATCGGTGATCAGGTGGAACGTCGCCCGCAGGTCCTCGAACCGCCCGCTGGCCACGGTGAGCTGATGCAGGAACAGCGCACCGACCACGATCCACATGATCGGGAACAGCCCGAACACCGCGCCCTCGCTGGCGGACAGCAGCGCCAGCCCGGTGGGCATGCCGTACGCGGCGATCGCCACGACGAGGGCGACGGCCACCGCGGCGAGCCCGGCGTAATGGGCCTTCCACCGGAGCAGCCCCAGTGTCACGAAGATCGTCAACAGGGGTAGGGCGGCGATCAGCGACGACAGTCCCAGGCTGCCGGCGACCGGGTCCAGGTCGGGTGTGTACATCGCGCCTCCAGTCGTCGGCCGGAATGACCTCTTTGTGGTCCGACCACACGAGAGGACTGTAGGATTAACCAGGTCCCACCGTCAAGAGCCGGCGCACGAGTCGACGTCCGGGAGGTCACCCGATGCAGGAGCAGCACGGGCAGGGACACCAGCCGCCGGAATGGCGGCCGGTGTCCCGGGTGCGCGCCTACGAGCTGGTCGTCGACCGGATCGAGGAGCAGATCCTGGCCGGCACGCTGAACGTCGGCGACCGGTTGCCGGGAGAGCGGGACCTGGCGTCCATGCTGGAGGTGAGCCGGGCGGCGGTGCGTGAGGCGATGCGCACCCTGGAGGCCCAGGGCGTGGTGCGGTCGGCGGTCGGCTCGGGAACGGACGCGGGGACCATCGTGTCGGCGGTGCCCACCGACGCGCTGACCCGGCTCCTGCGCTTCCACGTCGCCCTGGCCAACTTCTCGGTGGAGGATGTCGTCGCGGCGCGGATCATGCTCGAGCGCTCGAGCTCCGCACTGGCCGCCGAGCACGCCACGGCGGACGACCTCGAGGCGATCCGCGCGCCGCTGCGGGCGATGGACGCCACCGAGGACCGGGAGGCGTTCAACGACCTCGACACGGACTTCCACTTCGCCATCGCCGAGGCCGGGCGCAACCGCCTCGTCGCGAACATGACGATCGCGATCCGGGGCTCCCTGCGGCACCGGATCCTGCACGAGTTCCAGCGCCTGGGGGACCGGTGGGGCGACGTGTCGGCACAGCTGCGCGCCGAGCACCACGCCATCTTCGACGCCATCGTCGACGGCGACGGGGAGAAGGCCGCCGACCTGATCGAACAGCACATCCGCAGCGCGCAGCAGATGCTGTCCGAGCCCGGCAGCTGAGCCGGCCCGGCCGGGCGCCGACGTGGCGCGCGCGGCCGTTCGGCCGGGCGATCCGGGCCGGTCCCGTCAGCGACGCAGGACCCGTCGCAGCTGCTCCACCGACGGTGCGCCGGCCAGGTCGCCGGCCTCCGAGCGGTACATCCGGCACGACAGCGCGCCGGCTGCGGCGGCCTGCTCGGCGAACGGGTCGGCGCCGTCGACGAGGATCGTCGGCGACCCGGCGAACTCCGGGGTGCCGGCGACCGTCTCGGCCGAGACCCGCCGGACCTCCACCCGGGTCCCGGCCCGGCCGACGGCATCGAGCGCCTGGCGCAGCCGCTGCGCGGCCACGCCCTCGTGCGGGCAGTCCGGGACGACCAGCAGCTCCACGCGCATGCCGCCATGGTGCGCCGCGCGACCGGCCGCGGCGCCGTTCCTCGGGATCACCTACTTCGGACCCCGTTCAGCCGCTGCGCCCATCCGGATCAGGTTGCCGCTCGGGTCCTTGACGCTGAACTCGACCATTCCCCAGGGCTGGACGACGACGTCGCTGACCGGTAGCCCGCGGTCCTTCCAGCGTCGTTGCCACTCCCGGGGATCGGACACGCGGACGTAGCAGGCGGCCGCGTTGCGCTCCGGCTCGAGATCCCTCCTCAGGTCCAGATGCAGCAGCTCGGCGGTGCCGTACCGGACGAACGCGTACTCCGGGCCGTACTCGTCGACCTGCAGCCCGGCACGGGTCCAGAACTCACGCGCGGCAGCCATGTCGTTGACGGGGAAGATCGGTGTGATCGTGGGTCCGGCGACGAGCCGGCCCGCCAGGTCGTACACGCAGCCACCGCACACGGCGATGTCCGGGCGGCAGCCCAGCCGGACCACATCGGACGCCTTCTGCGGTTCGCCGCAGCACGCGCAGGTCGCCGTGGTCCCGCTCGGCACACCGTCCATGACACTCCCGGAGTCCCGGCGAGCGTACCCGCCGCAATGACGTCCGCGGCTCCGTCAGGCACGCCAGTCCGGATCGCGACCGATGAAGGCGAGCATCCGGGCCTGCGGGCCGGCGTCCTCGTCGACGTCGACCTTGGGCCCGTACTGCCCGCTGGACCGCAGGAGCTCGTCGAGCGGCTGCATCCCCTCCAGGAGGTACGCGCAGCGCTCCGGGTCCAGGGTGTCGTCCTGGCCGGTGGCGCGCGCGAGGTCCCAGGTGTGCATGAAGACGTCGCTGGTGAAGAACTTCGCGACGGCCTCGGGCAGCGGGACCTCCCCGATGTGCGGGTTGGACAGGGTCCGGCCGGCCGAGGCCGGATCGTCCAGCAGGGACTGGACGCCCTCGTTCAGCACGTGCCAGGCGGCGGCCGGATCCTCGTCGACGCTCGGGCCCTGCGGCAGGGTCACGCCCGCGCCTGCCTGCAGGAAACCGGGGAACCACTCGACGAGGTGCCGGACCACGTCCCGGGCCGTCCACGCGGCGACCGGGGACTGGTTGTTCCACGTCGCGTCGTCGGGCACCGCGTCGACGACGCGGGTGAACCGGCCGCCGATCTCGCGGTACTCGTCGGCGGGGGACTGGTTCGCGATCATGTGCTTCGCCTCCGTGGTCGAGGACCGGGTGCGCACCACGGTCCGCCGTCGGAGAGGAGACCGCGCCGGCACGCCCGACTCATCGCAGGCCACGCCGGAACCCGGGTGTCCCGGACACCGAGGTGCCGGTGTCAGGCAACGGCGACCTGGTCGACCGCGGCGACGCCGGCGTCCACGGTGATCTCGGCGTACACCGCACCGTCGGAGACCATCGCGGGGTAGGTGCGGACCGGCTTCTTGGCCGGCGGACCGCTGGGCTCGCCCGTGCGCAGCGAGAAGAACGCCTCGTGCAGCGGGCACTCGACCCAGCAGCCTTCCAGGTAGCCGTCCGACAGCGACGCGGCCTGGTGGCTGCAGGCGTCGTCGATGACGAACACCTCGCCCTCGACCTGGAAGACCGCGAGCGGTGTGGGAGCGAGAACGCGAAGACCCTCCCCGGCGGGGATGTCGTCGACGGAGCAGAGACGGATCATTGTCGCACTCCTGGAGGGGGTGAGCGGGAGCGAGCTGGGCCGGGTGCACCTGCACCGGCCGCAGTGTGTACATAAGTACACGAACTGTGGACGGATGTCCATAGATTGCCCGCGCGGGCGGGCGGCGGGCGCCCTCCCGGTGCGCGCGCCACGGGCCGACCCGGAGACATCGCAGGCGGATAGGGATTTTCTATTGGCTGCATCGACAAATTCTCTCGGATGCTCGATTTGTTGACTCGATCAATTCCGGCATGCTAGAAGAATGCGCAGCAGGACGGCTCGCCGAAGGCGTCGACCGGGGAAGTCGCGCGGGTGTCCGACGAGTCGTCTCCCCTGAGTTCCTTGCAGCCGTAGGAGTCCGCATGCCCGAATTCGCCGGAGGCCGCCACATCCTGCCCGAGCCGGACGGACGGCGCCCCGCCGTCACCGCGCTCGGCATCGACGAGCAGCCCGGCGGCCTGACGCCCGCGAGCCCGACCGCCACCCCGGCCGGCGCGCCGAACGTCGTCGTGGTCGTCCTCGACGACCTGGGCTTCGGCACCTCCAGCGCCTTCGGCGGACCGTGCCGGATGCCCACCGCCGACCGGCTGGCCGGGGACGGGCTGCGCTACGGCCGCTTCCACGTCACCGCGCTCTGCTCACCCACCCGGCAGGCCCTGATGACCGGCCGCAACCACCACTCGGTCGGGATGGGGGCGACCACCGAGATGGCCACCTCGGCACCGGGATACCACGGTTTCCGGCCCCGCAGTGCGGCCACGATGGCCCAGATCCTGCAGAAGAACGGGTACAGCACCGCCGCGTTCGGAAAATGGCACCAGACGCCGCCGTCGGAGATCAGCCCGGTCGGGCCGTTCGAACGGTGGCCGACCGGGGAGGGATTCGACCACTTCTACGGTTTCATGGCCTGCGAGATGAACCACTGGTACCCGCTGCTGTACCAGGACACGGTCCCGGTCGAGCCGTCGAAGCGCCCCGAGGAGGGCTACCACCTCTCCGAGGACCTGGTCGACCACGCCATCGACTGGGTGCACACCCAGCGCACCATGACGCCGGACCGGCCGTTCTTCACCTACCTCGCGTTCGGTGCCTCGCACGCGCCGCTGCACGTCGCGCCGGAGTGGATCCGGCGCTACCGCGGCGAGTTCGACCACGGGTTCGACCGCCAGCGCGAGCTGACCCTGGCCCGGCAGCGCGAGCTGGGGGTGGTCCCCGAGGACACCGAGCTCGGACCGTGGCCGGACGGCGTGCCGCACTGGGACGAGCTCACCGACACCCAGCGCGCGCTCTCGGCGCGGTTCATGGAGACCTTCGCCGGGTTCACCGAGCACGCCGACACCCAGCTCGGCCGGTTCGTCGACACGCTCGCCGAGATCGGCGAGCTCGACAACACCGTGTTCGTCTACCTGCTCGGCGACAACGGGGCCTCCGGCGAGGGCGGTCTCGAGGGCACCACCGTCGAGCACCGGCTCGGCCACGGCGTCGTCGACGACCCGGAACAGATGATCACCGAGCTGGACGGGATCGGCGGCCCCCACTCGTACCCGATCGCCCCGGCGGGCTGGGCGCTGGCGCTGAACACGCCCTACCAGTGGACCAAGCAGGTCGCCTCGCACTTCGGCGGCACCCGCGACGGGCTGATCGTGCACTGGCCGGCCGGGATCGCCGACCGGGGCGGCATCCGGAACCAGTTCCACCACGTCATCGACGTGCTCCCGACGGTCCTGGAATGCGCCGGCATCCCCGCCCCGACCACCGTGGACGGCGTCGACCAGCAGCCGATCGAGGGCGTCGGCATGCGGTACAGCTTCGACGACGCCGCGGCCCCGGACCGGCGCCGCACCCAGTACTTCGAGATGTGCGGCAACCGGGGCATCTACCACGACGGCTGGACCGCGGTGACCCGGCACGGGATCCCGTGGGAGATGGTGCCGGACGCCGAGAAGGGCTTCCGCGACGACGTCTGGGAGCTCTACGACACCACCACCGACTGGGCGCAGGCGCGCGACCTCGCCGCCGAACGGCCCGAGCGGCTGCGGATGCTGCAGGACCTCTTCCTCATCGAGGCCGCGAAGTACCAGGTGTTCCCGCTCGACGACCGGGTCACCGAGCGGGAGAACCCGACCCTGGCCGGCCGTCTCGACCTGATGGGCGGGCGGACGTCGGTCACCTACCGGGGCGGGACGCGGCGGCTGATCGAGGAGACCACGCCGAACGTCAAGAACCGCTCGCACACCGTCACCGCCGAGATCGAGACAGGCGAGGCCGACGACGGGGTGCTGGTCGCCCAGGGCGGCCGGTTCGGTGGCTGGGCGCTGTACTGCCTCGGGGGCCGCGCCTGCTACGAGTACAACTACTTCGGCCTGGCCCGGTGCACGGTCCGCGCCGCGCAGCCGATGGCGCCCGGAGTGCACGAGGTCCAGGTGGAGTTCGCCTACGACGGCGGTGTCGGCGCCGGCGGCTCGCTGTCGCTGGTCGTCGACGGCGCCAAGGTCGGCGAGGGCCGGATCGAGCAGACGATCCCGTACTACTTCTCGTTCGACGAGACCCTCGACGTCGGCGTCGACCTGGGGACCCCGGTCTCGGAGGACTACCCCGCGGTCGACAACGGCTTCACCGGGACCGTGCGTACCGTGCGGATCGATCTCGGCGAGGAGACCCCGGTCCCCGCCAATGCGGTGCAGCAGCGGGTCATGACCTCGCACTGAGCCGCGCCGGGCCGGCGCCGGCCGCGGGCGGATCACCACCGCCGGCGGCCGGCGCCGCCGTGTTCCCGGTCAGGGGGCCGGGTTGGCGCAGCGGAAGCCCAGGTTCCCCGAGCTCGACTCCGGCGTGTTCGACGACCGGGCCGCGTTGCGGTACCGGAAGCAGTACGACCGGTGGCACAGGTAGGAACCACCGCGCATCACCCGGCGGTCGCCCTCCGCCGGGCCCTCCGGGTCCCGGTCCGGTGCGTGCCGGTAGTAGTCGGGGGAGAACCGGTCCGCGCACCACTCCCAGACGTTGCCGACCATCTGGAAGAGCCCGTACCCGTTGGGCCGGAAGGTCTTCACCGGAGCGGTGGTGAGGAACCCGTCCTCGGTGGTGTTGCGGGCCGGGAAGCTGCCCTGCCAGATGTTCATCGGCCAGCGCTTCCCGCCCGGCAGCTCGTCGTCGCCCCAGGGGAAGCGGGCCCCGGCCAGCCCGCCGCGGGCGGCGAACTCCCACTCCGCCTCGGTGGGCAGCCGGGTGCCGGACCAGGCGCAGTAGGCCTGGGCGTCGTTCCAGGACACGTGCACGACCGGATGGTTGGCGAGGTCTCCCGCACTCGTGCCCGGCCCGCCGGGGTGCCGCCAGCAGGCGCCGCGCACCTCCAGCCACCACTCGGCCCCGGGCATCGCCCCGAGCACGTCCGCGCGGTCCCCGTCGAAGGCCAGGTGGAACACCGCCGACGACCCGAAGCGCTCGGCGTCGGTCACGTAGCCGGTGTCCTTGACGAAGGTCGCGAACGCGGCGTTGGTGACCGGTGCCGGGGCGATGTGGAACGGCGAGAGGGTCACCTCGTGCACCGGTGTCTCGCCGTCGTCCGGGTAGCCCTCGCCGTGGTGGTCACCCATCGCGAACGTGCCGCCCGGCAGGCGGACCTGGCCGCGGACGGAGCGCGGCGCGGCCGCCACCCGCGGCCGGGCCGGTTCTCCCGGTGCGGACGGGCCCGAGCAGCAGGACTCCATGGAACCTCCCGGGACGGAACGGAGATCGGCCGGGACCGGGGCCGTGGCCTCACGGTAGACCCGGAGGCGCCGTCACCCGGAGCTCACCTCCGGCGGGCCGGCGCCGGTACGGTTCGACCGATGGCGACGGCGCAGGAGGTGTGCGGCCGGTGATCACGGCAGTGGGCACCGGCCGGGACGCCGTGCGGGGCCGGTGCTGACCGGTGGAGCGTCGCCAGCTCGAGTACTTCCTCGCCGTCGTCGCACACGGCGGGTTCACCAGTGCCGCGCGCGCCCTGCACGTGTCCCAGCCGTCGCTCTCGCACGCGATCGCCACCCTGGAGGGCGAGGTCGGAGGGCAGCTGTTCCACCGGCTCCCGCACGGCACCGAGCTCACCCCGGCGGGCGAAGCCCTGGTCCGCCCGGCCCGCCAGATCGCCCGGGACTTCGCGACGGCCTCCGCCTCGGTCCGCGAGGTGCTCGGCCTGGAGGGCGGCCACCTCGACATCGTGTCCCAGACCTCGCTCGCGGTCGATCCGCTCGCCGGGCTCGTCGCCGGGTTCCTGCGTGACCATCCCCGGGTGGCGGTGCGGATCAGCGACCCGGACCGTTCGACGGTCGAGCACCTGGTCCGGACCGGGCAGAGCGAGCTCGGTCTGCTGAACTCCACCCCCGCCGCGGCGGACCTCGACGGCGTCGACCTCCGCGAGCAGGAGCTCCAGCTGGTGCTCCCACCCGGGACGCGGGCCGGGACGGCGGGGCGGCCGGTCACGCACGAGGAGCTCGCCGCGCTCGAGTTCGTCACCACACCGGCCGGGACCAGCACCCGTGAGCTGCTGGAGGACACGGTGCGCGGCGCGGGGGCCCGGCCCCGGGTGGCCGTCGAGACCGCCCACCGGGCGATGCTCAGCCCGCTGGTGCTGGTCGGCGCGGGAGCCGCACTGCTGCCCCGCACGATGGCCGAGGACGCCGCGGCGAAGGGCGCCGTGGTCTGCGAGGTGGAACCCGCGCTGCGGGTCCGTGCCCGGCTGGTCTGGCGGCGCGGGCCGCTCTCGCCCGCGGCGGACCGGTTCGTCCGCCGGCTCGGTGGGGACGTCCGGAACGCCGAACCGGAATCCGGGACGGCACAGGAATCCCGATAGACGTATTCTATCGCATTCATCGATATTTGCAGTACAGGATCAAGTGCGAAGTCGTTGACCGGGCCGGTGGCGTATGCCATCGTTTCTCGCGAGTTTTCGACAGGCGTCGTGTAATGCGGTCCGGTTTTCCGGCCGGGCGCGTGCCACCGGTGCGTGATCTCCTCGGAATGGCCGTCTGCGACAGTCGGCCGCATTTCGGACGGACCCGACTTCCGTGCAGTAGAAGACCGAGAGGCTGGCAATGAAGGCATCCCTGGGTCGTATCGATCCGATAGTCTTCTGGACGTCCGCGGCGATGATCGCGTTCTTCGTGGTCTGGGGCCTGGTCGCCCCGGAGAACCTCGGCGCCGTGATGTCGGCCGCGTTGTCCTGGATCATCGGCCACTTCGGCTGGGCGTTCGTCCTGGTGGCGCTCGGCGGCCTGCTGCTCTGCATCGTGCTGGCCCTGCATCCGATCGGCCGTGTCCGCCTCGGCCCGGACGACTCCCGCCCGCAGTTCCGGACGTTCTCCTGGGTGTCGATGATGTTCGCCGCCGGCCTCGGCGCCGGCCTGCTGTTCTACGGCACCGCCGAGCCGATCTCGCACTGGTCGGCGCCGCCGCACGGGCTGGCCGAGCCGCAGAGCGACGAAGCGGTGAAGATCGCGATGCAGTACACCTACTTCCACTGGGGATTCAACGGCTGGGCGTTGTACGCCGTGATGGGCGGGGCGATGGCCTACTTCGCCTACCGCAAGGGCACGCCGATCCTGGTCAGCGCCACGTTCACGCCGCTGCTGGGGCCCGACGCCCACAAACGGCCGCTCGGCCGCGTGATCGACTCGTTGGCGATCATCGCGACCCTGTTCGGTACCGCGACCGCGCTGGGACTCAACGGGCTGCAGCTGAACAGCGGCCTGCAGTACCTGTTCGGCGTCCCGAAGACCAACGGCATCACCGTCACGATCATCGTCCTGGTCACCGCGATGTTCCTGATCTCCGCCACCACCGGGGTCGAGCGGGGCGTGCAGTTCCTGGCCGACCTGGGGGCCGTCGCGACCGTCGCGGTGTTCCTGTTCTTCCTGTTCCTCGGCGGCGCCACGGTGCTGGCCGTCTCGCAGGGCATCGAGACCATCGGCACCTACATCCTCGAGGTCATCCCGATGTCGCTGCGGACCGGTGTCGGCGACGAGAAGTGGATGGCCTCGTGGACCATCTTCTACTGGGCCTGGTGGATCTCCTGGGCGCCGTTCGTCGGCATGTTCGTGGCCCGCATCTCGCGCGGCCGCACCATCCGCGAGTTCGTGCTCGGCGTGGCCGCGGCTCCGACCGGGTTCGGCTTCGTCTGGTTCGCCATCGTCGGCGTCACCGGCATCGAGCTGCAGCGCTCCGGCCGGGCGGACCTGCTGGCCGTGGTGGACACTCCCGAGCTGTCGCTGTTCCGGGCCCTGGACGCGCTGCCACTGGCGACGATCGCCTCCGTGGTGTGCGTGCTGCTGATCGCGCTGTTCTTCATCAGCGGCGCGGACGCGGCCTCGATCGTGATGGCCACCATGGCCTCGCGGGGCGCGGTGGTGCCGCCGCGCTTCGTGGTGCTGGTGCTCGGCATCCTGATGGGTGCCATCGCGTGCGCGATGCTGCTGGTCGGTGGGCTGAGCGCGCTGCAGCAGGCCGCCGTGCTCGGCTCGGTGCCGTTCACGGCGGTGATCGTGGGCGTCGCCTGGTGCTGGATCGCGGCGCTGCGGGCGGAGACCGTGCCGCGACGGACCGGCCCGTCGGAACTGCTGGACGCGTCGCGGCTGCGGGGTGCGCGGCGGTCGGCCGTGCCCTGGCAGACCGCGGCCGGTGACCCGGACGGTGTGGTCGCCGAATCCGGACGTGAGGCGTCATGAACACGCCGCGCCGGCTCGCGGCGGCGGCGGCAGTCGTGTGCACGCTGGTCATGGCCGTGGCCTGCGGCACGCCGGTCGAGGGCAGCGGCGCGTCACAGCAACCGCAGGGTGCCGCCCTCCGGATCACGCTGGGCACCCAGGCGTTCCCGGAGGCCAGGATCCTCGGTGAGCTGTGGCGCCAGGCGCTCGCCGTCAACGGCTACACCGTCGACCTGAAGAAGGGAATCGGCCCGGCAGCCGACCTGGACCGCATGCTGCAGCACGGCGAGATCGACGGGCACGTCGCCTACACCGGCACCGTGCTGTCGATCGTCGCCCGGCAGCCGGTGTCCGGACTGGACCCGCAGGCGACCTACGAGAATGCGCGTGAGTTCTACGCCGGGCGCAACATGGCCATGAGCGCCATGACGCCGTTCGAGAACAAGGACGCCATCGCCACCACCCGCACCTTCGCCCAGACCCACCGGCTGCGGTCGCTCGCGGACCTGGCGACGTTGCCCGGGTTCCGGCTGGCCGCCCGTCCGGAGTTCGACGGCCTGTACCTGGGGACCACGGGCCTGGCCGAGGTGTACGGGGTCACGCCGGCGAGCTTCGTCCCGGTGCCGGTCGGACAGCAGTACGCCGCGCTGGACGGTGGCAGGGCGGACGCGGTCAACGCGTTCACCACCGACCCGCAGCTGCGTTCCGGGGACTACACCGTGCTCGCCGACCCGGAGCTGCTGTTCGGCTCGCAGAACGCGGTGCTGACGGTCGACGCGGGGAAGCTGGAGGTGGTGGGGGAGGAGCGGTTCCTGGCCGTGGTCGGCGCGGTGAACGCGCGGCTGGACCAGGAGACGATCATCGACCTGAACTCCCGGGTCACCGACGGTCGGTCCGATGTGGATGTTTCTCGCCAGTTCCTGCGCGACCAGGGCCTGCTGACACCGCAGTAGCCGGGTACCGGCTGAGACCACGAGGAGGACCGATGCCCCACCGTCACGACCCGCTCGAAGGTGTGACCGACCTGTTCACCGAGCTCCACCGGCTCCGGGAGATGGGGTCGCGCGGACGCGAGAAGCTCCAGGAGGAAGGGGAGCGCACCCACGCCAGCGCATGGGTGCCGACCACCGACATATTCGCCGTCGACGGCCGGCTGGTGATCAGGATCGAGCTGGCCGGGGTCGAGCCCGACGACGTGGACCTCCGCTTCGACAACGGGGTGCTCACCGTGTCCGGGGCCCGCGCGCTGGACTTCGGGGACGAGCCCACGCTCTACGTCCGGGAACGCTGCTACGGCGAGTTCCGGCGGTCGATCACGCTGCCCGGCGGTACCCGGCGCGAGCAGATCGACGCCGAGTTCGGCAACGGCCTGGTGGAGATCGTCGTCGAGGGCATCGGCCAGCAGTCGGACGCCACGCGCATCGAGCTGAGCGACCGGTCCGACGCGGCGGCGAAGCGGCCCCGGCGTTCCCGGATCCGGCCCCGGAGCTCTCGCGGCGACTGAGGCGGCCGCCGCCACGACCGTCCTCGCGCCGGGCCGCGACCCTCGCGGTGCCGGCCGGCTGGGGCCGGCGACGGCGCTCACGGCCCGGACAGCGCCCGCCGGGCCAGCTCCTCGATCTGTGCCCGGGTCGGCTTCGGGTCCGCGAGCGAGGCCTGCAGCACGAACCCGCAGAACAGGGCCGCGAACAGCCGGCCGGTGAGCGGGTCCGTCCGGGACCCGAAGATCTCGACGAGCGCCTCGTCCCACATCGCGGCGGCCGGGCGCAGGAACTCCCGGTGCAGCGCCGCGACGTACAGGTCGTACTCGGCGGTCGTGGCGCGGTGCCGCTCGTCGAGCTGGTCGGCGACCAGGCGGGCCCACTCGGCGGCGAAGTCGGCACCGTCGGGCAGGCCGTCGGCCCACTCGCGCAGCTGCTCGGTGTTACGCCGGGCCGCCTCGCTCATCGCGACCTGGAGCAGGTCCTCGAGGGTGTTGAAGTGGTAGGTCGTCGACCCGACCGGCACGCCGGCGACCTTCGCGACGGCCCGGTGGGTCAGCCCGGGAATGCCGTGCTCGCTGACCACCTGGATCGCCGCGTCGGCGATTCGGTCCCGCCGTCCGGGGTCGTTCGGACCGCGCGTCCTGCGTCGGGCCGTGTCCGTACCTGCCGCCATCGGACTCCTCCCCCCGGGTGCCTGTCCTGATCGTCCCACGTCGTGTGCCGACGTCCGGTCCGGGAGGGCGCGCCCGAGCGCGGTCTGACTCCCGTCCCGGTCCGTCTATGGACATCCGTCCACAGTTAGTGTACTCCTGTACACACTTTCGACCGCCGACGCGGAGGATGCGATGAAGGAGCTCCACATCGACGGGGCATGGACCGAGCCGGTCCACCCGGCCGAGCTCGACGTGCTCAACCCCTACGACGCCTCGGTGCTGCGCGCCGTCGCCGTCGCGGGCCCGCAGGACGTGGATCTCGCCGTCGACGCCGCCCGCCGGGCGTTCGAGGGGCCCTGGCGCAGCACGCCGGCGACCGCGCGCGGCGGGCTGCTGCGCCGGATCGCCGATCTCCTGGTCCGCGACCGGGAGGAGATCGCGCGCCTCGAGTCGCTGGACACCGGCAAGACCCTGGAGGAGGGCCGGATCGACGTCGACGACGTCACCGCCGTCTTCCGCTACTACGCCGACATGGCCGGCAAGGACCACGGCCGGATGGTCGACGCGGGCAGCCCCGACGTCGTCAGCCGGGTCGTGCACGAGCCGGTCGGCGTGTGCGCGCTGATCGCGCCCTGGAACTACCCGCTGCTGCAGATGTCCTGGAAGGTCGCGCCCGCGCTGGCCGCCGGGAACACCGTCGTGATGAAGCCGAGCGAGCTCACGCCACTCACCACGATCGCGCTCACCGAGCTGATCCAGGAGGCCGGCGCGCCCGACGGCGTGGTCAACCTGCTGCTCGGCCCGGGCACCGTCGGCGCGGCGATGGTCGAGCACCCGGGCGTCGACCTCATCTCCTTCACCGGCGGCCTGGCCACCGGCGAGAAGATCATGGCCGGGGCCGCGCGGGGCGTGCGCCGGGTGGCCCTCGAGCTGGGCGGCAAGAACCCGAACGTCGTCTTCGACGACGCCGACTTCTCCGCTGCGGTGGACAACGCGCTCGCCGCGGCCTTCTTCCACTCCGGACAGGTCTGCTCGGCCGGCGCCCGGCTCGTCGTGCAGGACACGGTCCACGACCGGTTCGTCGCCGAGCTCGCCCGCCGCGCGGACCGGATCCGGCTCGGCAACGGCCTGGCCGAGGGCACCGAGGTCGGCCCGCTGGTGTCCGCGGCGCACCGCGAGAAGGTCGAGGCGTTCATCCGGACCACGCTGGACGAGGGAGCCACGCTCGTCACCGGCGGGAACCGGCCGGACGACCCGGAGCTGGCGCACGGCTTCTACCTGCGCCCGACCGTGCTCGGCGACTGCGACCGCACGATGACCGCGGTCCGCGAGGAGGTCTTCGGCCCGGTCGTCACCGTCGAGCGGTTCCACACCGAGGACGAGGCGGTCGCGATCGCCAACGACACCGACTACGGCCTGGCCGGCGCGGTCTGGACCGGTGACGCGTCCCGGGCGCAGCGGGTCGCCGGCCGGCTCCGGCACGGCACCGTCTGGATCAACGACTACCACCCGTACCTGCCGCAGGCCGAGTGGGGCGGGTTCGGCCGGTCCGGCGTGGGCCGCGAGCTCGGCGAGCACGGCCTCGCCGAGTACCAGGAGACCAAGCACATCTACCAGAACCTCGCCCCCGCTCCCACCGGCTGGTTCCGGGGCTGAGGCAGGGACGAGCACTCCCGACCGGGGCCGCACGGCCCACCCACCCCACGGTCCAACGGCGGGCCGTCAGGAGGTCACACGATGAGCACGATCGAGCGCGGCGGCGCGGACGCGGCGTCCGCGCAGAGCCAGGACTCCGACCACGGGCTCGCCGAGTTCGGCTACGGCGCGACCCTGGAGCGGAGCATCGGCAAGTTCGCCAGCTTCGCGGCGGGCGTCAGCTACATCTCCATCCTCACCGGCACGTTCCAGCTGTTCTACTTCGGATTCGGCAGCGGCGGCCCCGCCTACTGGTGGTCGTGGCCCGCGGTGTTCGTCGGCCAGTTCATGGTCGCGCTGTGCTTCGCCGAGCTGGCCGCGAACTACCCGGTCGCGGGCTCGGTCTACAACTGGGCCAAGCGCCTGGCCGGGCCCACGGTGTCGTGGCTGGCCGGCTGGATGATGTTCACGGCGTCGGTGGTGACCCTGGCCGCGGTGGTGCTCGCGGTCCAGGTGACCCTGCCCAAGATCTGGCCGGGCTTCCAGCTGTGGGGCGACGGCACCGGGCCGCTCGACTTCGGGATCAGCGCGGTCGCCTGGGGTGCGCTGCTGATCCTCTTCACCACGCTGGTGAACGCCTTCGGGGTCGGGCTGATGGCCAAGATCAACAGCGTCGGCGTGTTCATCGAGCTCGTCGCGGCCGTCCTGCTGATCGGCGCGCTGGCCTGGAACGCCGTCCACCCGCCGACGGTGCTGTTCGAGACCAACGGCCTCGGTGACGGCGTCTCCGGCGGCTACCTCGGAGCGTTCGTGCTGGCCTCGATCGCCTCGGCGTACGTGATGTACGGCTTCGACACCGCCAGCTCGCTCGGCGAGGAGACCGTCGACCCGCGCCGCACCGCGCCGACCGCGATCCTGCGCGCCGTGACCGCCTCCTTCGTGATCGGCGGGCTCATCCTGCTGTTCGGGATCCTCGCCGCCCCCGACCTCGCCGACCCGGAGCTCGGCACCAGCTCGGGCGGCCTGCAGCTGATCGTCCTGCAGGTGCTCGGCGGCCCGATGGGCATCGTGTTCCTGCTCGCGATCCTGGTGGCCGTCGTCGTGTGCGCGCTGGCGGTCCACACCGCCGGGATCCGGCTGATGTTCGCGATGGCCCGCGACAACGCCCTGCCGGGCGGCCGGGTCCTCGCCCGGATCCACCCCCGGTTCAAGACCCCGGTCGTGCCGGCCGTGGTGATCGGGGTCGTGGCCACCGCCATCCTGGTCGTCAACATCGGCACCCCGGAGATCTTCACCGCGGTCACCAGCGTCGCCGTGATCATGATCTACCTGGCGTACCTGCTGGTCACCGTGCCGCTGCTGGTGAAGCGCCTGCGCGGGCAGTGGCCGCGCCCGGACCGCCCGCGCGGGTTCTTCACCCTCGGGCGCTGGGGGCTGCCGGTCAACCTGGTCGCCGTCGTGTGGGGTGCCGCGATGGCGCTGAACCTCGCCTGGCCGCGTGAGGACGTCTACGGCTCCGGCGTGCTGCGCTGGATCGCGTTCCTGTTCATCGGCGCGGTCGCCGTGGCCGGCCTGGTGTGGTTCCGGCTCAAGGGCCGCCACCAGCTCGGGACCCTGCCCGAGCACGCGGCGCCGAACCCGGCCGACGTGCCCTGACATCCCATCCATCCACTTCCTGGAGCAGACGTGAGCAGCGACCGGAACTACGACTTCATCATCGTCGGCGGCGGGTCCGCCGGCAGCGCCCTCGCCAACCGGCTCTCGGCGGACCCGGCGAACAAGGTCCTGGTGCTGGAGGCCGGGCGGCCGGACTACCCGTGGGACGTCTTCATCCACATGCCGGCCGCGCTGACCTTCCCGATCGGCAGCAAGTTCTACGACTGGGGATACCGCAGCGAGCCGGAGCCCTACCTCAACCGGCGCCGCGTCTACCACGCCCGCGGCAAGGTGCTGGGCGGCAGCTCGAGCATCAACGGGATGATCTTCCAGCGGGGCAACCCGATGGACTACGAGCGCTGGGCCGCCGACCCGGGCATGTCGAACTGGGACTACGCGCACTGCCTGCCGTACTTCCAGCGGATGGAGAACTGCCTCGCCGACCCGCCGCACGGCCAGTTCCGCGGGCACGACGGCCCGCTCGAGCTGGAGCGCGGTCCGGCCACGAACCCGCTGTTCCAGGCGTTCTTCGAGGCCGCCGACCAGGCCGGGTACGGGCGCACCGACGACGTCAACGGCTACCGCCAGGAGGGCTTCGGCCCGTTCGACCGCAACGTCCGCCGCGGCCGCCGCCTGTCGGCCGCCGGCGCCTACCTGCGCCCGGCGATGGAGCGCGAGAACCTGACCGTCCTGACCCGCGCCCAGGTCAACCAGGTCCTCTTCCACGGGGACACGGCGATCGGCGTCGAGTTCCAGCGCGGCCGCCGGGCCCCGCAGGAGGTGTACGGCTCCGAGATCATCCTCTGCGGCGGCGCGATCAACACCCCGCAGCTGCTGCAGCTCTCCGGTGTCGGCAACGCCGCCGAGCTGGGCCGGATGGGGATCGACGTCGTCGCGGACCTGCCCGGCGTCGGCGAGAACCTGCAGGACCACCTCGAGGTCTACATCCAGTACGAGTGCCTGAAGCCGGTGTCGATGATGCCGTCGCTGGCGACCTGGAAGCGGCCGTGGATCGGTGCGCAGTGGCTGTTCGGCCGGACCGGCCCGGCCGCGACCAACCACTTCGAGGGCGGTGGCTTCGCCCGCAGCAACGACCAGGTCGAGTACCCGAACCTGATGTTCCACTTCCTGCCCGTGGCGATCCGCTACGACGGCAGCGCGGCCGCCGCGAAGCACGGCTACCAGGTGCACGTCGGCCCGATGTACGCCGACACCCGCGGCACCGTGAAGATCAGGTCGACCGACCCGCGGCAGCACCCGGCGATCCGCTTCAACTACCTGTCCACCGAGACCGACCGCAAGGAGTGGGTGGAGGCGATCCGGGTCGCCCGGGAGATCCTCAACCAGCCCGCGATGGCGCCGTTCAACGGCGGCGAGATCTCGCCCGGGCCGTCGGTGCAGACCGACGAGGAGATCCTGGACTGGGTGGCCAAGGACGCCGAGACGGCGTTGCACCCGTCCTGCACGGCCAAGATGGGCGTCGACGAGATGTCCGTCGTGGACCCCGACACGATGCGCGTCCACGGCCTGCAGGGCCTGCGGGTCTGCGACGCCTCGGTCATGCCCTACATCCCGAACGGGAACATCTACGCACCGGTGATGATGACCGCGGAGAAGACCGCGGACATCGTGCTCGGCAACACCCCGCTCGAGCCGATCAAGATCCCGTTCCACCGGTCCGGCTCAGCCGGGCGATCAGCGGGATGAGCATGCGGTAGGGGAGCCGGAGCAACCGCCCGTCGATCCGGGGGTGGCGCTCCTCGAGGGCGACCCGTGCCCGCAGGTGGTTCCCCTTGCCGGGATCGGGCAGCGTCCGGCGGATCTCGATGCCGGCGAGGTGCTTCACGTTCTTGAACCCGTACTGTCCCGGGCTGACCAGGCGCAGCGGTGCCCCGTGATCGGCGCCGAGCGGTGCGCCGTCGAGCCGGTCGGCGAGGAGGACGTCGTCGGCGAGGGCGTCCCGCAGGTCCAGGTCCGCGGACACGCCGTCCCCGCCGCGGGCGACGATCGCCACGGCGTCGCCGGCCCCGCCGCGGGGCAGGACGACCTGCTCCCAGAAGTCCCGGAACCGGACGCCGGACCAGCGCAGCCCGGTGGCGGACCAGCCGGCGACGCAGTGGAAGTCCGCGACGCGCTCGACCCGGGGAACGAGCTGGTCCAGCTCGGCCAGCGGGATCCGCAGCTCCTCGGTCACGGCGCCGGTGACGGCGAGCTCCGGCGCCGCCGGCACGGCCGGGGGGCGGGCACCGAGATGGGCGAAGCGCGGGAAGTCGCGCCGCCGGCGCTGGCCGGGTGGAAGTGCGGCCCGCCCGGCCGGGTGGTCGCGGGTCTCGTCCGGTGACCGGTGTGGGGCGTCCATGGCTGCTCCCGATGTATACGGATGCGTACAGAAGGAGACGGTAGCGGAGATATACGCTTCCGTATAGATCTGTCCGTGGGGAGGGGACCGGGATGGCGAAGGCGCGCACGCCGCGCGAGGCCTGGATCGACGCCGGGCTCCGGACGCTGGCCGCCGGCGGGCCGGACGCGGTGCGGATCGAGGCACTCGCCCGGGACCTCGGGGTCACGAAGGGCGGGTTCTACGGTTTCTTCGCCGACCGGCCGGCGCTGCTCGACGCGCTGCTCGACGCGTGGGAGCGACGGGCCGTCGCGGAGGTCCTGGAGCGGGTCGAGCAGGAGGGCGGTGATCCGCTGACCCGGGCGCGGCGTGCCGGCGCGCTGACGTTCTCCGGCGAGCTGACACCGGTCGACCTCGCGATCCGGGACTGGGCGCGCCGGGACCCGGACGTCGCCGACCGGCTCCGGCGCGTCGACGGCCGCCGCATGGACTACCTGCGGGCGCAGTTCGCCGGGCGGTTCACCGACGACCTGGAGCTCGAGGCGCGGTGCCTGCTCGCGTTCAGCGCCGCCATCGCGACGGGCCTGATCGCGGCGGACCACCCCGGCCACACCCGGCGGGAGGTCCTCGGCCGGGCGACGGCCCTGCTGTTCTCCGACGGCCGGGGCGGCGAGGCCTGAGCGCGGACGGACCTGCTCAGCCGGCCTCGGCCGGGGCCGGCTCGTCGTCGCTCCCGGCCTCGGGCGGCCCGACGATCAGCGGGTCCGGTGTCCCGACGACGTCGGCGTCCTTGGACGGGTAGTCGAGGCCCGCCAGCACCCACCGCATCGCCTCGATCCGGCCGCGTCGCTTGTCGTTGGAGTCGACGACCGTCCACGGCGCCCACTCGGTGTCGGTGCCGGCGAACATCGCCTCCTTGGCCGCGGTGTAGTCGTCCCACCGCTCCAGGCTGGCGAGATCCACCGGGCTGAGCTTCCACTGCCGCAGCGGGTCGAGCACCCGGATCACGAACCGCGTGCGCTGCTCGGTGCGCGACACCGAGAACCAGAGCTTGACCAGGTGGACGCCGTCGTCGACCAGCGACTGCTCCAGCGAGGGTGCCTCGCGCATGAACCGGTGGTACTCGGCGTCGGAGCAGAACCCCATCACCCGCTCGACGACGGCCCGGTTGTACCAGGAGCGGTCGAACAGGACGATCTCGCCGGCCGTCGGCAGCTGCTCGACGTAGCGCTGGAAGTACCACTGGCCCTGCTCGCGCCCGGACGGCTTGTCCAGGGCCACGACCCGGGCACCGCGCGGGTTCAGGTGCTCGGTGAACCGCTGGATCGTGCCGCCCTTGCCGGCGGCGTCGCGGCCCTCGAACAGGATGACGACGCGCCGGCCGGTGTCCTTGACCCAGGACTGGAGCTTGAGCAACTCGATCTGCAGGGCCCGCTTGCGCTGCTCGTACTCGCGTCGCGGCATCCGTTCGGAGTACGGGTGGCCCTCGCGCCAGGTCCCGATGTCCTGCCCGTCGGGTCCGAGCAGGACGGCGTCGTCGTCGACGGTCTCGAGGATCTGCCAGGCGTGCGGGTCGTCGAGCAGGTCGACCTTGCGCAGGGCGTCGCGCAGCTCCTCGCGGGTGCGTTCCGAGTGACCCGCGGCGTCCGGGAGACCGCGGAAGCTCCGGACCGCCTGCTCGACCGATGTCATCGCATCCCTCCGCATCCCCGTCCGTCGCCGGTCCGTACCCCGGTCCGGGCCGTGCCATGCACGCCCTGACCGCGTGGCGGCTCCGGACTACCGGGCGATCGTGTGCAGGTCCCAGCCCGCCAGCGGCACGCCCGGTGAGCGCCACGCGTGCCGGACCGCGGCCGTGTGTGCGAACAGCGGTCCGGGCAGGTCGTCCGGATCGGCCCAGGTCCAGGCGTCGACGGCGTGCGGCTCGGTGACGACGGGCGCGACCCCGTCCGGCGCGGGCACGTGTACCGCGAACGTCACGCCGCTGCCCGCGGTGCGGACGCACACCGCAACCAGGGTTCCGGCCGGAGCGACGACGCCGGTCTCCTCGGCGAGCTCGCGCAGCGCGGTCCCGACCGGGGCCTCGCCGCCCTCGAGGTGCCCGCCGGGGAACGACCAGCTGGGCGTCTCGCCGGCGGTGACCCGGTGTCCGATCGCGACCCGGCCGTCGTCGCGCTGGAGGACGACACCGACGCCGGACACCGGGCGGGGAAGCGGTTCCACGCCGGACACCTTCGCAGTCCCGCCGACCCCTGCGGCGACGGGACCGGTCGTCCGGGTGGCGGGTCCGGCAGGGACGTCGCGGAGGTCATGCTGGGTGGATGGATCGGGCCACCCTCACCGCAGAACGCGACCGCGTCGCCGCACGGGTCGCGTCGCTGCGGCACGAGCTGGCCTCCCTGGCCGAGGAACAGGCCCTGACCAGCCACGACGACGAGCACGACCCCGAGGGCGTGACGATCGCCGTCCAGCGTGCCCAGCTGCAGGGGCTGCTCGCGGCGGCCGAGCGGGAGCGGGACGACCTCGACCGTGCCGTCGACCGCCTCGCCTCCGGCGCCTACGGCACCTGCGGGGAGTGCGGCGGTCCGATCGCCCCGGAGCGGCTGGCGGCCCTGCCGGCGGCGACGACCTGCATCGCCTGCGCCTCCCGCCCCCGGCGGCGACGGACCGCGCGGTGAGCGCCCGCGCCGGCCGCCGCACCGCGCCGCGCCCGCGCCGGCCGCCGCGCCGCACAGGTTCGCCGCGCCCCGCATGACTTCGGGCTTGTGCGAGGCGCACCCAACCTGTGCGAGGCGCACCCAACCTGTGCGGCGCGCCCAACCGTGCGGCCTCGCCGCGGCGGGAACGACCGGACGGCCGGGGTCAACGATCCGGCCGGTCCGGTTCCGCCCCGCCGAGCAGGTCGGACAGGACCGACCGCAGGGACGCGATGCGCGACGCCCCGAGCCGGCCGGCGAGCTCCTGCTCGATCTCCTCGAACGCGGCCAGCGCGGCCCGGACCGCCGCCCAGCGATGCCTGTCCGGCGGTCGGTCGCCGCGTGGACCTGCTCGCTCTCCTGCGCGCACCCGCCGGTGCGCTGACCGGTCACACCGATCGGCTCAGCGCGCCAGGGCGGCACCGCAGCGCCAGCAGCTCCCGGGCGGCTCGCCGTCCGCGCCGGACGAGGGCATCGCCCCGCACTCCGGGCAGAGCCGGTCCAGCCAGCAGACCGGGTCACCGACGTCGTCGGCGTCCCGGCGGGGGTCCGGGTCGGGCGGGGTCTCGGGCACGGGCCCATCGGACCACCGCGCAGCGTGCCGCGTCCAGGCGCTCAGGCGGTGACCGACCCGCCCCGGGTGGCGACCGGGCGCCCGCGCAGCAACGCAGTCCCGCCCGTCACCTCCGGGACGAACCCCAGGGCGCCGACCAGCACGAACGCCGTCCCGGACGCGGCACCGACCGGCTGGACGGGGGTGTAGGGGCGGGCGAAGCCACCCGTCGTCCGCAGCATGTCCGGCTCCTCACCTCGAGGGCGGTGCGGCACTGCACCCCTGTCCGGGGCGGGGAACTGTCCGCCGGTGGGCGCGGGCAAACCGGGACGCGACGAGGCTCACGACCGGGGGCGGGCCACCAGGACGGAGTTGACGACGTCGGTGCGCGGGTGCACCTCGAGCAGGACCTCCAGGGCGGGGAGGTCCGCCGCGGCCACCGCGGGGTAGAGCAGCGTGCGCAGCCCCGCCGCGGAGCGCACCAGCTGCACCGCGTGCGGTGCGGCCGCCGCGAGCCGGGCCGTGATCACGCCCTTGGCCCGGGCGTCGTCGCCGACCAGCGCGCCGACCACGACGACGTCCGCCCGGCCCAGCTCGGCGACGACGGTGCGGGGCAACGGCTCCGCCAGGTCCGCGACCAGGCTGCGGGCCGGGATGCCGACGGCCTCCGCGACCGCGTCACCGGCGGCGGCCGCCGTGCCGTCCCGGTCGACGTGCAGGACCTCCGCCCCGTGCCGCTCGGCGAGCACCAGCCCGGTGAGCGGCAACGGGCCCGAGCCGAGGACGGCCACCCTGCGCGGCGCCGGCACGCCGGCCGCGGTGAGCGCGGCCAGCTCCAGCCGGACGAGATCGTGGTAGTTGCCCAGGTAGGGGAACCGGCGCAGCTCGGCGACCGGGTCGGGAGCCGCGGTGATCCGGTCCGACCAGTACGCCTCCATGCGCCCCTCACCGGTCGCGGCCAGCGAGCGCAGCGCGTCCGCATGCCCGGCCACCCGTTCGAGCACCTGCTCGGTACAGCCCACCGGCGGGTGGCAGCACAGCTCGACGAGCTCCCCGAACGCCGCGTCGACGACGATCCCCGGGCGGAGGTCGGTCCGGGCGAGCTGATCGTGCAGCGCGACCAGCCGGGCGGTGGTGCCGGCGGTGTCCGGTCCGTCGTGGTGCCTGCGGGGCACCGGGAACGTGGTGAGCGAGTGGTTGCTCTGCGTGGTCACGATGCTTCACAGTATCCAATGAAAACCGTTACGCGTGTCGGTCGACCGGGTGGCAGGAGAAACCTGAGCATCTGCTCCAGAATCGGCGTACCGTGCCTCGGGTACGGGCGGTGTGAAGGAGGATCGGCATGTGGGGATGGCTCGCGCTCGCGATCGGGGCCGAGGTGACGGCGACGCTGTCGCTGCGTGCCTCCGACGGGTTCAGCCGGTTGCTGCCGTCGCTGGTCACGGTCGCCGGGTACGCGACGGCGTTCTGGGGCCTCTCCCAGGCCCTGTCCCGCGGGATGGCGCTCGGCATCGCCTACGGGGTCTGGGCGGCCGCGGGGGTCGCGCTCGTCGCGCTGATCGGCGCGTTCTTCCTGGGCGAGTCGCTGACCTGGGTGCAGGCCGCCGGGATCGTCCTGGTCATCGGCGGGGTGCTGGCCCTCGAACTCGGCGGGTCGTCCGCCCATGCCTGAGCCGGTCGACCAGCGGCTGCGCAAGGGTGAGCGGCGCCGGCTCGCCCTGATCGACGCGACGCTGCGGGTGATCGGCCGGGGCGGCGCCGCGGCCGTCACCCAGCGCGCCGTCGCCGCCGAGGCGGGCGTGCCCCCCAGCGCGGTGCTCTACTACTTCGCCTCGGTGGACGATCTGCTGGTCGCCGCGTTGAGCGCGGTGAACGACCGGTACGTCACCCGGCTGGAGGCGATCGGCACGGTCGACGCCCTCGTCGCCCTGGTGGAGGACTGCGCCCGGCCCGACCGGATGTCGGCCGTCGCCGAGTACGAGCTGTTCCTGCACGCGGCCCGGCGGGCGGACCTCGCCACCGAGCTGCACCGCTGGGACGACGCGCTCGCCGACGTCGCGGTGCGCCTGCTGCCCGACGACCCGGGCCGCAGGCCGCTGCTCGTCGCCGCCGTGAACGGGCTCTGCCTGGCCGCCACGCTCGGTTCCCCGTACGACACGGGCGTGCTGGAACGGCTGGTCGCGGGGTAGCGGACCCGACCGCGCGCGACGTCCGGTCCCGGCCCGGCGACCCGGCGGATACCGTGGAGGGCATGAGCACGGAACGCCACTCGGAGTCCGTGGAGAACTACCTCAAGACCATCTTCCTGCTGGCCGAACGCGGGGAGGACGCGGTGGGGGTCTCCGCGCTGGCCGAGCGGCTGGGGGTGTCGTCGCCGTCGGCGTCCGGGATGGTCCGCAAGCTCGTCGACGCCGGGCTCGTCGACCACGCCCGGTATGCCGGCATCACGCTCACCCCGGCCGGACGGACGTCGGCGCTCGCCGTCGTCCGCCGGCACCGGCTCATCGAGATGTTCCTGGTCACCGAGCTGGACCTGGCCTGGGACGAGGTGCACGAGGAGGCCGAGGCCCTCGAACACACCGTCTCCGACCGGCTGCTCGACCGGATCGACGACCGGCTCGGGCACCCGCGGTTCGACCCGCACGGCGATCCGATCCCGGGCCGGGACGGCTCCCTGCCCGAGGTCCGGGCCCGCCGCCTCCCCGAGCTCGAGTACGGCGAGGGCGGCGCCCTGGTGCGCGTCGACGACACCGACCCCGAGGTGCTCCGCTACCTCGACGCGAACGACGTCCGGCTCGGTGACCGGGTCGACCTGCTCACCCGCAGGCCGTTCGAGGGACCGTTCGTGGTGCGGCTGCGCCGCTCCGGGGCCGAGGACCGTCCGGCGGGCGAGGCCGAGCAGGAGTGGGGCCCCTCGCTGGCGCACGCCCTCTGGGTCGGCGCGACCGAGTCCGCCTGACCGGCGCACGTGGTGCTGGCCGCCGACCGCGGAGCCACCTAGGCTTGGCGGCACGTGTCCGCCGGACCTGGACCGTGACGAGGAGCCCGCCGTGCTCGAGGACCGCCCCGCTCGTCCGCTCGACGAGCGCGAACTGCGCATGCTGGCGGAGATCTCCTCGGCCACCCGGCGCGACGATCCCGCACTGGCGCACTGGCTGTCCGGCCTGGAGGGTGAGCCGCACCCGCCCGTGCGGCGCACCGGGACCGCGCTGTCGCTTCCGCTCGTGTGCGTGGTGATGGCCGCGGCCGCGCTCCTCGCACTGCTGATCGTGTCGCTGCCGACGGGACTCGCGGTCGCCGTCGTGATCTGCGTGCTGCTGTTCGGGGTGCCGGTGGGCTGCATCGTGTGGGCCCGGCGCCGCGGGGAGCTGTAGGGCGCCGGGGTCCGTCTCCCACCGATCTCAGTCCCGTCTCAGTCCTGCCTCAGGTGCGGCGGGCATCGTCGGTGGTGAGACCCGAGGGAAGGGGCGCCGTGACGCTGCTCGACCTGCTCGTCCTGATCGTGGTGCTGGCCGCCGCCGTCGGCGGGTTCCGCCGCCTTGGCGGGGTCGCGCGTGCCGGGAGCCTCCTCGGCCTGGTCGTCGGCGCCGGGATCGGCGCCGCCTGGGGGTCGAACCTGGCCGGT